>NZ_PIBO01000014.1:0-113772 GCF_002806725.1 Raoultella sp. T31
GGCTGCTGAGCGACAAAGCCTCTTATGTGACAGGTAGTTTCCTGGAGCTGGCAGGCGGCAAATAAGATGTGCGAACCCGGATGGCGGCTACGCCTTATCCGGGCTACAGCTGCTGGTCGGCGGCAAATAACGGCTACCATCCGGCACTTGTAGCCCGGCTAAGCGTAGCGCAAGCCGGGGATTATGATGCCAGTCACCGCCGCTCGGGCGAATGCGTTTTAGCAATGTTAAAAGCTGTAGAGAACTGTCTGTAAGGCGGGCAGTGCCCTCCCCTCTGGCGAGGAGGGGGCATTGCTGAGAGGGAATCAGAGATTTTCACCGTTGCTGGCAATGACCTCTTTATACCAGTTGAAGCTTTTTTTGCGCGAGCGGGACATGTCGCCGGTACCGTCGTCATGCTTGTTCACGTAAATAAAACCGTAGCGCTTGCTGTACTGGCCGGTGGTAAAGGAGACGCAGTCGATACAGCCCCACGGGGTGTAGCCCATCAGCTCGACGCCATCGTAAGTCACCGCTTTGATCATCTCTTCCACATGCGCGCGCAGGTAGTCGATACGGTAGTCGTCGTTGATGCTGCCGTCTTCTTCCACTTTGTCGTAGGCGCCGAAGCCGTTTTCAACGATAAACAGCGGTTTCTGATAGCGTTCGTACAGTTCGCACAGCGAGTAGCGCAGGCCCACCGGGTCAATCTGCCAGCCCCAGTCGGAGGCTTTGACGTGCGGGTTCGGTACGCTGCCTTCGAAGCCGGAGATGGCATCGCCGCTGCCGCCTTCCGCTTTGACCGCGTTGGTCATGTAGTAGCTGAAACCGAGGTAATCGCAGGTGCCTTCACGCAGGATCTGCTCATCGCCCGCTGCCATCACGATGTTAAACCCGCGGCGCTCCCACTCGTTGAGAACGTAGGTCGGGTAGTAACCGCGCAACTGCACGTCGGTAAAGACGTAACGTTCACGCATCGACTCCTGAGCGAACATCACATCGTCAGGTTTACAGGAGAACGGATAGAGCGCCACCATTGCCAGCATACAACCGACCTGCATCTGCGGATTGATGCGTCGCGCCGCCTTCACCGCCAGCGCGCTGGCAACGAACTGGTGATGCAGCACCTGGTACATGGTCTCTTCCGGGTTTTTGTGATCGGTATAGACCACGCCGGAACAGCAGTAGCCGAACAACGGGGCGCGCCAGTTGCGCTGGTTATTGATCTCGTTGAAGGTCATCCAGTATTTCACTTTGTGCTTATAGCGCTCGAAGACCACTTCGGCGAAGCGCACAAAGAAATCGACCACTTTGCGGTTGGTCCAGCCACCGTACTGCTGCACCAGATGCAGCGGCATTTCGAAGTGAGAGAGGGTGATAACCGGCTCGATGTTGTACTTCAGCAGCTCATTGAACATGTCGTCATAAAACTGCAGCCCCTCTTCGTTGGGCTGAGTTTCATCACCCTGCGGGAAGATACGGGTCCAGGCAATGGAGGTACGAAAACACTTGAAGCCCATTTCGGCAAACAGCCTGATGTCTTCTTTGTAGCGGCCGTGGAAGTCGATGGCTTCGTGGTTCGGGTAGTATTTCCCGGCTTCCACTTCATGGGTGATTTCGCGCGGCACGCCGTGGGCGCCGCCGGTCAGCACATCGCAAATGCTCGGGCCTTTGCCCTCTTTATTCCAGCCGCCTTCAACCTGATGTGCAGCAACCGCGCCGCCCCATAAAAAGTCTTTTGGTAAGGTGATTTTTTTCATCTTTGCTCGTCTCGTCAAATAGCATCTGTTGGCGAGTCTAACAAAGGGGAAATAAATGTCACGATATAACAATTTCCCTCAGCTGGAATATGTTACATCGGAAAAACAGGGTGTTATTTTCAGCTGAGTTTACGGGCTAATTTACGCCCCAGGGATTCCAGAATATAAATAACCGGAATTTGGGTGGTAATATCATACACGCCGCCGATGCGGGTTTGCGGGACGTGCCAGGAGAGGTTAAAGTCCGCCAGCTTCGCCAGTCGGGAGTGCTCATGGCTGGTGACCGACATCACCTTGCAGTTATGCAGGCTGAACTGGCTGGCGAAGCGGAGAATCTCTTCGGTCTCCCCGGAAACGGACAGGACGATCGCCAGCGCGTTACGCGCCATGTCGTTGGTGACCGGGAAATAAGGGTCGTCGATATGATTGCTGAATTTCCCGACGTTGGAGAAAAAGCGTGCGCCATATTTTGCCAGCGCGCCGGAGGTGCCTGCGCCGACAAATATAATACGTTCCGATGCGAGAATAATATCGACGGCGCGTTCGAGTAAATGATCAAATTCGTCATTGTTGACGCTTTTAAAAAAACTCATAATTTCGCTGGCGCCGATATTTGCCTGTTGAGGCTGGTTCTTCTCGAGATATAATTTAAAGCGGACGCGAAACTCCGAGTAGCCTTCGCACTGCAGTTTACGACAAAAGCGCAGGACGGTGGTCGTCGAGACCCCGGCGGCTTCTGCCAGTTCGCGGATGGTCATATACATCACTTTGTCACGATTTTTAATGACGTAGTGGTAGACCATCATCTCAAGATTATTGAGACTGGCGATCGCGGCGTGGGAGAACATACTCACAGTAATAACTCACAATTCATCATAACCAGGATGGAATTATACCATGCAGCCGAATGACATAACCTTTTTTCAGCGCTTTCAGGACGACATCCTCGCCGGGCGTAAAACCATCACCATTCGTAATGCCGCCGAGTCGCATTTTAAAACCGGCGACGTGCTGCGCGTCGGCCGTTATGAAGATGACGGCTATTTTTGCATGATTAGCGTGACGGCGACGTCCACGGTGACGCTCGACAGCCTCACGGAACGCCATGCCGAACAGGAGAATATGACCCTCGCGCAGCTGCGGCAGGTGATTACGGCGATCTATCCCGGCGAAGACCAGTTTTATGTTATTGAATTCAGAAAGCTTTGATAGAACAGCGAACGGCTGTTAGTTGAAATTTTAATGTAACATTATGATTTTACAATGTTTACAAATATTCATCTTTTTATTTTAGCTAACAGGTGTTCACTGGAATCATTCTCAGTTACCCTAGACGGGCATTGAAAGCGTTCTTGTTTTCGGAGTCAAATATGGTTCGCAAACCATTAATCACGCAGGGTTATTCTTTGGCAGAGGAAGTTGCCAACAGTATCAGTCACGGTATCGGGCTGGTGTTTGGCATCATCGGCCTGGTCCTCCTGTTGGTGCAGGCGGTAGACAGCAATGCCAGCGCAACGGCGATAACCAGCTATAGTCTATACGGCGGCAGCATGATTATGCTGTTTCTCGCCTCCACCCTCTATCATGCTATTCCTCATCAGCGAGCCAAGCAGTGGCTGAAAAAATTCGATCACTGCGCCATCTATCTGCTGATTGCGGGAACCTATACGCCTTTTCTCCTGGTAGGGCTCAATTCACCGCTTGCGCGCGGCCTGATGGTTGTCATCTGGAGCCTGGCGCTGCTGGGGATCTTGTTTAAGCTCACCATTGCGCACCGCTTTAAGGTCCTCTCTCTGGTGACCTATCTGACGATGGGCTGGCTGTCGTTGATTGTGGTTTATCAACTGGCGATCAAACTGGCGGCAGGGGGCGTCACGTTGTTGGCGGTCGGGGGCGTGGTGTATTCGCTGGGGGTTATCTTCTACGTCTGCAAGCGCATTCCTTATAACCATGCTATCTGGCACGGTTTTGTGCTGGGCGGCAGCGTCTGTCACTTCCTGGCTATTTATTTGTATGTTGGCCAGGTATAAATAAAACGTCGCATCATCGGGTAACTCCCCGGCGGGGCTACAGGTCCGCGCAGTCTGGGGTGGTGCTGGCCGGGTAATAGCATCAACATCGCTATTACCCGGAAACGAAAATCTACTCTTCTTCCAGCGAGTACGGCAGTGGGACGATGTTTAATGTGCCGGCATCATCGCGCACGCGGAATACGCTGTCTGGCTCCATATCGTTATTCATCACCACCTGCACCAGCAACTGACCATCATCCAGCAGCACCGCCGCCAGCACGGTGCCGGTCCGGCGCCAGTTTTCACCCATTTTCAGTTCAAGATCTTCTCCGGCTTCCGGGACGCGGCTCGCCTTTCCGGCCAGATACCACAGCGCGCGTTTGTTTGCGCCGCGGAATTTCGCCCTGGCGACCATTTCCTGGCCGGTATAGCAGCCTTTTTTGAAGCTGATACCGCCCAACGCCTGCAGATTCGTTGCCTGCGGGATGAACTGCGCGCTGTTGGCGCTGTCGATAACCGGCAGACCGGCTTCGATGTTGAGCGCCAGCCACTGCTGGCTGTTGTTTAGCTGCGCATCGCTGCGCAACGCGTCGGCCACGCGGGTAGCGGTTTCCACATCGGTCACCAGCAGAAAGCGCTCCGCCGGATGTTCAAACCACAGCAGGCTGGTCACGCCATCGGTGACCAACGGTTTGTCGCTGCCCGGAAGTTCACTGAACAGCGGCGCCAGCGCGGCGCGGGCCTGGAAACCGGCAACGCCCAGCAGGACGTGTTCATCATCGGCGGCAATGGTCACTTTGGAGAACACCGCATATTTCTTGAGTTCGGTGAGCTGCGCTTCGCGCAGGCTGCGGCGTTCAATCCAGGCGAAACCATCGCCACGGCGGAAGACTCGCAGGTTGCTCCACATCTTGCCCTTGGCATCGCAGTGCGCGGCAAGCAGATGCCGATCGTCGGTTAACGCGCTGACATCGGCGGTAATCTGCCCCTGCAGATACTTCTCGCCATCCTGACCGGTAATCGTCGCCAGCGCCCAGTCATCCAGGGTCATCAGCGTTAACGGCAGACGAGCGGAAGAGGAGGGCTGACGCGGAGGAAAAGGTGTAAAAGCCATAGTCATGTCCTGAATAGCTTAACGCAGAGTGAATAGCTAATGGTAAAAGAGCTATGGTGCAATGCAAGCGCTTTTGGCAGGCCATTTGTGCCCTGAAAGCACAAATGGGGAAACAAAGGTGAGGGATAATTCCATATCTTCGCTGTGGTTTTTGTGGAATGGCGTTCTCTGTTCTCGATATTGCTGTAAAGTAAGTGCAAAAAACGGGTTACACTAACCTATCAACAACGTCTGTTCAGGCCGCTTTTCGGCGCCCTGAAGGACGATGTCAGACTCTCTTTATGCTGGAAGGACAACATGGACATTACGAATAAAGCCCGCATCCACTGGGCATGCCGCCGGGGTATGCGTGAACTTGATATCTCCATCATGCCGTTTTTCGAGTATGAGTACGATACGCTCAGCGATGAAGACAAACAGCTGTTCATCCGCCTGTTAGAAAACGACGATCCGGATCTGTTTAACTGGCTGATGAATCATGGCGAACCGGCTGATGCGCAACTGCAACGGATGGTAAAATTAATCCAGACTCGGAATCGGGAACGTGGTCCTGTGGCAATCTGATTTACGCATTTCCTGGCGTTCACAGTGGTTCTCGCTGCTGCTACATGGCGTTGTGGCGGCTATTGTGCTGCTGATGCCGTGGCCGCTGAGCTACACACCGCTTTGGCTACTGCTGCTGTCGCTGGTGGTGTTCGACAGCGTGCGCAGCCAGCGGCGGATCCACGCCTGCCGGGGGGAAATAAAGCTGATGACCGATTCGCGTTTGCGTTGGCAAAAAGCGGAATGGGAGATTGTCGGCACGCCGTGGGTGATTAATAGCGGGATGTTGCTGCGCCTGCAGGATATGCAAACGCGCCGCCGTCAGCATCTGTGGGTCGCTGCAGACAGTATGGATGCCAGAGAGTGGCGAGATCTGCGCCGGTTGGTGTTACAAAAACCGGCACAGGATTAAGCAAATCAGGCGAACTGCTCTGCCATTTCGCCGAGGATTTGTTCGCACCAGTTCTGGATGCGCTCGTCGCTCAGGTCATACTGGTTCGTTTCATCAAGCGCGAGGCCAACAAACAGCTGGCCATCGGCGATAATCGGTTTCTGGCTGGTGAATTCGTAACCTTCCGTCGGCCAGTAACCGATAAACTTCACGCCTTTGGCGCTCAGTTTGTCGTGCAGCATTCCCAGCGCATCAAGGAACCATTCACCGTAACCCAGCTGGTCACCCATGCCATACAGCGCCACAATTTTATCCTGCAGATCCAGCGTATCCAGCTGCTGCCAGACGGCTTCCCAGTCTTCCTGAATTTCGCCGAAATCCCACGTCGGGATACCGAGAATCAACACGTCATACTGTGTCATCAGGGAAGGGGAATCATCTTTCAGATTATGCAGCGTCACTAATTCCGGGCCGATGATATCGCGGATCTTCTCCGCTGCCATCTCGGTGTAGCAGGTACTGGAGCCGTAAAAAAGACCTATGTTCATGGCGTAAACATCTCAATTCATGCGGTGATTTTGCGGCTAGTTTATCAGAAAGCCGTCGTCAGCCGCATACTTAAGCTGCTCTGTCAGGCCGCCGGGAAAAACAGCGCCGCCGTTTTTGCCCAGTCGGGCCACTTATTTGGGTATACTGAAGCCGTTTTAACGAGCAAAGAGGGCGATGTGAAAGAGGATCTCGCACGAATCGAACAGTTTCTTGATGCCTTGTGGCTGGAGCGCAATCTGGCGGAAAATACGCTGAGCGCCTACCGTCGGGATCTGACCATGGTCGTGGAATGGCTGCATCATCGCGGGTCGTCGCTGGTTAGCGTGAGCGGCGAGGATCTGCAGGCGCTGCTGGCTGAGAGACAAACGGGCGGCTATAAAGCCACCAGTACCGCGCGCCTGTTGAGCGCCGTGCGCCGTTTCTTCCAGCACCTCTATCGGGAGAAAATCCGCCCGGATGACCCCAGCGCGCTGCTGGCGTCGCCGAAGCTGCCGCAGCGGCTGCCGAAAGATCTGAGCGAGGCGCAGGTCGATCGCCTGCTGCAGGCGCCGCTGGTCGATCAGCCTCTGGAATTGCGCGATAAAGCGATGCTTGAGGTGCTGTATGCCACCGGCCTGCGCGTATCGGAACTGGTGGGTCTGACGATGAGCGACATCAGCCTGCGCCAGGGCGTCCTGCGGGTCGTCGGCAAAGGCAACAAAGAGCGGCTGGTCCCGCTTGGCGAAGAGGCGGTGCTGTGGGTTGAGAACTACCTGGAGTACGGGCGCCCCTGGCTGCTGAACGGCGTGGCATCCGATGTGCTTTTCCCCAGCCAGCGCGCGCAGCAAATGACGCGCCAGACCTTCTGGCATCGGATTAAGCACTATGCCGTGCTGGCCGGGATAGATAGCGCGAAGCTCTCCCCGCACGTTTTACGCCATGCGTTTGCCACGCATTTACTCAACCATGGCGCAGACTTACGCGTGGTACAGATGCTGTTGGGACACAGCGATCTCTCTACGACGCAGATCTACACCCATGTTGCGACCGAGCGTCTGAGACAACTTCATCAACAGCACCACCCGCGGGCGTGAGTGCTGAATAAAAGGACTGAGTATGAAAAAAGGTTTATTGATGTTTACGCTGCTGGCGGCGACGCTGTCCGGTGCGGCCCATGCGGATAACGCGGCTATCAAACGGTCGCTGGCAAAACTGGGCGTACAGAGTACGGATATTCAACCTTCGCCGGTTGCCGGAATGAGCACCGTACTGACCGACAGCGGCGTGCTGTATGTGACCGATGACGGTAAACACGTCATCCAGGGGCCGATGTACGACGTCGGCGGCGCACAGCCGGTAAACGTCACCAACGCGCTGCTGGTGGGCAAGCTGAATGCGCTGGAAAAAGAGATGATTATCTATAAAGCGCCGCAGGAAAAACACGTTATCACCGTTTTCACCGACATCACCTGCGGCTACTGCCACAAGCTGCACGAAGAGATGAGCGACTACAACGCGCTGGGGATTACCGTTCGCTACCTGGCCTTCCCGCGCCAGGGGCTGCAAAGCCAGACTGCGCAGGATATGAAAGCTATCTGGTGCGCCAAAGATCGTAACAAAGCGCTGGATGACGCGATGAGCGGTAAAGGTATCCAGCCGGCGAGCTGCCCGGTTGATATCAGCAAACACTACACGCTTGGCGTGCAGTTTGGCGTCAATGGAACGCCGGCGATGGTGCTGAGCAACGGCTACGTGCTTCCGGGTTATCAGGGGCCGAAAGAGCTGAAAGCCTTCCTTGATGAGCATCAAAAACAGACAAGCGGTAAATAATTCGCGTGAAACAACAGATACAACTACGCCGCCGTGAGGTGGTTGAAGGGACTGAACTCCCCACCGATCTGCCGCCGCTGCTGCAGCGGCTGTACGCCAGCCGCGGCGTCCTGCATGCGCAGGAGCTGGAGCGCAGCGTCAAAGGCATGTTGCCGTGGACGCAACTGACCGGCATCGAACAAGCCGTGGAGATGCTCTACGGCGCATTCAGGCAACAGCGGCACATTGTTGTGGTCGGTGATTTTGACGCCGATGGCGCGACCAGCACCGCGCTCAGCGTGCTGGCGCTGCGCGCGCTCGGCTACAGTAATGTCTCTTATCTGGTACCCAATCGCTTTGAAGATGGCTACGGGTTAAGTCCCGAGGTGGTCGATCAGGCCCACGCCCGCGGCGCGCAGATGATTATGACCGTGGATAACGGTATCTCGTCGCATAGCGGCGTCGATCATGCTCATGCGCTGGGTATTCCGGTGGTGGTGACCGATCACCACCTGCCGGGTGAGACGCTGCCGGCGGCGGAGGCTATCGTCAACCCGAACCTGCGCGACTGCGATTTCCCTTCGAAATCGCTGGCCGGCGTCGGGGTGGCGTTCTATTTGATGCTGGCGCTGCGCACCTTCCTGCGTGATAAAAACTGGTTTGCAGAGCGGGGCATCGCGCCGCCGAATCTCGCCGAACTGTTGGATCTGGTCGCGCTCGGGACGGTGGCTGACGTCGTGCCGCTCGATGCCAATAACCGCATTCTCACCTGGCAGGGGCTGAGCCGTATCCGTGCCGGTAAGTGCCGTCCGGGGATCAAAGCGCTGCTGGAGATTGCCAACCGCGATCCGCAAAAGCTGGCGGCCAGCGACCTGGGGTTTGCCCTGGGACCGCGGCTGAATGCGGCAGGCCGGCTGGATGATATGTCGGTCGGCGTGGCGCTGCTGTTGTGCGATAACGTCGGCGAAGCGCGGATGCTGGCCAATGAACTGGATGCGCTGAACCAGACGCGCAAAGAGATTGAGCAAGGGATGCAGGCGGAAGCGCTTACGCTGTGCCAGCAGCTTGAACGCAGCGGCGACACGCTGCCCGGCGGGCTGGCGATGTATCATCCGCAGTGGCACCAGGGGGTGGTCGGGATTCTGGCGTCGCGGATTAAAGAGCGCTTCCATCGCCCGGTTATTGCCTTCGCCCCAACCGGCGACGGGCTGTTAAAAGGCTCCGGGCGCTCTATCCAGGGGTTGCATATGCGCGATGCGCTTGAACGTCTTGATACGCTGCATCCGGGGCTCATTCTTAAGTTCGGCGGCCACGCGATGGCGGCGGGACTGTCGCTGGAAGAGGCGCGCTTTGAGGAGTTCCAGCAGCGTTTCGGCGAGCTGGTCACCGAGTGGCTGGATCCAGCGCTGTTGCAGGGGGAGGTGATGTCGGATGGCCCGCTGGAAGCGGCTGAGATGAGCATGGAAGTCGCGCATCTGCTCCGTGAAGCGGGACCCTGGGGACAGATGTTCCCGGAGCCGCTGTTTGACGGTCGTTTCCGTCTGCTACAGCAGCGCCTGGTGGGCGAGCGGCATCTCAAGGTGATGGTCGAGCCGGTTGGCGGCGGCCCGCTGCTGGACGGGATTGCCTTCAACGTTGATACTTCGATTTGGCCGGATAACGGCGTGCGCGAAGTCACCCTGGCCTATAAGCTCGATATTAATGAGTTCCGCGGCAATCGCAGCCTGCAGCTTATCATCGACCATCTCTGGCCGGTCTGACGAAAAAGTCGTCAACAAACAGGCTGACGGAAGGCCGAAGTGTCTATAAAAGAGAGCGGGGATCCGGTACAATTCCGCTCTTATCACCGCATTTTGACCAATCCATTAAAAGAAAATCGATCATGTTTGAAATAAATCCGGTAAAAAACCGCATTCAGGACCTCACGGAGCGCTCCGACGTTCTTAGGGGGTATCTTTGACTACGATGCCAAGAAAGAGCGTCTGGAAGAAGTAAACGCCGAGCTGGAGCAGCCGGACGTGTGGAACGAACCCGAGCGCGCACAGGCGCTGGGTAAAGAGCGTTCTTCACTGGAAGCCATCGTTGACACGTTGGATCAAATGTCTCAGGGGCTGGAAGATGTTTCCGGACTGCTGGAGCTGGCTGTCGAAGCCGACGACGAAGAGACCTTCAACGAAGCCATTGCCGAACTTGACGTGCTGGAAGAGAAACTGGCGCAGCTTGAGTTCCGTCGCATGTTCTCCGGCGAGTACGACAGCGCCGATTGCTATCTCGATATTCAGGCCGGTTCCGGCGGTACGGAAGCGCAGGACTGGGCCAGCATGCTGACGCGTATGTATCTGCGCTGGGCCGAAGCGCGTGGCTTCAAGACCGAAATTATTGAAGAGTCTGAAGGCGAAGTGGCGGGCATTAAGTCCGTGACCATCAAGATTATCGGCGATTACGCCTACGGCTGGCTGCGTACCGAAACCGGCGTCCACCGCCTGGTGCGTAAGAGCCCGTTCGATTCCGGCGGCCGCCGCCATACCTCCTTCAGCTCCGCGTTCGTCTATCCGGAAGTGGATGAAGACATTGATATCGAAATCAACCCGGCGGACCTGCGCATCGACGTTTATCGCGCCTCCGGCGCGGGTGGTCAGCACGTTAACCGTACGGAATCCGCGGTGCGTATCACCCACATTCCGACCGGCTTAGTGACGCAGTGCCAGAACGACCGTTCGCAGCACAAGAACAAAGACCAGGCCATGAAGCAGATGAAAGCCAAGCTTTATGAGCTGGAAATGCAGAAGAAAAATGCCGAGAAGCAGGCGATGGAAGATACCAAATCCGACATCGGCTGGGGCAGCCAGATCCGTTCTTACGTGCTGGATGACTCCCGCATTAAAGATCTGCGCACCGGGGTGGAAACCCGCAATACTCAGGCCGTGCTGGACGGCAGCCTGGATCAATTTATCGAAGCAAGTTTGAAAGCAGGGTTATGAGGAACCAACATGTCTGAACAACAAGCACAGGGCGCTGACGCGGCAATTGACCTTAATAATGAACTGAAAGCCCGTCGTGAAAAGCTGGCTCAGCTTCGTGAGCAGGGTATTCCGTTCCCGAACGATTTCCGTCGTGACCATACCTCTGACCAACTGCACGCTGACTTCGATGCGAAAGAAAACGAAGAGCTGGAGGCACTGAACGTTGAAGTCTCCGTTGCTGGCCGTATGATGACCCGCCGGATTATGGGTAAAGCCTCTTTCGTCACTTTGCAGGACGTCGGCGGCCGCATTCAGCTGTACGTCGCGCGTGACGATCTGCCGGAAGGCGTCTACAACGAGCAGTTCAAAAAATGGGACCTCGGCGATATCATCGCGGCGCGCGGTAAGCTGTTCAAAACCAAAACCGGCGAGCTCTCTATCCACTGCAGCGAACTGCGTCTGCTGACCAAAGCCCTGCGCCCGCTGCCGGACAAATTCCACGGTCTGCAGGATCAGGAAGCGCGCTACCGTCAGCGCTATCTGGACCTGATCTCTAACGACGAATCCCGTAAGACCTTTAAGATTCGCTCCCGGATTCTGGCCGGTATCCGCCAGTTCATGGTGGGGCGCGACTTTATGGAAGTGGAAACCCCAATGATGCAGGTGATCCCCGGCGGTGCGTCTGCCCGTCCGTTCATCACCCATCACAACGCGCTGGATATGGACATGTACCTGCGTATCGCGCCGGAACTGTACCTGAAGCGTCTGGTTGTGGGCGGCTTCGAACGCGTGTTCGAAATCAACCGTAACTTCCGTAACGAAGGCATCTCCGTGCGTCACAACCCAGAGTTCACCATGATGGAACTCTACATGGCGTACGCGGACTATAAAGATCTGATCGAGCTGACCGAATCCCTGTTCCGCACCCTGGCGCAGGATATTCTGGGCAACACCGCGGTGCCTTATGGCGATCAGACCTTCGACTTCGGCAAGCCGTTTGAAAAACTGACCATGCGTGAAGCTATCAAGAAATACCGTCCGCAAACCGAGATGGCGGATCTGGATAACTTCGATTCTGCGAAGGCGATTGCAGAGTCCATCGGCATTCACGTTGAGAAGAGCTGGGGTCTGGGCCGTATCGTGACGGAGATCTTTGAAGAAGTGGCGGAAGCGCACCTGATTCAGCCGACCTTTATCACCGAATACCCGGCCGAAGTCTCTCCGCTGGCGCGTCGTAATGACCAGAACCCGGAAATCACCGACCGCTTTGAGTTCTTTATCGGCGGCCGTGAAATCGGTAACGGCTTCAGCGAGCTGAACGACGCCGAAGACCAGGCGCAGCGCTTCCAGGACCAGGTGAATGCGAAAGCCGCTGGTGACGATGAAGCCATGTTCTACGATGAAGACTACGTGACCGCGCTGGAACATGGTCTGCCGCCGACCGCAGGTCTGGGTATCGGTATTGACCGTATGGTAATGCTGTTTACCAACAGTCACACCATCCGCGACGTCATCCTGTTCCCGGCGATGCGTCCGGTTAAATAAGACCGACCGCCCAAAGCGCAACCCCGGCAATGCCGGGGTTTTTTGTTTGTGCCTCAGCCACCCGCTGCATGAGTCGAGAGAGGGGGCGGACAGGCGGCGAAAAAACCGCTATCCGGCATTACGGCTAATAGCGCAGCTGCGCGACATAGTTTCTTAACGCTTGTCGGGCGTTATCATCAGCCGCTTCGAGCACCATCCACGGGCTGTAGGCCCACGGCGTGAGCGCCAACGACTGCAGTAAATCCTCCAGCTCACACCATTGATAGTCCATAACCTCGTCGCTATTGGCCTGCAGCGGACTGATAATCCGTGCGGCGTAAACCGGGCAGACTTCGTTTTCGACAATCCCGTTTGGGGCCACCGCCCGGTAACGAAACGCCGGATGAACGGGGGCGATGTTGGCAATGTTAACGCCGAGCTCAAAACGGCTGCGCCGCGTCACGGCCTGGTCAAACGTCTCTCCGCTCTGAGGATGTCCGCAGACGGAGTTGGTCCAGACGCCGGGCCAGGCTTTTTTGCCCAGTGAACGACGCGTCACCAGTAGCTGGCCATGGTCATTAAACAACCAGCAGGAAAAGGCGAGGTGCAAAGGGGTATTGAGGGTATGGGCGGCATATTTTTCCAGCCTGCCAACAGGCTTATCTTGCTCATCGAGCAAAATGACATGTTCCCCGGTCATGACAACTCCTGATAATAAAAGTGACCCGGCATACACTCGCCTGGTCACGTACTCGCCACTAGGGTAGCCGATAACCGCGTGAAAGGCATTACCAAAACACGCTGTCGGTACTGCTGAGGGGGATACCCGAATCCGCCAACACAAGCGTATCGATTGGGGATCTGCCTGCGGGCTGGTATGATAGTCGTCCGTTGTGAAGAGATGAGAGCTGTGCTGAGTGCAGGACGCCTGATGAGAAAACGCTTTTTTATCATGATGATGTTGGTCAGCAGCCTGGTGATTGCAGGGTGTTCCAGTTCATCTGATTCCGCTTCCGTCTACACCGTTAAACGCGGCGATACCTTGTACCGTATTTCCCGGACGACCGGTACCAGCATTAACGATCTGGCCCGACTGAATAATATCTCCCCACCGTATACCATTGAGGTTGGACAGCGTCTGAAGCTGAATCCGGGCTCGGGTACCACAAAGGGTGGCTCATCCGCGAAGAGTCGCGCCGGTACGCGCACCGCGGCCAGTAAGCCGCCGGTGACGCTGCCGCCGGTCTCCTGGCCACCGGTGGGGCAACGCTGCTGGCGCTGGCCGACCAGCGGTAAAGTTATTCTGCCTTATTCATCAAATGATGGCGGTAATAAGGGGATTGATATTGCCGGCACGCGCGGCCAGCCGGTCTACGCGGCAGGGGCGGGTAAAGTGGTGTACGTCGGTAATCAGCTCCGCGGCTACGGTAATCTGATCATGATTAAACACGGTGAGGATTACATCAGCGCCTATGCCCATAATGACAAAATGATGGTCAATAATGGTCAGAACGTGAAGATTGGCCAGCAGATAGCCACGATGGGAAGTAGCGACGCCGATTCCGTGCGCCTGCATTTCCAGATTCGCTACCGGGCGACGGCTATCGATCCACAGCGCTATTTACCGCCGCAGGGCAGTAAACCTAAGTGCTAAGAGGTTATTTTATCAGCAGTTAGCAAGATTCAGTCTTGTAAGACGGTGCGTAAGGTCTATAATGGCCCTCGCACCTCAAAGCGGGCGTAGTTCAATGGTAGAACGAGAGCTTCCCAAGCTCTATACGAGGGTTCGATTCCCTTCGCCCGCTCCAAACAAACATCTCTCAACGTCTACTCAAGTCTACAAAACCCAGTAACCACAGGCTCTAACGCCAATTCTCGTTATTTCTACGTCTACTTACATCTACCGGAATCTATACATCTGTGTGTATAGTAATGCGTATAGCCCGTGCTCTACACTTTGGAACTATACACAATGCCACTCACAGACCTTGAAATCAGGCGCTCTAAGCCACTGGATAAGCCCTATACACTCAACGATGGTAACGGGCTTTCTCTTCTCATTGAGCCGAACGGATCGAAGGGGTGGCGTTTCCGCTATCGGTTTGATGGAAAGCCGAAGATGCTGTCGCTTGGCACGTATCCGCTTACCTCTCTTACCGAAGCCAGACAAAAGCGGGATGAAGCCAAAAAGCTGGTGGCCGCGGGTATCAACCCCAGCGATGTGCGAAAGAGGGATAAGCAGGACCGACAGAACGAAATCAGCAATACCTTTGAGGCTATCGCCCGCGAATGGTACGAGAAGCGTATCGACCGGTGGTCCGTCTCATATTCGGAGGAAATGCTTAAGACGTTTGAGACTGACGTTTTCCCGTATATCGGCGGCCGCCCCATCGCAGACATTAAACCGATGGAGTTGATGGGAGTTCTGTCTCGCCTGGACGAGCGAGGGGCAACGGAAAAACTGCGGAAAGTACGGCAGCGCTGCGGCGAGGTCTGGCGCTATGCCATCGTCACTGGTCGGGCGGAGTATAACCCCGCGCCGGATCTGGCTAGTGCGTTTTCTCCCCATAAAAAAGAGCATTACGCCTTTTTGAAGACCGAGGAGTTGCCGGAATTTTTCAGAACGTTAAATACATACAGCGGCAGTATCGTGGTAAAGCTGGCGATGCGCCTGCAGGTTCTTACCGGTTTGCGCCCCGGCGAACTCAGGCAAGGGAAGTGGTCAGAGATAGACTTTGATAAACGCATATGGGAAGTGCCACCAGCCAGGATGAAGAAGCGGCGCCCGCATTGCGTGCCGTTATCAGACCAGGCCATTGCCATTCTGGAGCAACTAAAGCCGATTACCGGCCAATATATTTTTATCTTCCCCGGCCGTATCCATCACAGCAAACCCATGAGCGAAATGGCGATGAACGTACTGATCCGTCGCATAGGTTACGCAGGCCGCGTAACCGGGCACGGCTTCCGCCACACCATGAGTACCATCTTGCATGAGCAGGGTTACAACACCGCCTGGATTGAAACGCAGCTGGCACACGTTGATAAGAACTCCATCCGCGGCACCTACAACCACGCTCAGTATCTGGATGGCCGTCGGGAAATGCTCCAGTGGTATGCCGACTATATGGCGGCTCTTGAGAATGGTGAAAATGTGGTGCATGGCTCGTTCGGAAAACGTGCCTGACTGGATGCATAGACAGTATATACAGACGATAGTAGACTTAGGTAGACGAACAAAGAATAGGCTATGTCTAGGCTGATCCCCGAAAACCCGTACACCTCTGCGGGCTGGCATAGCCGCCTAAATCAGAGGGCGTGAGGTGGCGTTATGAAACGAAATTTAAGGTCTGCTGACGAGATAGATCAAGAAATTGATCAGGTTTCAAAAACAATTACCGAGGGATATGACTTCTTTAATTACTTAAGAGGATTTGATTTCGGCGTTAAAGATGTGCTCAGTTCCATCCATGTCAATAAATATGATGAGTCCACCCAAAATTATGATGGACTTCAATTCTACATAGCCTTCAAGAAAAGAGTGGAGATGATACACTCTTTAGAATATGCAAGATATCTTGAGGGGGAAGAGTATAAAGAGTATTTAGATGGCTATACCGAAGATGATCTTCTAGATGAAATGACCCCTTTCCCATTATCAGAGAAAGAATTTCATGAAAGAAAAAAAGATGAAATAAAAGATGAGTTACTTGTGGTTTCCAATTTCTTAGAGGAAATATTCTATGGGGATGCGTTAGCCATAACGAATGAGGACTTAAGACATGTAAGTCATTGGCATTGTAGGTCTGGTATTGTATTGATTGATATGCCACAAATTGCTTTTATGAATCGATATAATGGTTTTATGGGAGGGTTGGGGAATAAAGAATACAATAAAATGATAAGCGATGTAATACTTAATGATTCGTTCTCTGATTCTGTTTCTGATGTAAGGAAAATAGAAAATGGTTATGGGTGGGAGGCTGGACCTTTAAGTAGAAATACTGTTTGGGCTGAAGTGGATCTAAGTGTTCCAGATGAAATTCTTATTGAAGGGTTTAAGACTTGGATTTTTCATGCTAGAAAAGCTCACGAAGAAGTCTTTGGGGATGATAGTCCTAAAAAAAACATTAAAAATCACTTTAAATTATCTTTATTGAAAAGATGGAAGAGCTTAAGGGTTTTGGCATATTTGGATATGAAGATACTTTCGGATTTTTTTAATCAATGCCCTACGTTAAAACAGTATGGAGATGCTCTTTATTATGATGAGTTTGACGTCGATACGACTGAGAAAGTAAGGAAAACCCTAATTCCGTTGGTTCAGGATATTTTGGATGGTAACAGTCTGGAGCATCTTTTGAGTAAGATTCTAGCGGAAGAAAAAATCCCCAGATAGTGACCGGAAGAAAAAAGAGAGATTTTATTTCCGGTAAGAATTTTTTTTTGCTTCATACCTTTAGTTTAAATCAACGTAAGAAGAAAATTCCCCTGAAATCTACCTGCGTCCACAGAGGGCGCATAAGATAAATGGGGAAAGTATGTCTTACGAAACCAAATCATTTATTCGACTTTCTGAAGTCAGGCGTCGCACTGGTTATAGCAAGGCCTGGATTTATCGCCTTATGTCCAGCGGGAAATTCCCCGAATCGGTAAAAATCGGCTCTCGGGCTATTGCTTTCGTTGAGAGTGAAATCGACGACTGGATTAATCAGCGTATTGCTGAGTCTCGCGGGAAGGTGGCCTGATGAAAAAAGAAAACCGCCCGGACAGCAGGCGGCTAACACAGATACTCGCGGATCTGATGTTACGCCAGCCACCAGCCACAAACAAGCCCCACGACGCACACCGAAGAAGCACCGCGCCCGCGTTTATATGCTGCGTACCGGCGTTGAGGGATGGACGGAAAACGATATCCTGCGCTACTGCCGGCTTTCCTCTGGCCGGAACTATGCCACAGAGCTGGAACGCGAGCTAAGTATTTGCCTCGAGCGTCTGGGAGAGAAAAACCCGGACGGGATCGGCGCTCATATGCGTTACCGCTTTACCGGGCGCTATGACGTGCTCAAGGTTATTCAGTTCGTGAACCATATGGCCGCTATTAACCAGCACAGCGGGCTTTCTGCTCAGGATATTACCGACATTCTGAAACTCTACCCGGACAATCTCACCGCCGCATAACGGAGCCGACAAAATGAAAAATATCAGATTCAATTCTGAGGCCGCCCCTCAATCCAAAGCTGGGCTGGTGGATATTACTATTCAGGTTAAACAGCTTCCTGCCGTCGAATTTCACGGACAGCGTGTAGTGACGTTCGCCATGATTGACGAGGCCCACCAGCGACCGAGAGACACAGCCAAAAAGGCTTTTCAGCGTAACCGCGCCCGCTTCATTGATGGCGACGATTTTTTTATTGTCGGCGCGTCTGAGGTCGAATGGGACGTCACTGATCATTTAGCCAGGGGCATTAAACGCCCTGGCAAAAAAATGAACAGCCCGATACGTGGCCGCGTAACGCTGATTACCGAATCAGGTTATCTGCTGCTGACAAAGCCGTTTAACGATGACTTGGCCTGGCAGGTACAGCGCCAGCTCGTAAAAGCTTATTTCCGTTGCCCGGAGGTTGTCACTTTCCAGCACGTCGAACTGCCATCGCTCAAAGAACTGGCAGCTATGCCGGTTATTGATGCGCAAAACACCGTAACTCGTGCAGGCAATCATTCTAAGCGGCTTCATGGCTCACAGGGCAGTAACGGGATGAACCTGCGTAAGAAGGAACTCAAAGCCCTGCGCCCGGCGGAACGGCTGGTGGATGCGATGGGGCAGATTGGCTTTGATGAATACGAGTGGGAGGCGCGGCATGATTGAGCGTAAAACAGGGTCGGTCATGCGCACTGGCGGAGATCGAGACAGCGGGCGACCATCGAAGAAGCAGAATAATTCGCTGAAAAATGAGGTCTGCGCCAGCGGGCCTAAAGCGGGAAGTTCTGTCACAGCCAAGCCGGCGGGATTTTGTAGCTGTTTGCTGGTGGTGATCAGCAATGGCGCAGACCGACCAAAGAAAAAGGGCCGGATTTCAAGTCCGACCCTTTGGCTGGATACCAAAGCCCGAATTCGGGCTCTGGGATTTCGACAAACTACCGAGAATCCGGTAGTTAACAGAATTACTGGGAGTAACCCTGTTCAGTGCGTTGAAAAGAAAAGATGTAAGCAGCCTGCAACTACGGCGATGACGAGTACTACGATTAATAGCTTGTTAAGCATTTTAATCACCTCTCAGGAGTCTTACGTTCAGCCGGGTACGTCTGGATTGTCCGACTGGCTTTTGGCCATCTTACGCTGCCGGCGCTGTAGTTCGTCACGAGCAATCGTGATGATCTGCTGGATTTCCTCACCAGCTCTCGTGCCGATCTCTTCAACACGGGTCAGCGCATCAAGGGAAGATAGCAGTAAGGCTTCCTCATTGCCTTCAGTCTGCCTGCGGGCGATTTCGCTACGCATTGCGGTAACGATGAAACCAGCAGTTGACTCCCCTTCCAGCTTTACAGATTCCATGTCATTCAAAACATCGTGTGGAACGCGGACATTTTTGATTTGTGATTTGTTGTTGACGCTACCTGTAGCCATTAGACCCCCTGTGATGTGTGTGAGTGTAATACATTACATTAATAAGTGTGCATTTAAAAGTGTTGACATGAATGCACACTTGATATCAAATGAAATACACACCTTATCCACAAGCAAAGAACAGGTAAGGCACAAAACGGCGAAGCCCAGAGGTGCGCTAACACCTTCCGGGCTTCTGACCACCAGCGTTAGCGTAGATAACGAGGTAGCTATGTCAAATCGTACCACACCCCCTGCAGGGCGGGCATCACTCAGCCCTAATTTATTCCTCTGGCGCTTTCTGGCGCTCAACCGCCATGACAAAAAGGCCAGGCCCTGCCGCCTGTCTGTCGAGGCCGCAACCGAACGTGAAGCCCGCCGCATTCTGGCACCTCACTTCATCCTCTCTCTGGCCGCTCGTCTGCCGGTAGCGGAGGTACGTCATGCTTAAAACCTTCCAGGTTGACGGGGATGCGGTTAATAAACGCGGTAACACCGTCGGCATTCACTACACCCTGACCAGCGCCAGCCCGGATGCGGCCAAATCGACCGCGCAATTACTGGCGCAGCAGGGCGGCTATCTGCACGTTCGTATCAACTTTGTCCGGGAGGTGGCAGCATGAACCTGTATAACGATTTAGTTCGCCATGAGTTCGGAAAAGGCATCACCGCCGATGAGCTGGAAAGCATTCAGAACCGCGCAGAAGAGGCCGTGAGTGATTTGGTGCTAGGTATTACTGCCATTGGCAGCCTGATGTTCTGGGCAACGGACAATGAAAACTACACCGAGGAAGCCGCAAAGGGCGACATGCGCAAAATAGGCGCAATGCTGGGTGCGGTTGGGGAGGTGGTTCTTGCGCTGAACGATACAGCAGCGAACGCGGGTTTTTCTCTATCGGACAGCGGGAACGCATCAAAACTGAGGGCGGCCAAATGAATATTAACGCTATATACCGCCATCCTGCAGAGCTTGAGGCCGAGGCGATGCTCTCCCGCATACAGCCTTATCCGGATGAGTTCACGCTGGCAGAGCGCACAGCAGAGCGTATGACCCGAGCTCGCAATGGGCTGGCTCACGTTATGACTGATTTATCCCCACACCTCGACGGTGAGCAAGCAGCCATCGTGCACTGTTGGCTGGATAAAGTCCTGGCGATTGTCGATATAGCCCGAATTGATGCGGAGGCCAGATCATGAACAGATCCGTACCTTTTGAAGTCCTGATGCATGCGGAAAATGCTCTCTCCTCTGGTGAGTCTGCTATGGCTGTTCTGGGTCTGTGGATCGATAGCATTTCCAGTGAAGATGAATACTACACTGAAGCCTGTCGGGTGGCGGCGGTAATGTCGCTGGTTAGTGATGCCGTCAGTGAGCTGGTGAAAGCGAGAGACGCTTACAGCGCAAAATAAGAGACTATGAATATGAAAAATAAAGATTCTGGATCAGTTGCCAGCGGTCTCGCTCACCCTGAAATCCTCCCAGGCGATAAATGGGCGGATAACAACGGCCTTCGGGTAATTATCGAAAGCTGCCAGTTCAACAGGGTCAAATTTTACCGCGAAGGCTATCAGTCGCCGTGTATTTACCCCGAGCAGCGGTTTATCAAAGAATTTTCACCAGCAAAAGGAGCGGGCCATGAATAAACCATTTTCTCCGGAAGCAGACCGTGATGGTGTTATTACCGGATCCGGGCTGGTGGGTTTTCTTTCGGTAGTGGAAAGCCTCTGTCGCGGCGATTACGACCATAACCTGGATGAAGGTATGGGCCTTGCCTGTGCGGTGCTGGACGGTGTGGCGCTGACGTGGTTCGCAGCTGCGCCAGAACAGCACGCTTCTCTCTGGCGATGGGTTGTTGCGGCGGCATTTATTGATGAACAGGTGAAAAATAACGGGGTTATCGACTCGATCGGCGAAAATGGCAGCAAAGTTAAGGTGGCTGTCTATGCCGGGAAACCGGGCGCAATGACCGTTTATGCGGCAGCGGAGCGTATCGCTCTTGCCAGTCACGTAGAAGGGTACGCCTTGCAGAAATACGGGCCCACGACGGGTATGGATCTGGCCATCCAGTATTACCAGACCATGGTCGAATGGCGTGATGGCACTTACTGGCTGTCTGATCATGGCCGGGATGTGCTGGCCGACCTGCATGACAATCTGCTTGCGACCATCAGCGCCTTTGGCGCGCCTTCAATGCCGACGGAGCACTAAACATATGCGAAATGATTTCGTGAACGACGTGCGCGGCAAGGCTAATGGCTACTGGCCGTCAATACTGGAGCGCCTGGCTATTCCGACCAACCGCAGCGAGGGGGCTTGCCCTGCGTGCGGAGGAAATACCCGTTACCGTTTCGATGACAAAGACGGGCGGGGCACCTACTACTGCTCACACTGTGGTGCCGGGACTGGTCTGGATCTGGTGATGAAGGTCAATCAGTGCGGCGCCAGAGAGGCGGCGGAACTGGTGGCCGGGGCGATGGCGTTACCAATGCCGGAACCGAAGCCAGCCAGAGAGAAGCCTCAGGCGGATATTGCCGGGAAAGTGGCCGGGATGCTGGCGAAATCGACCTCTGGTCAGTCAGTCTACCTCACATCAAAGGGGCTTCAATGCCCCTTCCCGTTGATGCCCGATGGTTCTCTGCTGCTGGTGCTGAAAAACGGCGCTGGCGCAGTCACCGGCGCACAGACGATTAAACCAGATGGCAATAAGCGGCTGGTGGCCGGCACGGTGAAGAAAGGCTCTTTCTACACGCTTGATTCCGTTGAATCGACGGAAGCGGTGATTATCTCCGAAGGGCTGGCAACCGCGCTTTCGGCTCACCAGCTGCGCCCTGACGCTTTATGCGTGGCCGCTGTTGATGCCGGAAACCTGCTGCCTGTTGCTGAGCTCATGCGCCAGCGGCACCCGGGGGCGCAGATCATCATTGCTGCCGATAACGACATAAAGCCGGGAGAGCCAAATACAGGCAAAGAAGCCGCGGAGAAAGCCGCTAAGGCTGTTTCTGGCTGGGTGGCTTTACCTCAGTCTGAGGAAAAGGCCGACTGGAACGACTACCACCAGCAATACGGGCTGGAAGCCGCTACGGCTGCGTTTAACGATTCGATGTACAAGCCGGAGGGCGAGAAAGTGGCAGTAAAACTTAAGGCGATTGACGGCGGAAAGAAAGAGCAAAAGCCAGCCCCGCGAGCTGATGAACTGAAACCTCGCGTGGAGAGCCGCGCCGATGGACTGTACTGGATCACGCCAAAGGTGGACAAAGACAGCGGCGAGATTATCAATAACGAAACATGGCTGTGCTCGCCGCTTGAAGTGGTCGGGGCTGGAAGCGACGGTACCGAGCGTTATCTTGTTTTGCGCTGGCGTTCGCCGCGTGGCCACGAAGATATGACCAGGGCGATCCCCTGCGCGGATATCGGAGAGCGTGAAGGCTGGCGATCCCTCAAGGGTGGTGGGGTAAATGTCACGACGAAAAGCACGTTCCGGGCGATTCTGGCCGACTGGTTGCAGCAGTGTGGCGCGGGCCATGAGTGGATTATCACCCATACCACTGGCTGGCATCATGGGGCCTATATCATGCCGGATGGTGAGGTGATTGGTGAGCCAGAGACGCCCATTCTCTTTAACGGTCGCAGCGCGGCATCTTCCGGGTATGCCGTTGCTGGTACGGCTGCCAGCTGGCGGGATTCTGTCGCCCGCCTGGCCGGGGGGAACCCTTCCATGATGCTGGGCGTGGCAGCGGCATTATCGGCGCCGCTTATCGGGCTGGTGGGTGCTGATGGCTTCGGCGTCCATTTGTTCGAACAGTCGAGTGCTGGTAAGACCACCACCGCCAATATTGCGAGCAGCCTGTGGGGTGAGCCGGATGCGTTGCGGCTTACCTGGTACGGTACGGCGCTTGGCATCGCCAATGAAGCGGAAGCACATAACGACAGCCTGTTACCGCTTGATGAGGTGGGACAGGGCAGCAGCGCTAAAGATGTTGCGACTTCGGCTTATACCCTGTTTAACGGTGCCGGAAAGCTGCAGGGAGCCAAAGAGGGCGGAAACCGGGAACTGAAACGCTGGCGAACGGTGGCGATCAGCACCGGGGAAATGGACATAGAAACCTTCCTGGCTGCGGGTGGGTTAAAGGTCAAAGCGGGGCAACTGGTGCGTCTGCTGAACATCCCGATGGAGAAATCCACGGTCTTTAACGGTCTGCCGAACGGCAAGGCTCATGCCGAGGCACTGAAAGAGGCATGGAACGATAATCACGGTGCTGCGGGTCGTGAGTGGGTTAAATGGCTGGCAGCCCATCAGCAGGAGGCTAAACAGGCGGTACGTGACGCGCAAACGCGGTGGCGTAGCCTCATTCCGGCTGATTATGGTGATCAGGTACACCGTGTGGCCGAACGCTTTGCCATCCTTGAAGCGGCTCTGGTAACGGGAGCGCCGATCACTGGCTGGAGTGAGCAGGCCAGTCGTGATGCCATTCAGCACAGCTTTAACGCCTGGGTGAAAGAGTTCGGGACGGGTAACAAGGAGCACCAGCAGATCATCGAGCAGTGCGAGGCGTTTCTGAATGCCTATGGTCTGAGCCGGTTCGCTCCGTTGCCTTATGACCCCGCCAGCCTGCCAATCAGCAACCTCGCCGGGTACCGCAAGCGGAAGAGCAGCCATGACGATGCGCCGATGGTGTTCTACACGTTCCCTGCAACGTTTGAGAAGGAGATTGCTCAGACCTTTAACGTCAGCCAGTTCGCACGAGCACTTATCTCTGCCGGAATGCTTTCGGAGCCAGCCAGCGGGCGCGGGTATCAGCAAAAATCACCGCGTGTTAATGGACGACAGGTCAACGTTTATGTACTCCAGTACGGTACAGAAAAAGACGAGAGTTAAATTACACATGTGAGGCTTATTAATGTTGGTTCAGTTGGTTCAGTAAGTATTGGTTGTGTTTATATGTATGTTTTACATGTATTTATTTGTTTTAAATTGAACCAACACCGAACCAACAAATGGCTGTTTTGAACCAACAATCCACTATATTGAACCAACATTGAGCCAGTGTGCGGCTATTGCCGATGAGAAATTGCGTGAAGCTGTTGCGCTCAGGCGGAACTATTGCCAGCGTATGGCGGCGGGTATCAAACCGGATACGCGACTGTCTGGCGGCTGAACCATGCAGCGGAGCGAGGGGGAGATGAACGGGTTGTTCGTGTCAGGAGAGCAATATGAAACAGTTTCTGATTTGTTTCGGACAGCCGTCCCTGGCTATTTCGGTTGGTTATCTGGACTACTGTAACGAGAATCAGTATCCGGCCATCATTATCTGGCAGCGGATGAGATTTGCCGATATCGTCTGGCTGAATGAGCCGTATCAGGTGTCTCATCGCGACCTGTTCAGCCACCTGGATTTTCGGCGCGACATTGAGCAGCGCGCCGAGGAAATTTATCAGCAGCACACAACGGCAATGACATCACGGGCTATCACTTTTTCTCTCATGCGATTTTACAATCTCGATATTGGATGTGCTGAGGCCGCGGCTTTACAACTGTTTGATATGACGTTAAACATTATTGATGAATACACCGGGCATGGTGAGCAGGTATGACAGCACAGATTTCAGCATATGGCCGGCTGGTGGCCGGACAAGTTTGTCGGTAGCCCACCAGCCAATTTACTCTACTCAGCCACCAGCGGAACCGCCCGTTCGCGGCGAGCTGACCAGTCAAAAGAAGAAATGAGGTTAATTATGGCCAATATTACTCAAGATGATGAATGGATGATGGAAGCGGGAATTATAGCGAGGATGTATATGACTCCCCGGCAAATAAGAGCTTACCGTAGCGGGCGGTGGGTAGAAGGCATTCATTATAAGAAGCATTCCCCCGATCCGTTCGCTACAGAAGGGAGAGCGACACTTCTTTATAACTACACAAAAATCAATAAGCTTGTTGGAGATACTTAATGATTATGCTGGCTGGTGGCCGACCCGGAGACCAGAACAACGGGAAAAGGTACGAATATGGCGATGGCCCGGCTGGCGGTATCACTGCCCTGTAATACCGCACAGGGTGGTTAGTACTGCTTATAGCTGAGTGCAGAATAATTTCTGTTAAATATATGTGAAAATATGCTGTCTCATATTATACCGGTAGATTACTATTTTAATAATTCACATACCCTGTCAATCTCATTACTTTGATTGCTAATGATAAAGTTTGCGGCCATTTTTAGTGTTTCAATGTTTGCTTTCGTTACGTTATCCATATCATCCGATGCCTTATCCAGGGTTGCCTGGAATCTATGGTATTTTTCGCCCAGAAGAGAATTCATCTGATAATTTACAGCATCAGCTGAGCCGTCAAACATGCAACTTAACAATGGCAAAACCCATTCTAATTTCCCCCATCCTTTTGCATCATCATAAGGTATTGCCCGTGTGTGCTCGCCGGTTCCAAGTGATATCAAAATGAAGTCATTATCACCAGGGAATATTTTTTTTGCCTCTACGAATGCGGATACGGCAGGGCTATTGATGAATACACCTCCATCAATAAGAGCTCTTTTGCTCCCTCCTATAGATATATATGCCGGTTCAAAATAAGTCGGAGCGGCGGAGGTTGCTCTGGCTGCATCTTTCATTAGCACATTGCTATATCTATCATCCCAACTCTTTAGGAATAAAGGAGTCCTTTGCTGGATGTCATAACTTGTTACGAGCGTTTTTGTTATACTGGACTTCATTTCATCGTCGCCAAAATACTCATTGAGAACACTTTCCAGCCCCTTTGCTGAGTACGTTTCATCAGCCAATCCCGCTACAGAAGAAACACCTTTCCAGAAAGAACGAGGGAATATATCTTTTCCTCTGTCTTCATAAATTTTCACAAGGTCACTCGCTTTATATCTCGCATCACCTTTTGAATCTTTTTTAGCGCAACCTAGAGCAAGTATCGCTCCGGTTGATGTTCCGGCCATTAAATCAAAGCATTTAGAAATGGGCTTTCCTACCCTCTCTTCAATTTCAGCTAGTATTAAGGCAGGGATAATTCCACGAATACCACCACCATCAATGCTAAGTATTTTTCTCGTAGCCATGATATGACACTCCAGAATGTGTTTAGGGGGAGCTCTACGTCTTACATCATTGTTAAGGGATTTGTATCATTGAGATTTTAATTGATAAGCATAAAATATGACAAAAAGACTTCACCGTTAATTTGTATTTTAGATACCATAACCATTGCGCAAACTTCAAATGTAAGTGAGGCCCCGGAAGAAATGTTTGGTATCTTCTATACACGTTAGCTTTTAAGCTTTCTTTTTCAAGTATGATGAGTAAATATTATTTATATGTAGCTGCTAATTATGATCACTGAAATGAATAATAATCTCACATTCACAAAAAACACCCAATTACAATAATTAATGATTCCAGTGATAATTGCTTTATATCAAAATGAAAACAGCATTTAATAATGCATAGCACGGAACATTATGGAATGTTAAGGTCAAAAAGAAGAGGTGAGACCATGATAACGAATTATCTGTTGATGTCGTATATTGCACTTGCTTCCTGCTGGCCTGTGACGCTGATCCTGCTATCGGTAGCCGTTGTCGTGTTACTGCATGCTGAACGGCGGGTGCTGAATTTGTCCATCGTTGTCCTGGTTGGTTTTCTGGTCTTTGCTGCCTGGCAGTTCGGGGCGACGATGCGTAGCCCCTCTTCATGGCTGGTGGGAGGCGCAGGCAGCTTTGTACATCTTGCCGGGATAGAAGGCCGGTAAGACCCCGACTCCCGCCATCAATACCTGACCCCCTTTTCGTTACTGTGCAAATCTGCACAGTTTCTTTCTTTAGTTCACAAATCAATCAATTTCCCTTCTGGTAACGATCAAATTTACTCTTTCATATTTTGCAATATAAGCAATGATCATTCCGTTATTTGCAATTATAATGACTGTATAAATATCAGGGGGGTGGCATATGTCCAGACAAAACGTAAAGGTAAAACCAGTATTACTTAGCTTCGAACAGATAAAGGCGCTGAGTAACATTCAGGAGCAGCACCGCAAAGCGTCCAGCGTCGGTGTGGCGCCTACTATCCATGAAATTGCCCGCGGTCTGATGGACAAGGCGCTTGCGTCTTTGTCAGACGGGGCAAAAGTATGAACGCTGAGACCCTGAAGGACTTTTTAATCAGCCTGGGCTTCAAGGTGGATGATGCCGGCGCCAGAAAGTTTGATGCCATCGTTACCGGCGCGACACTCAAGGCGATTGAGCTGGGTGCTAAGGTGGAACTGGCCGCTGCGTCTGTCGTGGCATTCACCGCGAAAGTCGCCAGCAGCCTCGATAACCTGTACTGGGCCTCTCAGCGCACCGGCGCAACGGTAGAGGGCATTAAGCAGATAGGCTACGCCGTCAGCCAGATGGGCGGCAGCGTGGACGCCGCCCGCGGCTCTCTGGAAAGCCTGGCTCATTTTATCCGTACCAGTCCGGGCGCTGAGGGCTTCCTGAATCGCCTGGGCGTTCAGACCCGCGATGCCAGCGGCAACATGCGCGATATGGCGACGATCTTTACTGGCGTCGGCCAGCGGCTTAGCAGCATGCCGTACTACCGCGCTAACCAGTACGCGCAGATGCTGGGCATGGATGAAAATACCCTGCTGGCGATGCGTCGCGGCATCGGCGAGTACATGGGCCAGTACAATGCCATGAAAAAGGCCATCGGGTTTAATCCTGATCAGGCTGCGGCGGCATCCAACCGGTTTATGACGTCGCTCCGGTCGTTCGGCGAAATGGCCGGCATGGCTCGCGACAAAATCGGTTCTAACCTCGCGGGTGGTCTCGCTGGCGCCATTGATAACCTTCGCCGCCAGATCCTCGATAACTTCCCGAAAATAGAGCGCACCATTAACGCGGTTGTGAAAGGCATTCTCTGGATGGGGGAGGCCGTCGGACGGGTGGTCTATCGTCTGATACAGGCCGCGGGTGATATCCGGGACTGGTGGAAAGGGCTTGATGAAGACTCTCAGAAACTCATCGGTACGCTTGGCGGAATGCTGCTGATTTGGCGCCTGCTGAACGCCGCTATGCTCGCCTCTCCGATAACCTGGGTGCTGGCGCTCGCTGGTGCGCTTCTGCTGCTCTATGACGATTACAAAACATGGAAAGAAGGCGGTAAAAGCCTTATCGACTGGAAGCAGTGGGAGCCCGCCATTGAGAAAGCCAAAGCGGCGATATTATGGCTTCGCGACAAGTTTCTGGGCCTGAAGGACGATGTGGGAGGATGGAAAAATGCCCTGGAAGGAATCGCTACCTTCATGGCTGGTGCATGGGTGGCGAAAATCATTGGTGCTCATTCTAAACTGATGGGCCTCCCGTTACCGCCCTGGCTGAAGCTCTGGGCTCTGTATGCCGGGTATATTGTCAGCGATAAAGATAACATCTCTGACAGCGCCAAATCCTCCTGGAATTACACGAAGCGAAATATCGGTGATGCGCTGGCTGCGATTGGTATCAAAACAGATCTTGGTCGGAAAGATGTCAGTGAAGTTCGTGACCACCCCGCATGGATGGACTGGTTGCTCGGACCCGGAAAGATTATCCGTTATGGGCAGAGTAACGGCGTGGTATATGGGCCCAATATTCAGGGTGACATTCCGGGTGGCGATGCCGCTCAGTACGGGCAGTCTGTTAAGCGGCCACAGGCCACTAAAGCAGGCGCTCAGCTACTGGGCTGGATGGCACCTATGATGGGCAAACTGGAAGCGCTGTATAACCTTCCTGCGGGCCTACTCCGTAGTGTGGCTCTTACTGAGTCAGGGGGAGACCAGTTTGCTGTATCCGGAGCTGGAGCACAGGGAATGTTCCAGTTCATGCCAGGCACTGCTCGGGATATGGGGCTGCGCGGCAACGATGTGTTTAACCCGATGAAAGCGGCAGAAGCAGCGGCGCGATATCTCTCGATGCTCCTGCAGAAGAACGGCGGCGATCTGGGTAAAGCGCTGGCGTCTTACAACTGGGGCATCGGTAACGTGCAGAAGTACGGCATGGCACTGATGCCGCAGGAAACCAGACAATATATCCCCAAAGTGCTCAGTAATATGCCAGGCGGTGGAGCAACGCTGAATCAGGAAACGAACATTCATATCCACGGCGTCAATAATCCGCGAGAGGCGGCAAATCTGGTGGTCGAAAGACAGAACGCCATAAACAATCGCGCAACTCAGGATCTGGCAGGGGGTAACTGATGGATATTCTCTCAACGCTGTTCCAGCAGCATACCCGCAATATCGGGATTATCGTGCCGGATGTGGTGGTCTCGGAGAAGCACAGTGATGTGCTGGAGATTACCGAACATCCCGTCGAGAAGGTCACCAGTGCAGGTACGGGGGTGATGACAGACCACGCCTACCGTCGGCCGTCCGAAGTCGTCATGGAGGTGGGCTTTGCCGGCGGCGGGTCATTGCTGGATTTATTCGATACCACCAGCTTTGGCATCAAAGCGAAGCTGAGCCCGAAAGAGGTGTATCAGCAAATCCTCGATCTGCAGCGCTCGCGGGAGCCATTCGACGTCACGACGGGCAAGCGACTGTACACCAACATGCTGATCCGTAGTCTGGAGGTCACCACCGACCGTACCAGCGAAAACGTCCTGCGTGCCGTTCTGACGCTTCGCGAGGTCATTATCACGCAGACCCAGAGCATAACGGTAGCCGATAAGGCTGATATGGCGCTCGGCGTTAACACCTCAGCAGTCCAGGACAAAGGCGTAAAAAACCCGGTTCCGGTCGATGAATCGTTAATCTACAAACTCAGCAAACTGGCAGGTGTTAAATGAGTGTGACCGAAATTCCGTTAAGCCCCGACAGCCAGAGCTTCAGCGTAACCCTGAACAGCACCGAATACCGGATGCGTGTTGTGTGGCGTGGTGCCTGCTGGTTCCTCGACCTGATGGACAGTGCCGGTACGCTGATAATCGGCGGTATCCCGCTTATCACTGGTGCTGACCTGCTGGCGCAATACACTTACCTCAATCTGGGATTTTCGCTGTATGTGGCCTGTGATGACCCGACCAGCGAAAACCCGACTCAGTTTGATCTCGGCATTAAAAGCCACCTTTACGCAGAGACAGAGGAATAATTATGTCAAAGAACTGGATGCGTCACTTTGAGCTGGTGCTCACCGATAACGAAGGTAAGGGCCTGGTGCTCAGCGAGTTTAAAGCGACGTTCGAAATCGAATGGAACGATAATAAATGGCCCAGCGTGGCGACCGTGCGCGTGTATAACGTGGCCAGCGAGACGGCAAACCGCATTATGGGTCGTGAGTTCTCGAAAATGAAAATCATCGCCGGGTACGATGGCATTGCGCCAGTTGTTCCGGCCAGCGAAGTAGGCAAGGTTCACGAGGTGGATCCGTCTCAGGTCGGGCAGACGAACGGCGCCAACTATGGGGTAATTTTTAGCGGAGATATCCGTTTTACCGTCACCGGGAAAGATAACGTAACCGACAGTTGGGTGCAGGTTCAGGCGTGCGATGGTCAGGAAGCGTTTTCTAAAGCGTTTATCAGCACGACGCTGGCGAAAGGCTACACCGTGAAAGACGTGTACAACGTGCTGATGCGTGCGCTTGAGCCTTTCGGCATTGTCAGCGGTGCGGTACCGGAATTCCCGTCTACGGTCTTCCCGCGCGGCCGAGTGCTGCACGGTACCGTTCAGCAGTATCTCGATAACGTGGCGAATCAGTGCGGCGCCCGTTGGCAGTTCGCTTATGGCCGGGTAGATATGCTCACCGCTGATATGGCCATGCATAAGGCGGTTGTCCTGAATTCGGATACCGGGCTGGTGGGCATGCCGCAGCAGACCATCGGTGGCGGGGTGAACGTGAAATGCCTTATCAATCCGAACATCCGGTTAAATGGCCTTATTCAGCTGGATCAGACCTCCATCTACCGCGCTCAGTTGTCAGGCGAGCAGGTGAAACAGTCTGGCCCTATTACCGTCGATACCGTCAACGGCAACCAGGTGACGACCGGTCTGGCCCAGCGGCAGAACCCGGCCAGCATCGCAACAGATGGCGTTTATCTGGTGCGCTATATCATTTATCGCGGTGATACCCGCGGGCAGGAGTGGTATATGGACATGGCCTGTGAAGCGCGTAGCGCGGCAGATGTGCCGAATAAAAACTTGTTGAATGCAGGGTTCTAAACAATGAGAAACGTTAAATCTTGGTGTTGGCCTTCAGTTTTTCTCGCTCTGTCATGTGCTCCATCGACGTTATTCGCAGCAGCGCAATGCGGTGGTTTTTTGCTGAAAATGGATGAAGGTGGAAGCATGACTTATGTCAATGGAGAGCAGGTTACATCGCAGAAAATCTATTTTTTAGGCGCTAAGGGTGATTACAACCAAATGAAAATGGAAATGACTCTGATGCCAGCCAGAGACGGCAATATGTACGGCTACGAGTTCATTAAGCAGAACGGTAAAGCCTTTCTGAACGTTGAGCTGATTCGCCGGGTTATGGAAGAGCCCCGCATTATCGGTAGTTTCGACTGTAAGCGCGTACCGGACTAAGGGGCAAAAGATGGCGAATATCAGACCTGCTGAACTTCAGGAAACTCTGGAGCGTGTGAGGGAAAAATCTGTCGCAAACGCCAGGACAGCATTACCTGGCGTAATCCAGTCATTTGACCCGGATACGGTGACCTGCGTTGTGTCGCTTTGCAGCAAATCGAGCAAGCCGGTACCGTATGAAGATATCGGCAAAACGGAGTCTATGGATTTCCCGCTGCTGGTGGACCTGCCGGTGGTCTTTCCTCACGGTGGCGGCGTTACGCTGACCTTCCCGCTGGCTGAAGGTGATGAATGCCTGGTTGTGTTCTCCGACCGCTGTATCGATTTCTGGTGGCAGAACGGCGGGGTGCAGGAGCTGGTGGACTGGCGCAGTCATGATTTATCGGATGCGTTTGTTATTCCCGGTCCACAGTCGCAGGCGAAGAAAATCACCGGTATCAGCACCACGGCCGCGCAGCTGCGTACCGACGACGGATCGGCATTCATTGAGCTGGCACCGGGCGGCGCTGTAAACATCACCAGCCCGCAGATCACCTTTAACGGCCCCCTGCAGGTTAATGGCACGATCACGTCTACCGGCGACCAGACGGCGGCAGGTATCAGCCAGACGCGCCATACACACGGTGGTGTCGAGTCTGGTGGCAGCAATACCGGCGCACCGCAGTAAGCGATTTTCTCTGGCCGGCATGACGCCCACCAGCGGCAGGAACAGGGATGTGCCCCCGCTTTCATTGTTAAGAATTGTTAAGGTTAAAACGGAGTCTGCGGGCCACCGGCAGTGGCTCACAACAATGCGTCTGAGCAGTTCGTACACACTAATCAGGTCCGTACGTTTAGCGTACGGACATCGTAACCCGTTGAGATTGTTCCAGACTGTAAATATGCATTCTGCTCAGAATTCACTCACAGCCATCTAGTCAGCGTAATTATCGCGATCTGCGATAAACGCTAACCTGCTGATGATGTCGAAAACCTGCACCGCAGGCGCCCTGCGTAGCGGATAAACAGCGCGTTAAGCCGGGTTACATGTCAGACGAGAGGAACGGTAACGTAAGAGGAAAAATAGCATGAACAAGGCAAATCCCGGCACTGATGCGCTGAAGGTCGGCAGTCACAGCAGTGAAAACTTACCGGCATACAGGCAGGCACTTTCCGATGAAGCTGTCAGCAATAAGGCGTCTGCTGTCGACCGTATCCGGGCCAGAGTAGCGCTTCTGGTGAGCTATATTCCTGATGCGCGAGTGCCTGAAGATGAGCTCTCCGCATTGCATGAACGCATCGCCGGGCTGCCGGAGGCGCTGGAGAATAATGGTCATCGCAGCATTGCCCTGATGAATACGCACCGCCGGTTGCGGGAGCTGGAAGACCGGATTTATATACCGCTCCGTCGGGCGGCAGCAGAACAGTTCGAGCAGCTTTGCAGGGAAAGGCCCGGCATGACGGACGGCATGTTACTGCAGGCGCTGGTGGGCGATGAGATTGATGATTACCGGGCGAGAAACGCGGCGGCCTCACAGAATGCGACGCTGGCGGCGCTGATGCGATCATCCCCCCGCGCGGATATCCTCATCAGCCTGGTCCGCCAGCGAAATGATGAATATGGGGTGACAGTATTTAGCTGGCGCCCGCTGGCCCTGCCGTTGCAGGGTGTGTAGGAGGGCACTATGGCATCTGTCCGGGAGGTCGGCGCAGGTAATCGCCTGCGTTATGTCGTTAACTGGCTGGATCAGGAGACCCGCACCGGCCGGCGCAATACCTTTCGCACTATCGATGATGCGGCGGCGCTCCTGTATCAGCTGGAGGTGTCAGCCCTTGACTGGCGAACGGCAGATAATGCGGAGGTGGTAAAACGCTGGACATTGCAGAAACTGTCCTTGTTCTGGCTGGGGCATCAGCGTGACAGGCTGAACCGTAACCGGATCCGGGTGACCAGCTATGACCGCTACCGCTATTGCCTGTTAAACCTGCCGCCTGATCTGCTGAATAAAAACCTGAATAAAATCACCTCTCGCCAGCTTGGCGAACGGCTTAACCGGCAGTCGCTTGTTTATATCGGCGCGGCTTTTGCTTATCTCGTGCGGGCCGGCATGATTGCGCATAATCCGGTCCGCCGGAACCGCGCCCCGGCGGACAGACCCTGGCACATCCCGGATGAAGATACGGTGATAGCCATGCTGGAGCGGGCAGAGCAAAGGGAAAAAATCGCTGTCTGGCTGGGAGCGGCCTGCGGTCTGCGCATCAGCGAGGTGCTGGCGCTGACCTATCGTGACGTGAGTGCGGATGGCATTCAGGTACGCAACCATCTGACGTCCAGAGGGATTATTCGCGGCAGAAAACGCGGCAGGGGCCGTTCCGTCGATATGCCTGCAGGCCTGTATGAATGCCTCGATAAAACGCTGCTGGGTACCGACACGCCACTGATTGCCGGTAGCCACGGTCAGAGGCTGAGCCTGAATTACAGCACATCGGGGGTGATGAAGCGCCTGTTGAATGAGTTCGGCATAGCCCGCTACCACGATCTGCGGCATTTTGCCGTCTCCAGCCTGGTAAAAAACGGCGTCGATATTCTGGATGTGTCGGATATGGTGGGGCATTCCAGACCGTCTGTGACGCTGAATATTTACGGGCATCTTTTTCGTGAAAAACCGTCGCTGAAAAACGCCCTGCGCGGGGGAGTAAGGAGAATATAGTAAACTCCTTACTGTTCAGGCAGCATGCGGGTTCATTGACTGAAATCGACGATCGGGGCATTTCTGGATAAAACCGCATTTTTTCACGCTTTCAGAACGGTGTGGCGTCAGAATGCGGAGAAATGAGGAATGGCGCGGCCTGTAGGTCGATAAAGTGCGGCATATCGCATGGCTTCAGGCCGCATTCTACCGTTATCGATACGCCGCGGACTTTTTTGCAGTTCGTGAGCACCTGCCGTTTTTGCCAATGGCATGCCGGGAGAGGGAAAAATGAAGGTATCAGCAGCCGCTGAAAACGGCTTCCGGTTGAAGGGGATCTGGTGGACGGCGGCGACATTTACCGATGAATTAAAGCGGGTGCTGTCCCTGCACCGGGCAATAAGCAACCGCCGGATAGCGTTTCATTTCGGCGCGACTGAAAAGGCTGTCAGAAAGCTGAGGATGCGCAGTCGGACCGCCGACAGCGTGATCCGGAGTCTTGAGGAAGAGGTGAAGCGCAGCACGGATAAACCCGCGAAGTACCGGGAGCGCGACTGCTACAACAGTCACCTGGAAGACAGCGAGACCAGAAAAATACTGATCGCCGCCGAAGCGGAAAGGGACCGGCAGCGGGAGATCCGCCATACACAGAGAAAGCAGAGAACGCGCCGGGTTGTTGATGGTGCCGCACGTCATGAGCAGGCCAGAGCGCAGCGGCGTGACGCGGTACAGCGCTGCAGGCGGTCAGGGTTAACCCAGGCTCTGGCAGCAGAAAGCCTGTTGTGTTCGGTGAGTACCGTCCGGCGGTACTGGTGAGCGTTGAGCGCCGCTTACCGCTAATTTTCAGTTCTGATAACCCATTGAAAATGTTCCAGACCGGAGATTCCCGGTCTGCTCGGAATGTGTGTAACTCATTGATATTGTTCAAGACTGTAAATATACAGTCTGCTCAGAATGTACCCAGCTCATTGAGCCAGCTTAATTATCGCGAAATGCGAGAATTGGATAACCCACTGAACAGGCTTGATTATAACGAATCGTTAGAAGCAGATATCGCCTGCAGGGCTAGCCTGTTTGCCTGGCTGGATGTGGTTGTGCTTCCTTCCTGCGCGGGGCTGGTGGCTATCGGTTTCGACCGAAAATAAGTCTCAATGCCGATGAGATGTGAGCTATCACCGGCAGTCATCAGGCCGCACTTTACAGCGCGCATTATTCTGGGTTATATGCGATTATTAACGGCAGTAGATGGCAATAGACGATAATAAACGGCAGGAGATTGGATCATGGCAGTTACAACCCTAAACAGCGTGGCGGACTATCTGCTGTGCTTTGCTCAAGAGCACGGGGATGTTATGACGCCGCTGAAACTGCAGAAAATGGTGTTTTATGCCGATGCCTGGTACATGGCTCTGAACGATGGTGAAGAGCTGATCGCCGATCGGTTTGAGGCGTGGGTGCATGGCCCGGTAGCGAGAGACCTTTACATTCGTTTTGCCGACTATAAGTGGCAGCCGATCACCGGTGAAATAAGATGCCCGGAACTCACTAAGGACGTTACCGAACATCTGGACGAAATTTATAAAGTCTTTGGCGGCTACTCAGCTTATGAGCTGGAGCAGATGACCCACCAGGAAGAACCCTGGCTATTGGCTCGCGCAGGGATTCCATCCGATGTTCCGTGTCGAAATGATATCGACAAAGACGTCACTGCAAAATTCTACCGCGGCATGATGGATGCCTGAACGTGGCTAAAGGAAAGATTAAAGCGAGTAGAATCCCGGCGGCGGGTAGCCAAATCGTCGCCGGAACGCCCAACCCTACCACTTCAACACTTAGCTTTTCTTTCCAGTACATTGACCCCGCGCACGCTAAGTTTGGTTTCGCAGGACAGGCGGCCGCTTACTTTTGCAAAGTACTGGAGCGCCTTAAAGACATATCGAGTCTGACGCCGCTTGAGTTTACGACAAACCGAAATGCGGCTCTCAAATCGCACTGTATCGAGTGGAAAACTACCTCTGAGCCTGACGGCTTTACTCACCTTAACGAGCAGTTCCAGAGCTATACGCCTTATCAGTTCGCCATATCTCGCAATGAGCACGGGCGTATACACGGCTTTTTCATTGGCAATGTGTTCTACGTAGTATGGCTCGATCCCAACCACCAGCTTTACCCCGGCGAATAGTCAACCCATTGTTTATTCCGAAAACTGCCAATGGCGTGAGTCGGATTCAATCCATATGTGGGCAAAACAACGTTAAACGCGGTTGAGAGATACCGATTTTTCGGGGGGGGGGGGGGGATTACCCCATCATGAGGAAAATCAACAAAGTCCAGCTTTGGACTGTAAGCCGGATTTGGCTCACGAGAGGGGAGTAACTGAAGGTTACGAGGATTACCCTCTACGCGAGCAGGCTCACACCACAGAAAGGTAAATACGATGAAATATCCAACCGTATCAGTAAACGGTGTTTCTGTTCGCGTTGACGATGAAGGTCGCTACAATCTTAACGATCTCCATGCGGCTGCGGTCGCAAACGGAGAGGCTACAGAGCAGCAGCGCCCAAGTCAGTTTTTACGTAGCGCTCAGATTAAGCGTTTCATAAAAGCACTAAAAGCCAAAGTGCAAAAAAGCACTCTGGAACAAATTCAACCACTTAAAGTCGAAAAAGACTTCCGTATATGGATGCTGGCTCTGGCGGAAAAAGTATCTGGCGTGAAAGTCGGCGACTGCTATTCCAGCCCTTTGGGGCTGGTTTTTTTAAGCCTTATGACTACGAAGCATCGTACAGAAAGGACAGTTGCAGCCACTTACCGGGCTGGCAGTACAGGACCCGATATTGACTGCCTGTGATGTTCCGGCCTGTTGTCGACCGTAAAAATTGTTGGTGATATTGTCGGCGAGAGTTTCTGCCTGCATGGAACTCGCTGCGCTTGTAGCGACAGGTTGTGATACGAAAGCGAGTGCGTTGTATGAAGTGAGGACGAGAGATACAGCCATAATGCTTTTTATTTTCATATTCCAGATCTCAAGCATGGGATGAGAAGCGACATTGCTCATATTATAGGCTTTATCAAAGTATGCAAAATACCGGGTTAAATATTTCGTAAACCAATAACAAAGATTTTTCCCTCTAGGAGATTAAGCTCATGTTAAATCGTGATGATATAGAAGTAACAGTCATTAGCCTTGCCACAAAACAGGGACTGAGCCTGAATGGAAAAGATTTATTGGATATTCGCACACAGGTAGCGACAGCTCTGGCCGCCAAAAAACGGCACCGACAACGGATGATGGCACCGGCCTACCAATGGAAGAAGCCGGATAATCCGCGGCGCTAAAAGATACGCGCATACTCGCCATCTATAGCACCTTTCGCGCCTTCCCTGTCACGCATCACCGAGATGGACCCCGGAAGGCCGTAGCGGACAACGGTAGCGGTCGTCTCGCCACCCATGACGATGCTCCTTGCCTCCCGGCTCCGGTATCTCTCCAGTAACCCGTCTTTCACCATTGCTTCCAGCGTTCGCCTGGTGGACTCGAGCCAGTGCCGGTTATCGTTGATGCCCGTTCCATACAGCAGGTATGCCACACCAGATACATCGAGTGGAGGCGCACCGATCTCGCGCGTCACCCATTCCCGGTTATCCGGCTCAAAGTAGCTGAGTATCGTCTTTTTGCGGCTGGTCAGTCTCATGGTGGGAGATTCCTTAATATAGGATAGTGCTATCATACATTAATTAAAGGGGAAGGTGTTATTCTTATTGTATGACACCACTCTCATGCAATAGCAACCTCTGGCTATCTGCAGCGTACCACCAGCAAAACCATTATAAGAAAGTGGTTATAGATAAAAAGGTTAAGGATTGCTATAACAAATCTCCGCTCATTCCTCTGGAGGTAACATGGCCATTTCAGCTCGTAATCAGCTCGTCGGAATAGTGAACTCAACCGAACACGGTGCCGTTAACGATGAAGTCGAATTAACACTGGCAGGCGGCGCGAAGCTGATTGCTATCGTCACCTCTGGCAGCAAAGATGTGCTGGGGCTGGTGCCGGGTAAAGAAGCCATCGCGCTGATCAAGGCTCCCTGGGTTACACTGGCGACTGAAGATTGCGGCCTTAAATTCTCTGCCCGCAATCAGTTCGCAGGTGAGGTGAGCAAGGTAACGGAAGGTGCGGTAAATGCGACCGTTCACGTAAAAGCCGATGCCGGTTTTGAAATCGTGGCAGTGATCACCAATGAAAGCTGTGAAGCGTTACAGCTGGCTGAGGGGGTTCGCGTGTTAGCACTGATCAAAGCCTCTTCCGTTCTCATTGCTACGCGTACGTAGGCCTGCTTAACGCTTCTACCTGGGTGGCTTAATTTGCAACCGGCCTCGCACAAGCGGGGCTTTTTTGTATCCGCACCCTAATAGGTTCTTGAGCGAATGTGTACGAGCTGAAAAAGGCGGTGACCGAGTCCGGCTGGCTGAGCGATTCAAAGGTGAAGATTCTCTGCGCTAAAACGCTGGTGGTCGCCAATACTGATGCGGGCGATGACATGCTGGAAACGGCCTCGACTGTACTGCTGAAAAACCTGAGCCGGGTGCTCGGCACGAACGGTAAGTAACCATGATGCGCAGGCTGCGTTACTGGCGCTGTTTGCCGTTCTGCTGCTCGTAGCCTGGCGCTTGGTCGGCATGCTGATGGACATGGTGCTGCTGGCGTTTATCGTTGCTGTGCTGGTGCTTTTTATTGGCCGCTCATTCAAAAAACACAGTAACCCGTAGTGATGAATGGCTGAAAAACCAGCCATTCATCATCATTCATACTATCTAGCTACTAATACTTCTTTTTAAAGGTGTCTTTGTATCTCTTCCGTTCTTTGAGATAGGAAACTAGAAAACCCACAGCAACCAAGAGAAGAACTACAGCTAACGCTATCATCGCTATGCCAGTCATGTGAGTGAAACCTCTGAAAAAATATGGACATTATTGTTTTTGTGGGTCGTAGCGTATGGGGTTTATAAGAAAAATCCTAACGAATAATTCCTTTAGATTTGATAGTTTTGTATTAGATTTTATCATTTATATTGAAATGATTTTACATGCATTAATTTGGCGGAATCTGACGTATCATAGGGTCTCCGCAAGAAGTATATTGACTAAGTGAATGTCGCGTGGCTAATGTATCGCCGTGGTGAATCCCCCTATGCGGAGGGGCGATCAGCGATTATTGTGATTCTGTCCGCGGGTCATGCGTGCTGTAGCTGGCTCACTGGGAGGCACCCGGCGCCACAACCAATATAAAGATGATGATAGCCGGAAGGCCTGCTTCGGTGGGCCTTTTCTTTGGGCGAAAAAAACCGCTCAGAGAGAGTTAAATCAGCGAGCGCATTAAAGTGATATGCAAAATTAAGCACCTGACGAGTTAAGTCAGGCTGCACGATAATCTTACCACCCTTAAAGAAGTAAATTCGAATAACAGGCTATGCATTTGCGTGGCCTTTTCTATTTCTATTTTTGGCCGCCAGGACGCCACTCACTCAGTGGGTTGTCGTAAATCAATCTGGTGGCCACTCCCCATACAGGGCTCACCGACGGCGGCTCATAACCCACCCGTCGCGCGAACATGTGTGATTACTGATACCCCATTAACCGCCAATACGAGCACATTCTGATGGGCGAAAAATATGGCCGCAGTGTGCGCATACCAAAGGTTTATCTTTGCGCAACATTACCGATTTCTGATTTGTTGTCTGGGAGCATCGGGGACATCTGACCTCTACCGGGCGCTCTTTGAAATGTCTGAGTCCGCTGGAATATGACATGGCGATAACTCCTCTATGGGGAAATAACCCAGTTATACACAATCATTTTTACAGTAATGATCGCTGAGTGGGGCTCCGGTCTTTCAAACCTAACAAATCCTGCCGGACGGTTGAGATTTGTTGAGGCCTGGCTGTTATGGTTTGTTATGCCCTGCCAGGGAAAGTCGGAGGCCGGTACTTCAGAGTGCGTAGTGCGTAACGAGGTACGCAAGACCGGTACGCAGGTACGCAAAGCGGTACGCAAAAAACAAAGTGCGTACCAGCGAAAAGCCCGTCAGATCTGGTGGTACGCAAAAAAGTACGCAGCAAAAAGCTGATGAGGTTTCCAGCGAGGTTTCCACTTACTGGAAAGTTTCCACTGGAAACCTGGTATGCGTACTGCGCAGTAAATTGCGAATTGCGCAGTTTGTAAAATCACTGCGCAAACAGGCCTGTAACCCGCACCACCACTGGTATTTACTGGTGATGATTCGCAAAATTTGTGCGCAATTCGCAGATTTAATGCCAAGAAATGCCAGGGTTTCAGCGTTCAATTGCGCAATAATTTGTATCGGAATGTACCGTTTATGCCGCGGAGAGACGAACCTGAATGAAAAAACCTGACCAACAATCAAGATCCGGATGGGGTGGAAAGCGTACCGGCGCTGGGGCACCCTACGGCAACACGAACGCGGTAAAGCATGGTGAGCGCAGTCGACGGGCATTCTTCCCACTGGAAGATTGTGAAAACTTTCCACAAAAAGATTGCGAGAGTCTCTCCCCACTGGAAACCAACCGCGTTAGAAACCTCCTTTTGGCCGAGAGGTTCGGACAGTTGCTAAAAGCTAACCCGGAGCCAGAAACGGAACAATGGCGTGAAATGACGCTGATTCATGGGCTGATGGGACTGCATACCGATGAGATAATGAGGCTGGAACTGATGAAAGCGAAGGCTGTCCGTGCCTATGTAAAACGGGAGTTGCAAAGGATTAGGAAGCGAAGTGTTTCGGATGCGTGATTTGCCGGCTGGTGGTGAAAATTCTGGACAGTTCTGGACGGATGGGGAATATGGCGACGTTAAAGGCTGAGTGCAAAATATTTATTGTCCAATCCATTGCGTGCTACGAAACGCCTTCTCAGGTCGTGGAGTCTGTAAGGGATAAATTTGGCATTGAAATCACCCGCCAGCAGGTCGAATCACACGACCCGACGAAGGTCAGCAGTAAGGGGCTGGCTCAAAAATGGGTAGACATATTCAACGATACCCGCGAGCGCTTCCAAAAAGAAACCTCAGACATTCCGATCGCCAACAAGGCCTATCGTCTGCGCGTCCTCGACAGAATGGCTGCAGACGCCGAGAGAATGAAGAACTACGGAATGACGGCCGATATTCTCGAACAGGCAGCGAAAGAGGTTGGCGGAATGTACACTAGTAAGGTGAAAACATAAAAAACCGGTTAAAGCGCCGACCCTCTGAGATCAGGCATAACGTACACTATTCTTCAACATCAAATTGAGTGTAATCAGAGGGTTTTAACTCAGTTGTTAAGTTAACCGATATATCTTGTTTTTTATTCGAATTACCATCTTGTACAGTAAAGATAACCAGTATATTTTACAGGGATGAGTACGCTTCGGAGTGCGGTTAAAGTGACTAATTATCAACGACGTCAGGCGATCATTGCGCACTCAATTGATGTAATCGCTGACATGGTCATCTGGCTGGATAAAGATGGAAGATATATTTTTGTCAACAAAGCCGCAACTGAGCTTCTTGAATATTCCTCAGATGAACTCCTTAGCTTAAAAGTCTGGGATATCGACCCTCTTTTTTCTGAAGAAAAATGGTATGCTCACTGGCGTGAGCTTGAGGAAAAAAAATCGTTAAGAATTGAGACTGTAAACAGAAAAAAATCGGGACAGGATATCCCTATAGAAGTTACAGCAAGCATGGTTTTTTTCGGAAGTGAGAAATATAATTGTTCAGTTGTCAGGAATATTTCAGAACATAAGCGAGCAGAAAAAGAGTTACGGTCATTGAATGAAATGATATTCCATTTAAGTATCACTGATGGGCTGACAGGTATATCAAATCGCCGCTATTTTGATGAGGTGTTTATACGCGAGATCAAGAGACATTCACGCGCCTCGGCTCCTCTATCTGTCGTTCTGTTAGATGTTGATTATTTTAAAGAATACAATGATCATTATGGACATGTTGCGGGAGATGAGTGCTTGCAAAAAATTGGACAAGCTCTTGCTGATATAATTAAAAGGCCCGGAGATCTTGTTGCTCGTTACGGTGGTGAGGAGTTTGCTTTTATTCTTCCTGAAACATCGGAGGATGGGGTCAGGGAACTGGCAAAAGAAATAAAAAAGCGTATTAATTCCTTGAGTATTAGTCATGTTTTTTCGCCAGAGACGGGATGTATCACATGCAGTCTTGGTGTTCTTACTATCCTTACCCCTGGACTCTCTCCAAGAGAAATATTAAATACTGTCGATCAGCTACTTTACAATTCAAAACGAGCGGGAAGAAACAGAATCTCTTGTGGTGTGAGATAGGCAAGTAATGGAAAATGATGATATGAATATCTTGGCGAGGGGAAGTTAAGCTATTCGAGATAACGCGAAGGGAAATGCTCTCTAAACGACTATAACTTAATGGTATTTCAGAGAAAAAATAATATGTGCCATTGTCACAATGTGGTTATTGTCCTGAGGTTCCCCCATGTTTCAGTTAAAGATTTCTCTACGTGACAGCAGACCTCCGATATGGCGGCGGGTGCTGGTTCCTGAGCAAACGCCATTAAGCACCCTTCATCGGGTGATCCAGCTGTCCTTTGGCTGGAATAATGAGCATCTGTATATGTTTGAGAAAGGGTGCAAGGGCTCGTCCAGCAATGACTATCGTGTATGGGGCGAAGAAGATGAGTGCATGGGTAACGCGACAGTTACGCCGCTATGGTCAACCCTCCAGAGCGAAGGCGATAAGCTGATTTATACATATGACTTTGGCGACTGGTGGGACTTTTCGGTGCTGCTGGAAAAGCAGACGCACGATACCAGTCAGCAGCCGATACGCTGCCTGGGCGGCAAAGGTACTACCCCTGTAGAAAATTCCGGCGGCTTATCTGGCTACACAGAGATGTTGTTACAGTCCATCGACGCAGAAAATACAGTTCAGGCTGGGCTCCATCGCTTTCTTATGCAGGATATTGATAATCGCCGTTACGATCTGAGTATTATCAACAGCAGATTGCAGGCCCTTGACCCATCCTGAATGCCCTGTGAATTTACAAGTGGGGCATGCTGGCGTATTCAGTTTATGTCAGGGACCCACCAGCATAGATCTGTATATGTGCATCAAATCCGGGCAACAACTTAAAATGTCTGACAGCCCATTCACGGGGGCGGACTACCTTTTCTGGGAGGTATCCTCTCTTGGTTGTTAAAGATCAATATTGACTAGTTTTTCAACGCATACTTTGGATGTTCATCTACTGCTCGGAGAGAGCCAAATGAACATCAAATTAGTCACGATTTCCGTACTCGCTGCTGCTTTCGTCTTTATGACAGATATGGCCATCGCCAAATCGAACCAGTTAACTGACGACCAGGTTAAGCAAAGAATCATCGACGATTCTGTAGCATCGTACCCCGGCACCTGCGCCTGTCCTTTCAATACGGCGCGGAACGGCAGCTCATGTGGCCGCCGCAGCGCTTGGAGCAAAGCGGGAGGCTATTCACCCATCTGCTACAAGAAAGAGGTCACGAAAGATATGGTCAAAGAATGGCGTCAGCAGAATCAGTAACGGTAATTACCTGCTGAACGTGTGATTTTGCTGTCTGAAACGTCGTGAATGTTGGTTCAATCCGCTAAATGTTGGTTCAAAATCGGGTGCTGTTGGTTCACTTTTTTTGACATAATTCATATAAAACAATGGTGTTTACAAATTGAACCAACTGAACTGACTGAACCAACATAGTTTCGTATATATACGGAGAAATTTTTCCGGACATAAAGTTTTACGCAATTTCGGGCTTATGGGCATTCTTTTGTCCGGGTGGTTCCTTAGCAGCCTATAAGTATCAGCCTCTGACGGATAGCCACCAGCCATAACTGAATGCGGCGTCGCCCTAGCGAGGATCGAATGTGTATAGGAATGTGTATAGAATTGGTTTTTTAAAGTCTTGGTTTGGCTCTATTCTTGGTCTTTCTGCATTTTGTTCTACTCCCTTCGCCGCTCCAGATCTCTCCGCCTGACGGAGAAGCCTTAAAACCTTTCTCTATCGGTAACTTAAATAACCCTCTGTTTTGTCTCCTGTAGGCTCTACCATTGTGATCCGTCCTTAGCCACTGTCACGCTAAGTTATAGGGTGAGATGACAGTAAAACTCAGCCTTGGCGGCAGTCGCATTCTCACACAGCCCAAAGAAAACGCCTTAAGTATTTTTCTGTAGGAAATAAAAAGGCTCTTCCGAGCCTTTTTACATAAAAATTATCCATAATTCATTGATATTGTTGTTTATTACTTATATTTTCGCACTGAACGCAATAAGGTAACGTTGTGTGCATGGAAATAACGGTACTATCCAGATACATCACAGGTACGCATAGTCAGTTCTGTTTTAAAGACAACTTTATACAACCGGCTTTCTATGTTTATACGAGTCAGGTTTTTTCCAGAGTGCTTCCAGTTCCTCCAGAGTTTTACCCTTAGTTTCTGGGACGAATTTCCACATGAACAGCGCGGCCAGAATCCCCATAACACCATAAACCCAGTATGCGAATCCGTTGTTGAAATGAGTTTGTAGGTAGGTGGACTTCGCCATCATCGGGAATGTCCAGCTTACGAAATAGTTCGCTATCCATTGTGCGGCTACCGCAATAGCCAGTGCCTTTGAGCGAATACGGTTCGGGAAAATTTCCGCCAGCAGAACCCAACAGACTGGCCCCCAGCTCACCGCAAACATGGCAACATACAGCAGCATAGCGAAGAGTGCGACACCGCCAGCCCAGTGAGCATAAAACGCCGTACCCAGCAGCAACATCCCGAAAGCCATCCCCAGCGCTCCGATGATCTGCAGTGGCTTACGCCCAAATTTATCCACAGTCATAATAGCAATCACCGTGAACAGCAGATTGATAATGCCAACAATGATTGTTTGCAGCAACGCTGTATCCTGGCTTGAACCAATTTCTTTAAAAACTTCTGGCGCATAATACAGCACCACATTGATCCCCACGAACTGCTGGAATATCGACAGCATCACGCCAATTACAACAATGGCAATACCAAAGGAAAAGAGAGGGGCCGATTGTACGGTATTGACGCTTACTGATTTCACCACATTCTTAAATTCAGCCTGACCCGCAACTTTACCCAACAGTTTTTCCAGAATAGCGGACGCCTGAGCATTCTGACCACGGGTTGCCAGCCAGCGTGGACTTTCCGGTACGGTAAATAACAGCGCAAAGAAGATCAGTGAAGGTATTGCCCCGGAAAGGAACATATAACGCCAACCCATGGTATCCAGCCACTCCGGCGTACCGCTGCGGGCAATGAAATAGTTAACACAGTAAACCAATAGCTGACCAAATATAATAGCGAACTGGTTAAAAGAAACGAGCCTGCCGCGTATATTAGCTGGTGCTATCTCCGCAATATACATCGGTGAAATCATCGAGGCTATCCCAACCCCAATACCGCCGATAATACGATAAATAACAAACGTACTTACATAGTCACTCAGATAAGTTGGTACGCCTGCCGTACTATCGATCGCGTGATGCCCTATTTCTGGAAATGATGACCCAAGTGCGGAAATAAAGAATAAAAGACCAGCAACCATTAATGATCTTTTTCGGCCAAACTTACTGCTTAATATTCCGGCCAGCCCACCACCAATAATACAACCAATTAATGCACTGGCAACACAAAAACCTAACAATGAGTTAGCGGCCCCTTCAGCCAAATTCCGGGGTACAACAAAAACATTGTTAAGCGATCCGACTGTGCCAGAAATTACTGCCGTATCATAGCCAAACAGCAGTCCTCCGAGGGTGGCGACTAACGTGACACCCAGCGTGTACGAGTTCATTTTTGTGCTCATATTTAATCCTGTAGGGCGGAAAGATCTCAGCCAAATAAATCTATTTGTGGTTCAGAGCATTAACGGATAATCCGCTGATATTTATCAGCGGATTATCCTGTTTTATAAAGCTGGATTAACTGAAAATATAAGCGTTAACGAGATTTTCCATTGCTTCCTGATGACCGCTGGTGTGTTGCGGACGGAAGTTTTCTGTTTCGGCAAATTCCGCCAGCTGGGACAGACTCATACCACCAGAAAGGATTTTTTGTCCCAGTTCCTGATTCCATCCGGCATAACGGGCGATGACAGACTGCTCAAGCGCGCCATCCTGGAGCATTCGGGCCGCGATTTTCAGAGATAAAGCCATGGTGTCCATCGCGCCAATATGGCCGAGGAACAGATCGTATTTATCTGTGCTTTGACGACGGACTTTAGCGTCAAAGTTCAGTCCACCGGTGGTGAATCCTCCCGCTTTCAGTATTTCATACATGACCAGTGCATTTTCTTCGACGCTATTCGGGAACTGGTCAGTATCCCATCCCAGTTGAGGATCGCCACGGTTAGCATCAACGGAACCAAATATCCCCAGCGCAATGGCAGAGGCAATTTCGTGGTGGAAGGAATGCCCGGCAAGTGTGGCATGATTGGCCTCAATATTTACCCGGATTTCATCCTCCAGCCCGAATTGTTTCAGGAACCCGTAAACCGTCGCCACATCGTAATCATATTGATGTTTGGTTGGTTCCTGAGGTTTGGGCTCAATCAGTAGTGTCCCGGTAAAACCCGTTTTATATTTATGCTCAACAACCATTTGCATAAAACGACCAATCTGCTCACGCTCCTGGCGTAAGTTTGTGTTCAGTAGGCTTTCATAGCCCTCACGGCCTCCCCACAGCACATAGTTTTCACCGCCGAGCCGTTTTGTAGCATCCATAGCATGAGCAACCTGAGTCGCAGCGACCGCAAACACTTCAGGATTTGGATTTGTTGCCGCACCTGCCGCATAGCGTGGGTTAGAGAATGCGTTAGCCGTTCCCCAAAGCAGCTTCAGGCCCGTTTCTTCCTGTTTCTGGGCCAGAATATCTGTCATGACCGCCAGGTTCTGGCGATATTCGCTGAGACTATTGCCCTCTGGTGAAACATCCGTATCATGGAAGCAATAAAAAGGCACATTCAATTTTTTGAAGAATTCAAAGGCGACATCGGCTTTTAATTTCGCCATTTCCAGCGCATTACCAGGCTTCTGCCAGGGGCGGTCGAATGCCCCCAGACCAAACATATCCTGCCCATTCCAGCAGAAATTATGCCAGTAGCAGGCGGCAAAGCGCAGATGATCTCTCATACTTTTACCGAGGATGATCTCATCCGGATTGTAATGACGGAAAGCAAGAGGATTATATTTTCCAGTACCTTCGAATTTAATTTGTTCAACTTCAGGGAAATATGACATTGGTTAGTCTCCAGTTTAGTTTTGATATCCCTGATATAGACACCTCTCACTTTATCATACAATTGAGTTTTTTCGCATCTCGATTATAAAAATGAGTTACCGTGATATTCGTCACATTTCCTCTGATTTAAATATATTTGTTAATTAAGATTAAATACGTATTGACCACATCCTGTCATTAATTTAATTAAGTAAACTGAGTGTTAATTTCATCCGGTGAGTGTTTTTTATGTAACAAAATATATTAATCATGGCTGTTTTATTAAATCATAAGAAATAGCCGGCGTGAAAGCTGGCTACGCCATTTATAATGGTGAGGCATTCAGGTAGATTGTGGTTGAGTAGCTCGCCCCATTAGTGAAGCGATATATGTTGCCTTTCACGTTCAGGTGAATAGCGCCATCACTTATGTCTACCTTTGCGCTTGCGTCAGATGTTGATAAAAAGGCGTGATACTTATCTCCCACACCTTTCAGGAAAGCGTCTTTGCTAACCTCTGGAGGGACTAAATAAAACTGGTACACAAAGTTTGTCGTAGCACCTGCGCTGCCCTCTGTAATGTATAGTGACACCTTAGAATTGATTTTCTCAACCTTATAAACAGTCTGAATGACTGGAGAGTTGAGCACCTTATACACACCGTAGCAAGCCATGATACCCATCAGTACCGCAACCCACCTAAAAATCCGAACGTTTCGCATCGTCTATACCTGCCCTGATGAATATGAACTTATGGCGGCAAGAAGAAAGGTTTTATAAACCGTATAGTTTTATCTTTCGGTATAACGTGGCAATACTGATCCCCAGTTCGGTCGCAGCTTGTTTTTTCCCCTCCACGCCGGGACTAAATCTTTGTAAAGCCGCTTCAATAACCTTCCTTTCTGCTTGCCTTCCCTGGTTGGCTAGTTGCCCGGACTGCGCAGCCATTATGGATTTTCTGCCATCGTCCGCAGTGAGTAGATAAGGGGGAAGGTGGCTGGCGTTGATTCCAGCGGCTTCCCCGCGCATTACAAAAATATATTCTATGACGTTGCGTAATTCACGGATATTACCCGGCCAGTGCCAGGCATAGAGGCGGTTAATAACGTCATCAGGGAGTTTTTGCCTTGGCCGCTGGTAACTTACTGAGAACTCATCGGCAAAATATTGGGCGAGGACTGCGATATCAGCCCGTCGTTCCCGCAGAGAAGGAAGAACCAGAGGGACTACGTTAAGACGATAGAAAAGATCTTCGCGAAACTGATTATTTTCCACCATCGCGCTAATGTTTTTATTGGTCGCGGCAATAATACGCACATCAATATTGATAGTGTTATTCGAACCAACGCGGGTAATAGCCTTTTCCTGCAAAACCCTGAGTAGCTTGGCCTGCAGGTGCAGCGGCATATCGCCGATCTCATCCAGAAACAGACTGCCCCCGTTAGCCAGTTCAAATTTTCCAATTCGCCCTTTAGGATCTGCGCCGCTGAACGCGCCGCGGACGTAACCAAACAGTTCGCTTTCCAGCAGTTGCTCGGGGATGGCGGCGCAGTTAATTGTTACGAATGGGGCGGTTTTACGTGGACTGTTCTGGTGAATGGCAAATGCTACTACCTCTTTCCCTGAACCGCTTTCCCCGGTAATCAGCACGCTGGCGCAACTGTTGGCGATTTTGCCAATGGTGCTTCTGAGCTGTTCCATTGACGGAGAGTGGCCAATCAGCCGCACCTGCGTATCGGACTCATAAGGGGACGTGGTGATGGTACTCAGATAGTCGTGCGCATCCCGAAAGATAACCATGGTTAACCGATCGTTGTCTGACGAGGAGAGCGAAATTTGCTTGCACAGTACATGGTGTTTTTGGCCTTCAAGCGTCAGCCACGCTTCCTCATCGCCATACAAAATGTCCCCGGTTGTTTCGATGGTTAATGGCAATCCCTGAACGTCCCGGTTGAGGATACGATCGGCTGAATGGTTGGCATGCCAGATTCGGCCATTGCCATCAATCGCGACGACACCGCGATCCATGGCATCAATCAGACGACGGAATGCGCCGAGTGTTTCCTGTGCGCGCAAACGTTCGAGACACTCAAAGACCTTACTGGAGATCATTACGGCAATTTGCTCAATAAAAGTGACAAATTTATCGATTTGGCTTAGTAACGTGTCTCGCTGTGCCTGGGTTGAGCAAATAATTCCGATCACCCCGATGACGCGATTGTTGAGAAAAATCGGGGCATTCAAATCCAGCATTTCAGAACAATAGTGATGTTTTTCACAGCGCTGACACAGAGGATGTTCGCCAGGATTTTTGATGAGTACCGTTTCTCGTACCTGTAAAACATGACGATAGATGTAGCCATTTTGTGCCACGTTCTTATTAAGCATGTGCCGGTATTTACCCGTACCGGCGATGCGCATTAAAGATTCATCAATGATTTCTACATCTGTCCCGGTTATGCCAGAAATAGCGTCGGCATAATTGCAGATATCATCCTGAATATTACTGAGCACTGAAATCATAGTACGTCTCCGACAGGTGGCATTTCTCAAATAAAATGATAAATAGGCGAGTTAAGGCAAAATTGATTTGCGAAAAATCAATCTATCGTTCTGTTTTTGGCCGCTTTTTTTGTTTTATCTTCAGCGGTCACATAAATTCTCATTCATGAGAATTTATCAAGGTGAGGCGATAAATTAACGACGGTTGATTTTTTCTGGTAATTATTTTTTTGTTCAATTCATTGAGGTAAAAGGTTTTTTAAGGGGTGTTTTTACTTTCTAAAAAACTGGTAAGGATTTTGCATTTCAGGAATGCCGATATCGGAAATATCGCGGTACCAGACCCATGACAGGGAATGAAATACCAGGACAATGAGGTTTATGATGCAGGAAAACTTATCATTTTTTATCAACCGGACACCGTTTACCCGGCAGCCCAGCGCGCCGCTAGCGCCGTTTAGTCGCCAGGAACTGGAAAAGGCGTTGAATTTTCATCGCTCGATTCCGGGTTATGCGCCGACTCCGCTCTATTCGCTACCGGCGCTTTCAAAAAGACTGGGCGTTAAAAATATTTACCTCAAAGATGAATCTCAGCGTTTTGGCTTAAAAGCCTTTAAAGCGCTGGGGGGCGCCTATGCGATGGCGTGTCACATCGCGGAATTAGTGGGGAAAGATATCAGCGAGCTGCCGTTTGCGGTCATGACCAGTGAGGAAGTCCGTCATGACCTGAAGACCGTCACGTTTGCCACCACCACCGATGGAAACCACGGTCGTGGCGTGGCGTGGATGGCGCGCCAGTTGAAGCAACATGCCGTGGTTTACATGCCGAAGGGATCTTCTCAGCAACGTCTGGCGTCGATCCGCAATGAAGGGGCAACGGCTGACATCGTCGATATGAACTATGACGATGCCGTGCGTATGACTGCCGAACAGGCGGAAAAACACGGCTGGATTGTGGTCCAGGACACCGCATGGGAAGGGTATGAAAAGATCCCGCTGTGGATTATGCAGGGCTATGGCACGTTGATGCTGGAGGCGATAGACCAGCTCCATCAGGTTGCCCCTACTCACGTTTTTGTTCAGGCGGGCGTAGGGTCGTTTGCCGGAATGGTTCAGGGAATGGTGACGGCTGCCTGGGGGGAAAACCGCCCGAAAGTGATCGTCGCTGAAGCGTTAATTGCCGATTGCCTCTACCAGTCGGCACTGGCGAAAGAGGGGGATGCTGTGGCGGTAGGCGGCGATTTGCAGACGGTGATGGCCGGTCTCGCCTGTGGCGAAGCGAACAGCATCGGCTGGAAACTGCTGCGCGACTATGCCACCGCATTCGCCTCCTGTCCTGATGATGTCGCCGCGCTCGGTATGCGCATGCTGGGCAATCCGTTAGCGGGCGATCCGCGGATTGTTTCCGGAGAGTCTGGCGCAGTGACCACCGGTCTTCTGGCACTACTGATGACCTCTCCTGCGCTGACGCAAACCCGTGAACAACTGGGGCTCGACGAACATTCCCGCGTGTTGCTGATTAGTACCGAAGGCGATACCGACCCGCAGCAATATCTTGATATTGTCTGGGGCGGTCAGTATCCGGTCATCCACCAGTCACTTCCTGATTGAGAGTGATAACGGAGAAACACCATGCTATCTGCAAATCGTTATGAAGAAGTGGTTAAAAACTGCCGGGCATTGATCCAGCAGAAAAGTTATTCCGGCCAGGAAGGGAACGTGGTTAATGCCATAAAAATCATGATGCAGCATTACCAGTTCGATGACATTCATGTCGATAAGTACGGCAATATCGTTGGTGGCATCGTGGGCAATCAGCCGGGGAAAACGCTGGTTCTCGATGGTCATATTGATACAGTGCCGGTGAATGAGGAGAAGTGGACCCGGGACCCCTACGGCGGCGATATCGAAAATGGCAAAATGTATGGCCGTGGCACAACGGACATGAAAGGCGCGGTAGCGGCGATGATCTCAGCCGTTGGTTTTTTCGCTCAGGACAATCAGCGTAACTTCGCCGGAAAAATTTACGTCGCCTGTATCGTCCATGAAGAGTGCTTTGAAGGCATTGCCGCCCGTCTGGTCAGTGAACGCTATAAGCCTGACTACGTCATCATTGGGGAAGCTTCCGAATTAAACCTGAAAATTGGTCAGCGTGGTCGCGCTGAAATTGTGGTTGAAACATTGGGTAAACCCGCGCATTCCGCCAACCCGCAGGCCGGAATTAACGCGGTGTACACCATGGCGCGGCTGATCGACAAAATCCGCACTATCACTCCGCCAACGCATCCGGTGCTCGGCCCCGGCATCCTGGAACTGACCGACATTAAATCTTCGCCCTATCCAGGCGCATCGGTGGTGCCGGATTACTGCCGCGCAACCTACGATCGCCGTTTGCTGGTGGGGGAAAGCAAAGAAAGCGTGCTGGCCCCGCTGGAAAATGCGCTTGCAGAGTTTATTGCGCAAGATCCGCAGTTTAAAGCCCGCGTGTCCTATGCGGTGGGTCATGAGTCTTGCTATACCGGAGCCACCATCGAGGGCGAACGCTTCTTTCCTGGCTGGGTGTATGAAGAGTCCGATGAATTCGTGCAGGCCGTGCTGGCTGGCGTTCGTGAGGCTGGATTTGATCCGACCATCACTCAGTATTCCTTTTGCACTAATGGCAGCCACTACGCGGGCGAAGCGGGGATCAAGACTGTTGGCTTCGGACCTTCGCGTGAAAACCTGGCGCATACCATTGATGAGTATATTGAGATCGATCAGTTAACCGGTTCGGCCAGCGGCTATTACAGCATCATCCAGACACTCTATCGCCAATAAAAATAAAGATAACAACCTCTTACCTTACAAGCCGTGTTGTGAAGCGACACGGCTATGGAGAATAACGATGAAAACCATTTTTAAAAACGGAAAGGTCATCGACGGGACGGGCAAGCCAGGCACCATTACCGATGTAATGGTTGATGAAGGACGTATTGTCGCAATAGGTCACATTGACGCAGGTATTAATGAACAGATAATTGATGCGACAGGAAAAATTATTTGCCCTGGCTTTATCGATACCCACACACACTCAGATCTGTCGGCCATTATTCATCCCGCGCTGTCGGCGAAAATTCGTCAGGGTATTACTACGGAACTGCTGGGGCAGGATGGCGTCGCGTTGGCGCCGTTGCCTGAAACATATATTCCGGCCTGGCGTAAAAATATTGCCGGACTGGATGGTGATACCGATAAAATCGACTGGAAATATAAAAACACGGACGGTTATCTCAACCTGTTGGCATCCCGCCACCCGGCGACCAATCTGGCATATCTGGTTCCGCACGGTAATGTGCGCATGGAAGCGATGGGGCTGGATGGGCGCCCCTCCACCCGTGAAGATGTGGCGAAGATGTGTGAAGTGCTGGAGCGTGAGTTAAAGGCCGGTGCGTTTGGTCTGTCCACCGGTCTTATCTATATGCCCTGCGCCTTTGGCGATACCGCCGAAATGATCGCGCTGTGCAAGGTGACGGCGAAGTATGACGGGATCTTTGTGGTACACCAGCGCAGTGAAGCTGACGACATCATCAATTCAACGCAAGAGCTTATCGATATCGCTAAAGCTACCGGCGTCTGGCTGCATATTTCGCATATGAAAGTCTGCGGTAAGAAAAACTGGGGGCTCATCGACCAGATGCTGGGCATGCTGGAGCAGGCGCAGGAAGAGGGGATTCGTATCTCTTACGACCAGTATCCTTATGTGGCAGGCAGCACCATGCTTGGTGTGATCCTGCCGCCCTGGGTTCACTCCGGCGGCACTGACAAATTACTTGAGCGTCTGGCCTCGCCTGAACTGCGCGCCAAAATGATCGAGGACATTCAGCAAGGTATTGCAGGGTGGGATAACTTTATTGACTTTGCTGGCCTGGAGCAGATTTTTGTCACCAGCGTGAAAACGGCAAAGAATCAGGATGCCGTGGGCCTGAATCTTATTCAGTTGGGGGAATTACGCGGTAAAGATCCGTACAACGCCACCTTTGATCTGCTCTTTGAAGAAGAAAACGCCGTGGGGATGGTCGATTTCTACGGGACTGAAGAGCACGTGATTAAGTTTCTCTGCCGGCCAGAGCAGAACGTCTGTACTGACGGTTTAATGGGGGCAGGCAAACCCCATCCACGTGTGTTTGGCGCATTCCCTCGCGTCCTGGGTAAATATGTGCGCGAGGAAGGGTGCCTGAGTTGGGAAGCGGCAATTCGCAAGATGACAGGTAAACCCGCTGAGGTGTTGGGTCTGCAAGATCGCGGACTGCTTAAAGTCGGGTATGCGGCGGATATTGTGATGTTCGATCCCGACACCATTGCGGATAAGGGAACGTTTGTTGAGCCAAATCAGTATCCGGAAGGTATTGAAGTCGTGATGGTCAATGGACGTATTGCCTTAATTAATGGCACAGAAAGTTACGCCTGTAGCGGTACGGTTATTAGAAAACAATATCAATAAATAACGCTAAACACGCATTGATCTGCCGCGATCATAAATGGTTGCGGGAGATCGCTACACCCTAAGGACATCACAATGAACCTACAAACATCTTTACCTTCAGGTAAACCAAAGACCTGGAAAGCAAGATATACCGTCCTGACCTTGATCTGGCTGGCGTGGCTGCTCTCTTTCCTCGACAGAATGGTCATGAGCGTTTCGTTGCCCTATATCGGCAAAGATTTAAATCTTGATACAACGCAGCAGGGCTTAATTATTAGCGCCTTTTTTATTGGTTATGCCGCGTTTCAAATTCCCGGCGGGTTGCTGGCGGATAAATTTGGCTCGCGTAAAATTATGGCCATTGGTATCGCCTGGTGGTCCGTTTTTACCAGCTTAACCGGCGCGGTGCTGACGTTGCCACTGATGCTGGCCGTACGTTTTTTCTTTGGTATCGGTGAAGGGTGCTTCCCGTCGGCATCCTGGAAGATGATTTCGACCTACTTCCCGTCGAAAGAGCGTGGCCGCGCCACGGCGATTCAGTCTACGGTAAATACCTTAGGCCCGGCGCTGGCGGTTGTGGTTGCGGCGAGCATTATCGGAGCGTTTGGTTGGCACATGGTCTTTATTGTGCTGGGTATTCCGGGGCTGTTTATTGCTGCGGGTATCTACTTGTTTACGCGAGACAACCCGAAAGATCATCCTGCTATCACGCAACAGGATCTGGTGGAGTTGGCCGCTGACGATCGGGGCAGTTTACAAGACACCAGCGCTATTGCGTTTAAAGACGTGCTGAAAATGCCGGTGCTTTGGCAGATGGCTGGTATCTGGTTTTTGTTTGATATTACCTTCTGGGGATTTTCAACCTGGTTACCAAGCTACCTGATTACCGTTCGTGAGTTCTCGTTAGCCAAAACCGGTGTGATGGCGGCAATCCCCTTCCTGTTTGGCGCAGGTGGAACATTGTTAGGCGGATATTGCTCAGACAAATTCAAACCTCAGCGTAAAACTTTATATGTTGTGACCTCAGTTATTGCCGCGGGTTTCCTCTACCTGACCTTCAGCGTGAGCAGCGCGGATATGGCGGTGGTTTATCAGTGCGTTTCAGCTCTGTTCATGTTCTTCGCCATGGCCACTTTCTGGGGCATTTTGATGGATACCATCCCCAGCAATATCATGGGGCGGGCGTCTGGTATCGTTAACTTTGGCGGTCAGATGGCGGGGGTTGTTTCAGCACCGATCATCGGCTGGCTGATCCAAACCAGCGGTGGAAGCTACAACAGCGCATTTATCTTTATGATCGCCGCTCTGCTATGTTCTGCGCTAGTCACGCTGACAGTGAAAAGTTCACATGCCGTAAGCGCATTACCCAGTAAAGCCTGATTAACGTTTCTCTCCTGTGGCAATGCTGTTCCACTGCCACAGGAGACTGACGGGCAAAACCACGGCTCTTCTCGACAAATCGCCATCTGAAACCCGGGTACAGTAGGGGCGATGTTGCCCATTCCGGAAACTTATTTTGCCCCGCGGGAGCCCGTTATCATGTTCAGCCATATGCGAATTGCCCGACCCGTCACCAACCTTGAACGTACCTGCGCCCTCTATACTCAAGGGCTGGAGCTCATGCGAATCGCGGACTTCGTCAATCATGCCGGCTTTAGCGGGGTCATGGTGGGCCGTCCGGAGCTGGCCTGGCATATCGAGTTCACCCACTGTCATGAACATCCGCGACAGCCTGCGCCGACCGATGAAGACCTGCTCGTGCTGTATTACCCCGATAAAGCCGACTGGCAGCGGGCGTGCGCCAGAATGACGGCGGCGGGTTTTCGGGCGCTGAGTTCGTTTAACCCCTACTGGGATATCAATGGCAACACTTTTGTCGATGATGACGGCTATCGGGTGGTGCTTCAGAACCGGGAGTGGCCATAGACTGGGGGCCCAGGACAGCGCGGCGGTTCAGCGCGGCCCTGTCCGCAGGCAAGGGCGGGCAGAACCCAATGCGCGGAGTACGGTATTTGTTATTCTGCACCGCGTCAGGTTATTGAAGAGATTGAGAAATGGAGTCGTTTATAGCCGTCGCCTGCGTCATATGGCTTCTGTCCGGCTCGCCGCCGTTTGCGTACGCGAGCATCACGCGGTGACTAAATCATCAAGAGCGTGATTTATCGAGACTTTCCCCTGTCGTGAAGACCAACCTCGTATTTACCCTACTTTTTATCGCGTTTTATCCGCGACGCATGCTATCCATGAGTATGAATGTGTATTTTATTAAGTTGTTGTTTATAAACAAATAATACTATGCATTGTTATCATTTGAGATGTCAATCACATTTTGTTGTCAGCCAACTTTAAATCTATAAAAGTAGACGTTTGTCGACTTTTCATCTAAAAGATGGGGGTAAGGGGCTAGACAAAACCAGATGCTGGTTATCAAATGGTTAAAAAACATCATGCCCCATGTAAATGATTGGCCAGTGTAAAAATGGCTAACACGCTTTCCGCGGTCTCTCTGTGCTGCGGTGCACCTTATCTGGAGAAGTTATGCATTCCTCTGTGAATAAAAATGAAAGCCGGACCTTCTTTGGTCATCCTTATCCGCTGGGTTCGTTGTTCTTTACCGAAATGTGGGAGCGATTCTCGTTTTACGGTATTCGTCCCCTGTTGATTCTGTTTATGGCCGCCACGGTTTACGACGGCGGAATGGGACTGGCGCGTGAAAATGCCTCGGCGATCGTCGGTATCTTCGCCGGCAGTATGTACCTCGCGGCATTGCCGGGCGGCTGGCTGGCGGATAACTGGCTGGGCCAGCAAAAGGCGGTCTGGTACGGGTCGATTCTCATCGCGTTGGGTCATCTGTCGATTGCCCTGTCAGCGGTGCTGGGCGACAACCTGTTCTTTATCGGGCTGATGTTCATCGTGCTGGGATCGGGTCTGTTCAAAACCTGCATCTCGGTTATGGTCGGCACGCTGTACAAGAAAGGAGATGCGCGTCGTGACGGTGGATTCTCACTGTTCTACATGGGCATCAACATGGGGTCGTTCATCGCGCCGCTGATTTCCGGCTGGTTGATAAAATCACACGGCTGGCACTGGGGCTTTGGCATCGGCGGCATCGGGATGCTGGTGGCGCTGGTTATCTTCCGGGTCTTCGCGGTACCGGCGATGAAGCGTTACGACAGCGAAGTGGGCCTCGATTCAACCTGGAACAGTCCGGTGGCGAAGAAGAACGGCGTGGGTGCCTGGCTGCTGGCGCTGGCCGTGGGTGCCGCGGTGATTATCACGCTGATTGCGCAGGGCGTGATTGTGGTTAACCCTGTTGCCGTTGCCAGTATGCTGGTATACGTGATTGCCGCTTCGGTTGTTCTCTATTTTATCTATCTGTTTGCCTTCGCCGGACTGAGTCGCAAAGAGCGCGCCCGTCTGCTGGTGTGCTTTATTCTGCTGGTTTCCGCCGCCTTCTTCTGGTCGGCATTTGAACAGAAGCCGACCTCCTTCAACCTGTTCGCCAATGATTATACCAACCGTATGATCGGCAGCTTTGAGATCCCGGCGGTCTGGTTCCAGTCAATCAACGCGCTGTTTATTATTCTGCTGGCGCCGGTATTTAGCTGGGCATGGCCGGCGATGGCGCGTAATGGCGTCCGCCCGAGCAGCATCAGCAAATTCGTCATCGGCATTCTCTGCGCCGCAGCGGGCTTTGGCCTGATGATGCTGGCGGCACAGAACGTGCTGAACAACGGTGGGACCGGCGTATCACCATTCTGGCTGGTAGGCAGTATTCTGATGCTGACCCTGGGCGAGCTGTGCCTGAGCCCGATTGGCCTGGCGACCATGACGCTGCTGGCGCCGGAAAGAATGCGCGGCCAGATGATGGGGCTGTGGTTCTGCGCCAGTGCGCTGGGTAACCTGGCGGCTGGCCTGATCGGCGGCCATGTGAAGGCCGACCAGCTGGATATGCTGCCGGACCTCTTCGCGCGTTGTTCGATTGCGCTGCTGATCTGCGCCGCCGTACTTTGCGTGCTGATCGTACCGGTGCGTCGGATGCTGGAAAACACCCAGGACAAAGCCGCACAGAAACCGCTGACCCAAGCCTGACGGCAACGGAAAGCGACACTCTGCAGGCTGGCGCGTGATGCGCCAGCTTTTTTTCGCCTGCAGTTTAACGGCAAATAGCCATCTGCCAGCGCGAGGAGGCACGCGCTCAGGGGAGGTCAGCGGTTGTGTAATAAGAAGAGGGCGGGAAAACGGGCCGTCTGTCTGAGATGACCCGCAGCGGGCATTAACGATAAACAATCCCGCCATCGATCAGGATCGACTGGCCGGTAACATAGTCGGAATCCGGGCCGGCCAGATAAGAGACCAGGCTCGCCACATCGTCCGGCGTTTCCGCACGGCCGAGCGCAATCCCTTCAACATATTTTTTATAGGTCTCGCCGACCGGCGCACCGGTAATTTCGGCAAAACGCTTATCGATTTCGGTCCACATGCCGGTCCCCACAATCCCCGGACAGTAGGCGTTCACGGTGATCCCGCGGCTGGCGTACTCTTTCGCCGCCGCCTGGGTCAGGGCGCGAACGGCAAATTTAGTGGCGGAATAGATCCCCAGCAGAGCAAAACCGTCGTGGCCGGCAATGGAGCAGGCGTTGATAATTTTGCCGTTTTGCTTACGGTCGATGAATTTTTTCGCCGCGGCCTGGATGCCCCATAGCGTCCCCTGAACGTTGATACGCATGATGCGATCGACCTCTTCAGGCGTCACGTCGGCGAGCGCCTGCACCTGGGCAATCCCCGCGTTGTTGACGATGATATCAAAACCACCCAGCTCTTTTTCTGCCTGGTCAATGGCGGCATACACCTGGTCACGTTCGGCAATATTCGCCACAAAGGTGGCGGCCTTACGACCCAGCGCTTCAACTTCGGCGGCAACCGCCGCAATCCCTTCCGGGTTCACGTCGACGAGCATTAACGACGCACCCTCTTTGGCCAGACGTAAAGCAATACCGCGGCCAATGCCTTGACCGGCACCGGTGACTAAAGCAACTTTATTTTCGATAGCCATTTCTGTACACACCTTGTACTGATTAAGAAACGATGGATGCCTGATGGAGAAAGGTTCGCTGTACGCAGGCGCAGACCTGGCGTATCGCCCATCGGTGGCAAAGGATAAAACTACTTTATAGGTATGGATAAACGTGGCCTACCCCCCGGTTGGGGGGGATAATGGCGTATGCATGGGATGAGGAGGTCATGGCGCTATGGAATTGTTACCCCCGACGGATGACGCATTGAGCGGATTTGTGCATCAAGAACCGTTCCGCCTTGCGCGCACCTTGCCGCTTATTGCGACTCGCTTTACGCCGCCGCGTTCGCCGGGGGTATTGCAGCCGCGTGAACGTCTGCTGCAGCGGCTGGACGCCGCGCTCGCCAGCACGCTGACGCTGGTATGCGCCCCCGCCGGGTTCGGCAAAACCACGCTGCTGGCCCAGTGGTATCAGCATCGACAGCAGCAGGGCGATTCGCTGGCGTGGCTGAGCATTGACGAAGATGACAGTACGCCCTTGCTGTTTATGCGCTATCTGCAGGCGGCGCTGCGGCCGCTCTGGCAAGCGGAGAAGGTTCTGCCGGAGGGCGCTCCCGGAGACGACTTCCGGCTGTTTCTCGCCGGGCTCGTCAACCAGCTGCATGATTATCCGGCTCCGCTGTCTCTGATTCTCGATGATTATCAGAATATCGCCCACCCGGAGATTCATGATGGTATGAACTGGCTGCTGAACCACGCGCCGCCGTCTCTGCATCTGATTATTGCCAGTCGCAGCCAGCCGCCCCTGGCGCTGAGCCGTCTGCACATGCAGGATCGGCTGGTGGAGATCGATGATCATGCGCTGCGGTTTAATGTCGCGGAGGCCAGAACCTATTTTTCAACCTCGATCTCCCCGGCGCCGGACCCGCAGGAGATCCCGCGCCTGATTGCCCGCACGGAGGGGTGGGTTGCCGGTATGAAAATGGCGGCTTTAGCAAGCGGCAGCGCCCGTTATTGCCCGACCGACGGCAAGCTGAATACCACCTCCCGCGCGCTCTCCCGCTATCTGGAAGAGGTGATCTTTGCGCCATTGCCCGCCGGGGTGTTGGACTTTCTTCTGCGCACCTCAATACTCAACCGCCTGCATCCGTCGCTGTGCGATGCCGTGACCGGGAAACGCAACGGAGAAGCCATGCTGGCGTGGATAGCCCGGCACAATCTGTTTCTCTCCGCTCTTGATACGGACGGGTTCTGGTTCCGTTACCACCCACTGATGCGTGAAGCGCTGCTGTATCGTCTGCAGCACAGTGCGCAGGTGGATATCCGTGTGTTGCATGAACAGGCCAGCAACTGGTTTGCCGGCCAGCAGCTGTGGGCGGAGGCGATTCGCCATGCGCTGGAAGGCGGAAAAACGGGCGCCGGGCATGCGGAAGCCGGCGTGCAGTCACTGGCGGAAGAGGGCGATATCGAGACGATGGTGCGCTGGATCCGCTATCTGCCGGCCAATCTGGACCCTTCCCGTATCGAGCTACAAACCAATCTCGCCTGGGCGCTCGCGCACCGCTTTCGCTTTCACGATGCCCGCCAACTGCTGGACGCCATTGAGTCGCTGGCGGTCGCCAACCGCAGCGAGATTGCCCACAGTTCATGGGTGAAGCTCCGCGTCGTCCGGGCTATCTGCGAAGCCTTCGCCGACAATATTGCCCGGAGCATTGCTATCGTGGAACCGCTGCTGCATGAGGTGCCCTGCGGCGATATCTGGGTGGATGGTCTGGTATGCAATATTCTCAGCTACTGCCATCTGGCGAACGCCCGGCCACAGCAGGCGCTGGATGTCCAGCAGCGGGTATCGGGCGTGCGGGTGGCGAACCGTAATCTGTTCGTGGAGGTCTACCGGGCGTTTGTCATGGCCCAGGGATACCTGCGCCAGGGCAATCTGGCCGAAGCGCAGCGGCAGGCGGAGCGAGCGCTACAGTATGCCGAACAGCAGACCGGTCCTCACTCCAGCAGCGGTGCCACCCTGGCGCCGATTCTGGCCGAAATCGCCTGGGAGCAGGGGGAGGTGCAGCGCATCCCCACTCTGCTGACGCTACGTCTTGAGACGATCGATAACTTTTGCCCACCGGATGGGTTTAGCCGCTGTTACATCGTGCTGGCGAAGCTGGCGCAACGTCATGGGCAGACGGATGAGATGACATCGCTGTTGCTGCATGCCGAAGGTCTGGCGGTTCAGCGCGGATGGCTGCGGGCGCAGGCGCCGCTGCTGGCTGAGCGTATTGCCAATGCGCTCCACGTCGGCGATCGCGCGGTGGCCGACAGTTTGCTTCGTCGCCTGCAGGGGCTGTCCCCCGGCGCGGAGAAAAATGATGTGGTGAGCGCCTGTTTAACCCTCAGTCACAGCCGGATGCTGATGGCCGGTGGACAACCGCTGGCGGCGGCGCGGCAGCTCGATACGCTGGCCGCTGAGCAGGAGCGCGGCGGCGAGTGGCTGTTTGCGGTACGCCTGCGGCTTATGCAGGCCATTGCCCTGTGGCGCGCCGGAGAACAGGAGCGGGCGGTAACGCTGGGGATCCCGACGCTGCGTCGCGCCTTTCAGCAGAAGCTGTGGCGCAGCCTGCTCGATGGCGGAGAGGAGATGGCCTCATTGCTGGCGGCAATTCAGCAACGCGGGGGGCACGATGAGGGCTTCAGCGAGGCGCTGGCGCAGCATCTCGCCAGATTCAGCGCGGCCGGAGTCCTGCCGCTGGCCAGCCGTCGGGCGCCCGCGCAGCTTCGCCTGACCGAGCGGGAGCAGCAGACGCTGGGGCTGATCGCCGAAGGCTACTCCAATAAAGAGATCGCCCGGGCCTTAGGAATTACTGCCGAAACCGTGAAATGGCATCTCAAACAGCTGTACGAAAAGCTACAGGTCAATGGTCGGATTCAGGCGTTGAATCGGGCGCGCGAGTGGCAGTTATTCGACTGACGCGCAAGCGGCGCCTCAGCGCGCCTGTTGCCCCAGATTCTCCAGCGCCGGGCCGCGGTAATCCCCGCCTAAGGCCTTAATCAGCGTAATGTCGCTGCTCAACCGCTGCGCCTGGATATCCAGCAGGAGCAGTTGTTGAGCGATGACGGGCCGACGCGCTTCCTGAGCCGCATAGTAGCTGACCAGCCCTCGCTGATAGTGGGCGCTGGCGCTGCGGGAGGTGGCCATGGCGGCCGTCACCTTCAGCTTCTGTAACACCACCTGCTGATTCAGATCGTTCAGCTCGCTGGAGCCGATCGCCACATCGCGCACGGCATCCAGTACCGCCTGGTTGTACTGCTTGATCAGAATATTACTGGCGGTACGGACCGATTGCAGATTGGCATTCAGTCGGCCGCCGTCGAACAGAGGCAGATACAGGCCCGGCAGAAGGTTGAACTGCTGGAAGGACGATTTAAACAGATCCCCGACGCTCAGGGCGTTGTATCCCCAGAACGCCTTGATATCAAAGTGCGGGTAAAATGCCGCTTTCGCCGCATCGACCTGGCTTAACGATGCCGTGACATAGCCGCGCAGCGCCTGGAGATCCGGGCGGCGGGCCAGCAGTTCAAAGGAGAGCGAGTCGGGCAGCGTCTCCTGTAGCGTCGGCAGCGGGAACGGGTGGATCTCCGGCATGCTGTGCGCATCGGCGCCGATCAGCGCCCGCAATGTTTCCCGGTACTGCGTCAACGTCCCGTTTGCCGTAATCACCTGTTGTTGCGCCGCCAGCAGCTCGGCCTGGGCATTGGCGATATCCACGCTATCCTCAACGCCGCGCCGGCTGCGGTGCTCATGCGCCTGCACAGAGAGACGGGCAATCTCTTCCAGTTGATGCAACAAGGCAATCTTCTGGAAGGTGGCCTGCATGGCAAAGTACAGCTGCGCCACGCTGCTGGCGAGATCCAGCTCGATTCCGGCCGTTTCGGCCTGTCGCGCATTTTTCTCGCCAATGGCGGCGGCAACGCGGGCGCGATCGGCTCCCCACAAATCAATATTCAGCGTGGCGCCGACGCCGACGGTATTCAGCGTGTACCACGGACCGTTTTTATCGACCGGCAGCGAGTAAGAGTAGGGCCAGGTGAACTGTTTGTTGGTAACCCGCAGCCGGTTCTGGGCCGCCACGGCGGTGGCCTGGACACCCATTGCCGACTGCGCCAGCTCAATGGTGGACTGCGATTGCGCAATCCGCAGCCGGGCGGCCTGCAGGGTCGGGGAGTTTTGCAGCGCGCGGTTGACCAGCATATTGAGCTGGGCATCGTGATAGCCTTCCCACCATCTGGCCGCTGGCCAGCCGCTGTTGGCGAGGTGAATCACCTGCGCGAGTTCAGCCTGCTGCGGGTTCACGATAGTGACCTGGCCCGGATCGTCCTGAATTAAGGCGCAGCCGGTAACCAGCGTCAGGGCGAAGGCGAGCGGTGAGTAGCGCAGGAAGCGGGCCGCGGTGTCCATTTTTCTCATGACTTATCTGCCTGTCGCGAAAGCGCTGAAGGGGCGGACGACCAGCCTGGCAATGTCGTCAGCAGGGTGACCAGCGGGGGGCCAAAAGGATTGCCGGGGTCGGGCCGAAGCTCGCCGAACGGCATGGGCGTCTGCTGCTGGTCGATATCATCGGCGTAGGTCTCAAGCGACCCGGCGCAGCGGCGCAGAAAGGTATCCCCTGGAGCGGCGTACAGCCGGTAGCCTTCGCTGAAGCGCACGATTTCGAGGGCCTGCGTCCAGGTGGCCTTCACCGGCCAGGTTTTCGCCTCGGGATGCGGGTGGGCATAAGCATTCAGCGGTTCAGCCGCCACCCGATGCATCAGCGTTTCGGCGCGGTTCAGGGCGTGAAACAGCGGGACTAATTTCACTTCGTCGCGACTGGCGCGCAGGTCATTCGCAATCTGCCGGTAGAGGTCGGCCAGCCGCGATTTGAGCTGCGGGGCTTCGCTATCCGGCCACAGGTAGAGGTGGACAATCGAAGAGACCAGCACGCCGAGCAAAATACCGATGACGCGATCGCGCAGTTCGGTCAAATTGGTCAGCGGGCCAAACCAGCTGAGAAACGCCAGCGAGAAGGTAAAACCGATCTGAATCCCGGCGTAGGCGATGCGTTCAGACCCCGCGGCTATCCAGGCCGACAGCGCCATCACCGGCAGAGTCATCGCCAGCAGACCGACGAGTGATTCGCTATGCGGCTGAATAAACACGATCATTAGCAGCGCCAGCAGGGTCGCGAGCAGGGCGCCGCCGATGCGCAGCCAGGTCTTCTGCAGCGTCGCGCCGAGCCCCGGCTGAGCGACAATCACGCAGCTGAGCATAATTGTGTGGATCCCCTGCCAGTCGGCGGCGGTATAAAAAACGTAGCACAGCAGCGTTGCCAGCAGCGTTTTGAGCGCGAAGTGCAAATAGGCGGGGTTCGACCAGGCGTCAGGCAGCAGCAGGGGCGCTTTTTCCTCTTCCCCCGCCGGTAGCGGCACCGGTTCGCCACGCGCCAGCTGGTTCAGCGTAGTCGCCATCTCCTGCAAAATAACAGGGTTTGCCGTATCCCGCGCAGTGGCCTCCGGCAGGATTGCCGGGAGCGTGCTGACGTCCAGATTCTGCGCCAGCGTCGAGAGCGCGGCGGCAAGCTGTAGACGCCCGGCGGAAGGGGCCTCTTCCGGCTGAAGCAGCGCGGCCAGGTGATAGCAGTGAAGGGTGGCGGCCATCAGGGATTGCCACGCCTGCGGGTTGTCGGCTATCTCGGGGCTGGAGCGGGTCGCCTGCTTATACAGCGACTGAAGCTCGGCGAACTGTCGGGCAATTTCTTTGAACGTCGGCGCAGAGCTGGCATTCGGTCGGGCGAGAAGCGTCGCCACCTCGCGGAGCAAAACCACCATCCTCGCTTTGAACTGATAACCGGGAAAAGCCTGCTGAAAGCCGGCGTTGACCAGCAGCGTGACCACAATGGCGAGGTTGATGACCACCCACAGCCAGAGCAGCAGGCGCACCAGAATCTCACTTTGGCTGGTCATCGAGGGGAACGTCTGCGCGTAGATAACCACCAGGGCGACCACGAAAAAGGCCATCCCCAGTTTGCCCAGCACCCGCATCAGATAGATGGCGCCGAAAAACAGCACGACCGAGGCGACCAGGCGGATCAGCGGGTAGTCATAAGTCCATTTGATGATCAGCAGCACACCGCCTAGCGCCACGCTGACGGTGAGGAAAAAGACCACGCTCACCAGCTTTATCATCAGCACGTTGGGCTGGCTGACGTAAAACACCACGATCAGCGCCACGGCTAAAAAAGGGATCTGCAGGGTCATAAACAGGACGATCAGCACCGCGCAGCTCAGGGTCAGACGCAGGGTGTAGTTTGCCCGTCCCGGCGCGTCGCGGAGTTCGCGGGTGAGAAATGACCAAAGGTTCTGCATAGTGCCCTCTTACTGAGGCTGAAGAACGGCGCTGGCGGAGGCACCCATGCGGAAGAGTTCGGGGTCAGGATCTTTTACCGCGATCTTCACCGGGAAACGCTGCGACACATGAACCCAGTTGATGCTCTTCTGAATAATCGGCAGGCCTTCAATCACGCTCCCGCCTTCAGGCAGCACGCCGGAGCCGACGGAATCGACCACGCCGGCGAACGATTTATCATGGTTGGTCATGATGGTGACTCTGGCCGCTACGCCGGGGCGGACGTTTTTAAGATCGGTTTCGCGGAAGTTGGCGATGACATACCAGCGATCGTCATCCATTAAGGTAAACACCGGTTTTAACGCCGAGGCGTACTGGCCGACGGTGGTTTTCAGCGCCACCACCACGCCGTTAAATGGCGCCCGGACTTCGGTAAACTCCAGGTGCAGTTCCGCCAGCGCGATCTGCGCCAGAATCCCCGCCCGCTGGGCAACCATGGCGTCAACGCCGGTGACGGCGGCCGAGGCCTGTTTCGCTTGCAGCAGGATGGCGTCGAGTTCCGCGCGGGCGGCTTTTTCGGCGGTTCGCGCCTGGTCGAGATCTTCTTGCGACGCGAAGCCCTGCGGGACTAACGGCTCAAGACGCGTACGTGACGAGGTGGTCTGTTTAACCAGCGCCTTTGCGCGCTCTACCGCGGCGGCGACGGACTGGGCGTTGTACTCCTGGGCCTTGATTGTGCGCCGGGTCAGCATGATTTGCGCATCCAGGGTGGTCAGCCTCGCCCGGGCATCATCGAGCAGCGCCTGATACGGGCGCGGATCGAGACGAAACAGCAGATCGCCTTTTTTCACCCGCTGGTTGTCGCGGATCGGCATCTCCACGATCCGGCCGCTCACCTCCGGCACCACGTCGATGGTATCGGTGTAGACGTAGGCATCGTTGGTTTCCGGCGAGGTCTGAAGCTGCCAGATAACCAGGATAAGCGCCACGATCGCGGCGAGGACGAGGGCCAGCAGAGGCCACTTTTTCCGTAATACGCTTGAGCTGGAGTTTGTCATAGGGGCTTAGTACACAAAGAAAAGGAACCACAGGAGCGTGGCGAACAGGAACATCAGAGCCAGGTAGCTAAATACCAGCGGAGAAAAACGCGATTGCCAGCCTTTGCGGACGATCAGGATATGACAGGGTATGAGTAACAACACGCCGCCCAATAAACAGAAGAACCAGCCAGGAAATGCGGCGCCTAATACCGGAATCGCTGGTGATAATGAACAACCAGAGAGAAAGGAGAATATAAATAATAGCGCCGGGCGGGCCAGCTTCACTCGATAATTCAAAGGATAGTTCCTGAGCACTCATACCATTGTGGTGTGAGTTTAATCGCCCTTTCGGCGAAATAAAAGCGAATGGGGAAATTCGCATGCGCTATTTTAACTGGGTAATCAAGGTCGAGGCTGAGGTTGTAGTGAATATAAAATCGTTTATTTCGCATTAATACAGACAGTTCAGCACAAATATGAGCGGAGGTTTTGGGATATCCTCATAGCTGGTCTGTGCTGGCAGGACTATGCTTAGCTCCTGAACAATAAAAACAACTGAGGCAATGTCATGGATAAGGAATTACTGGAGGCGGGCTACCGCGCATATACCGGAGAGAGGATTGATGTCTACTTCAACACGGACATCTGCCAGCACTCGGGAAACTGCGTTCGCGGTAGCGCAAAACTCTTCAACCTGAAGCGTAAACCGTGGATCATCCCGGATGAAGTGGATGTCGCCACCGTCGTGCGGGTAATCGACACCTGCCCGAGCGGCGCCCTGAAGTATCGCCAGAAATAAGCGAGGAAATGATGGAAATACTGGAAGGTCATAACAAGTTTTACGTCAATGATGCGGCGGGGAATCAGGTGGCGGAAATTGTTTTTGTCCCCACCGGCGAGCATCTCAGCATTATTGAACATACCGATGTCGATGAGAGCCTGAAAGGGCAGGGGGTGGGTAAACAGCTGGTGGCGAAAGTGGTGGAAAAGATGCGCGCAGAGCAGCGTAAAATTATCCCACTCTGTCCCTTCGCTAAACATGAGTTTGATAATACCCGCGAGTACGATGATATCCGGGCCTGAAATAAAGGCACCGGTCTCAGCCGGTGCTCAATTATTGGTGATGAAGGGCGGTTGCATTCGGGATGCCTGTTTCTGCCGCTGATGGCGAATAATAGTCATGCACCAGTATGGCTCCAGCGTATCGCACAATGTCCATCATCGCTGTCGGCGCGTTTTTGCAATCAGCTCGCGCCTTCATTTTCCAGCTTCTGCCTTTTGCGCAGATGCGGGAAAATGGTCATCCATATCGCGACCACCACCAGCGTGCCAATCCCGCCAAGCGCCGCGGCCGGTACGGCCCCTATCCACGCCGCCAGCAGGCCGGATTCAAATTCCCCCAGTTGGTTTGAGGTATTAATGAAGATGGCGTTCACCGCATTCACGCGACCGCGCATATCGTCTGGCGTATCCAACTGCACCAGCGCGCCGCGAATCACCATGCTCACCATATCAAACCCGCCCAGCGCGGCCAGTGCCAGCAGGGAAAGCCACAGCCGGGCAGAAAGCGCAAACACCAGCGTCGCCAGGCCAAAGCCGGCCACCGAGGCGAACATGATCAGACCCACGTTCTTCTCCAGCTTGTGGCGACTGAGCCAGACGCCCACCAGCAGCGCACCGACCGATGGCGCACCGCGCAGCATCCCCAGTCCCCAGGGGCCGGTATGGAGAATATCCTGAGCGAAGATCGGTAACAGCGCCGTCGCGCCGCCAAGAAGGACGGCAAACAGATCGAGCGAAATCACGCCCAGCACATCTTTTCGCTCGCGGATAAAATGTACTCCGGCAAACAGGTTCTTGAGGTTCATCGGCAGGCGGGTTTGCGGCGGCCGCTCGTAGCGCAGTTGGCTCACCAGCACAATAGAGAGCAGGTAGAACAGCGCGGATACGCCATACACCACCTCCGGACCCGCCACGTACAGCAGACCGCCAAGGGTGGGGCCGATAATCACCGCCGCCTGTCCTCCGACGGAACTGGCCGCCATCGCGCGCGCAAGGATCGGCGGCGGCACCAGCGTCGGCAGCATCGAAGTGATCGCCGGCCACTCCAGCGCTTTTGCCACCGAGATTAAAAAGACCAGCCCCCAGATTTCAATTTTGTCCGCCCAATGCAGTAGCGTCAGGGCGACTAGTCCGAGTAATGCGACCCATTCAATAAACTGTCCAAGCAGCACGATCCGCCGCCGATCGAACTGATCCGCAAGGTGTCCCGCAGGGAGAGCCAGCAGGACCGAGGGTAAGAATTGCATCAGACCGATCATCCCGAGCGCCATCGCGCTATGGGTGATGGCGTAAATTTGCCAGCTAACGGCAACCGAAAACATCTGAAAACCAAATGATGAACAGGTGCGCGCCAGCCAAAAGGTGACGAACGACCTGTGCCGCAGTAGTGAATCTTCCGCCGCGGATACCTGTGAACCCATAGTTTTATCCCATTTAAAGCCAATATTCCGCCCGGCATCATCGTGGCGGTCTGGTGTGAAGTCCGTCAGGGACTTTCATTATTTTTTACCACCTGACAAGGTGCGGCATCTTGTGTCTTCGGGCAGTGGCAAGGCGTGCGCTTTGCCACCCGACGCTTAGCGTAAACTGGTTTAAGTCTATGCCCCTGGTCGCAGGCGTGTTATTTGCGGGGGCGGCGGGCATACGCCGCCAGCCGCCGCAGAGGACAAGGATAGGGGTAATGAGGGCCGCCGGCTTTCACGCCGATGTGCGGCTGGGGCCGCCTTGATCATGCTTTTGCCGGACCGCCCTGTTGGCGCTTTTCTTAACTGACGGCGTAAATTATTCAGCCTGTCACCAGGGAGGAGTCAGCCAATGCCATTTGAGAGTGGCCTCGAATTTCATTGTGAGGTTATTTTTTATGCTCTCTAGTTATTTAGCAATCTCTTTCTAGGTAGTTAGTTCTTCAAGGTCAGGAGTTATTTTTATATTTTAGAACGCTCATGATTATTGATTCTGACTTCATTGGGATCAAGATAATCAAGTAAATCAATTAGTGCATGTTGCAATTTCTGCAGCCTGGCGCGATAGCCATGTATGTTTTTCGTCATTTTAATAACTTCATTTCTCAGTTCCTCAAATAAAAATTCGTTACAAAATGAGTCTTTTTTTAAGAATTCACCATACCCTATACAGTTGTATCCCTTATCCATTTTGATTAACATCTGTTCACCAATGGCTCTTTGTTCTCCCGCAAAGAAAACAAAATGAGGGCCAAGGCTATCTGTTTGTATCAATGAGTATATTTTACTCTGCAGTTCGGATAGTTTACGAGTTTTTAAATCATTTTCCAGGTTAAGAAACTGAACGTCGATGCGAGCAGCCTCGGTCCATGCAAAAAATTGAGCTACAAGAAAAACAGTATTGTTTATAACATAATTTTTATTTCTTTCATTTCCATTATGATAATACCTCTCAATGAACCCACCTTCCAGTATGTTATAAATTCGACTTTGCAAGTCGGCGGCTGACCTAATTAATGGTTCAAGGTAATATTGATGTTTCCTCTTCGCCTCCATGGCATTGTTTATTTTATTGACTCTATTCTGATTGTACGTAGTAATTCCAACGGAAATTACTACGGAAGCTATAGCAAAACAACCACCAATGATACTCGAAATTAATGTTACATTCATTGTAACCTCTTTATAATATTTAATTGTTAAACTTTAATTGATTTCTTTTAATTTAACCTTTAAATAAAAGGTTCGTCAATGATATTTCCTTGGCAAACCTTAAGATAAACTTATTTTTGCATGAACAATGAGGCGTAGTTAGTTTTTATGAACAGTCTTATATAGTTGTTTGGCCACGAATGTTTTTCAGCTAATCATACGCCGAAACGCAGACGATTGAGCAGCCTCGCCCAGCCACCAGTAACCCGTAGCTGCTTATCGAGAGCAGGCGGACTGTACCCGCTATTCCCGCTGCGACGGCGAACCCGGTGCCAGGGGTTCTGCCATCAATCCGTAATGGCGGTTTCAATCGGCATCGGACTGAGGTTTAAATGAGAATCCCGGCCCGAATGGTCGGTTTTTTCATGCCGGGCGGAAGTGGAACTCGAGGGCGACTTATCCGGCAATACTGGTAGGGTGGCGTCCTGGCGAAAAGCGCTGAATAAGATCCTCCAGGTTATCGCCAGTGACCGGCGGTGAGATGAGATAGCCCTGGAAACGATCGATTCCCAACGCCTTCAGCATATTGAATTTTTCCAGGCTATCGACCCCCTCAGCAATGCAGCGACTGCCGGAGAGCTGGCAGTAATAGATCAGGCTCTTGATCAGCGCCAGCGCGTGCGGATCCCGCTGCAGATCGTTCACGATACTGATATCCAGCTTGTACTCATTAAAGCGCACGGTGCGGACCGGAAACAGGACGCTGCTGCGTGAAAAGCAGTCGTCGAGCATGATGCGAAAGCCCTGCTGCTGTAAGTGGGTGATCGTGTCGCCCGTTTTACTGTGCAGGTTAAGATCGACCGTTTCGGCAAATTCCAGTACCAGCCTCTCGCCCTGCTGCGGTTCCTGTAACTGCTGACGCGCCGCCTCCATCATCCGGATAATGTTGGTGTTGGTGGCGATGAGCGGCGGGATGTTAATCGCGAAATAATAGTCGCCCGGGTATTGATTGATGTTCTGCACGGCCTCCTGCAGGACGAACGCCGTGAGCAGCAGCCAGGCATACTCCGAGCGTATCTGCGGCAAAAACTCGCCGGGCAACAGCACATTGCCATTGCGTCGCCAGCGCGACAGCACCTCGATGCCCTGCAACATCAGGCGACCATCGGTGATGGGCTGAAACACCGGGAAAATTTGCCTACAGTGAATGGCATGGATGAACTCACGTTCAAAAGCGGAGAGCGCGGCGACCGCGCTCGTTTTCTGCCCTTTGGTGTGGCTGCCGGGGAAACGGCTGGCCAGATGGGGATGATGTTCAACCATCTTTTTTAGTCCTGAGCTTCTCTGGGTGTAGAGGGTTTTGTGGCTAAGCCCCCGACGTTGCGCCTGATCATTGATGCTGAATCCCCGCAGCCAGTCCAGCGCGGTACTCAGTTCCGGTTTGCTCACGCCGGCGGCTGGCTTAGCGCAGATGACCCTCTCCTGAGACGCCAGCTGCGCCAGCAGGGGATAGCTTTGCCCGCCGTCGGGCCTGAGCAGCGCCGCCAGCTGTCGGCAGGGTAAATCAGAGGCGACGGCCCGTACCCAGGCCAGATGGCGCGGTCTGCCAACCTGGTGTAACAGCGTTTGCCACAGCCAGTTGGCCGGGCTACGGCTGAGGATCAGCATCGGCAGCGGAACGGCGCTGTGTTTCAGCAGCAGCCCCGCCTGCCGCAGAGTGAGCAGCAGCCAGAACGGATCGTCGGGTAAAAAAACCACGATACGCCTGACGGTCACAATATCGGGGATTAACAGCGCCTCGTGAAGCTGAGGGAACAGGCGCCTGGGCCGCAGCAGGCCGCCGTCGTCCATCAGGGAAGACAGCCCCTCGCCAGCCATCGCACACGGCGAGAGGATATAGTCTAGCGGCGGGGAGGCCTGCGTCGCGCAGCCCTTACTGGTAGACAAACGTCACCCCAATAATGGACTGCACATTACCTGCCGTCACCTGACCCGTGGTGCGCGCATAGGTGGCGGTTAACCCCAGATTGACCGGCGAAGTGCCGACCGTACCCAGCGACACCGTGCTGTTGGCGGGGACGATGCTGCCGTTACGCGTCATCTGCACGCCAATCCCCTGCGCCGCCGACGTCGACGCGGTATTGCGGAAGACCGAACTGGCGGTATCGGCGGTAGTGCCGGAAAGGTAGTAGCCGAGATTCTGGTTTTGCGCGCAGTGGACCGTCACCGGAACGGCCATGGAGCCAGGATAATCCGGCAGCGTCACCGTGACATCGCGGGCGGAAACATCGCAGCCGCCGGTCGGCACCACCACATCATTGTTGGCGTAAATGTTCCAGACAAACTGATAGGAGTCGCCGTTATAGTTGTTGGTCTGGTGGAGAATCAGCACGGCGATCAGGGAGCCGGAGGTGATAGCCACCCCACCTGCGGTACTGATCGGCGTCAGATAGAGCACGGTTGGCCAGGGTTTATCGGCGGTTGAATTGTAGATAACCCGCGAGGTTTCCGTGGTGGTAGGGAAGGGGTAGGAGGTGCCGTTATACTTTACGGTACCGGAAAAGCTCGACAGCACCCCGCCATAGGCGGAGCCTCGCTGCAGGGTCACGTAGTCGGTAATGGTTTGCGGATAGTCGTTATGGCAGAAGATTTGCGTGGAGAGATCGACCACCAGGTTCTGCCCGACGTTCACCGCTGGCGTCAGGTTGACGTAAACGTTCGCGCTGCCGCCGCCAATGGGGATCGTCGCCCCGGTGGCGGTTTTGCAGGCAAAGGACCAGGCATTCACCGACCAGCCCAACAGTAGCAGCGTGGTCAACAGGGTTATCATTTTTTTCATCAACTTACTCTCCTGATTCAGGCGTAGGTGTAGGTGACGCTAATCACCGCCTGAATGGTTCCCTGAGTGGCGCCGCCGTTGACCGTCAATGCTCTGACCTTCAGCGGGAAGCGGGCGGACTGCGTCGAGTCATCCACCTGCACCGATTTAGTGGCGCCATTGTTCAGCGTGGTTCCGCCGTCATCCTGCAGCTCTAGCTGGATATTGCCGGCGGTCCCCTGGTTTTTGTAATACCCGGTGGCGTCCGCCGTACCGCTAAAGCTGGCGGTGACGCGCGAGGTACCGACGGGGCAGTTGCTCAGATCGAGCGCCACGCCGTGCCAGGCCGAAGCGGCGCCCGCCGGGATCAGACTGAAGGTATACAGGTCGCCGAGATCGACGGTGGCGTTTTTCGTGGAAACCGTGCAGGGTCTGGCGACCACTTTGCCGTTAACGGTGATCCTGATATCGGCCGCCTGCAGGGGAGAGCAGGCCAGAGCCAGCGCGCCCGCCAGAAGCCATTCTCGGGGGATCCATTTCATCTCAACCTCCGGTTACTGAAATTCCAGCGTGAATGTCGCTGTCGCGTTGACGTGCCCGGCGGTCACCGGCAACCGGGTGGCCATCAACCGCGCATAAAAGTTCAGGGTATTGGTCTGCCCGGGTGTCAGCGTCGTCCAGGCGATTGCCGTCGCGGGGGCGTTCAGCGGCAGCATCGTCTGCTGACCATTGAGAATCTGTACCCCCATGCCCGCCGCAGCCGATGCGCCGCTGTCCAGCTTCAGCAGGCTGGTATTGTCGTTATCCGCCACGCCGGTAAAGCCCACCTTGACCGCCGTCACCGAACCGCCGCAGGGCGACAGCACGATGCGAAACGGCACCACGGGCGTTGTCGCGCCAATGGTGTTGAACTGTTTAGCGGCGTTATCCATCAGGTCGACGGTAAAGTCTTTCGACTCGCCCGCCACCGCGCAGGCGTTATCCCGGACATATCCGCTGATGGTGAGGGTACTGTCGGCGGCGAACGCGTTGGCGATGGTCAGCGACAGCACGGCCCCCAACAGATACAGCGATTTGGTCATCATCATTTCTTCCTTAGCGACAGACGGCAGACAGCTGGCTCAGCGCCTGCTGCTGGCTCTCTTGCGGCAGCTGATATTCGGCCACGCAGCTGGCATCGGGGCCTTCACCCCATTTCACCTGTACTTTGCCGGCCAGCGGCATACCGCTCAGGTAAACCTGCCCGTTATCGGCCACGATGCTGCTGCTCTGGTTACTGGCTGAGGTCACCATGGCGCCAAACGGGACCGGCTTGCCATGACGGGTCAGCGTCAGCAGCAGCTTCATCCCGACATGAGCTTTAAAATCCGCACGCACGATGGCGCCGTGCGTGGGCACCACGCTGACCACCGCATCATCCAGGTCGACGTTGTCAGCCAGCGTGTTGGTGTCCAGCGCCACGCGGTTCTCACGATATTCAGTGGCGTACGGCAACACCGCATAGCCGCGCCAGTCGGTACGTACCCCGGTCTGGTTTTCCACTTTCACGTTGTCGGCCCCCGGGGCTTTAATCAGCACCACCGTGTCGTTCAACGGCTGGCTCAGGGTGATGCCGTTGCCGTGGGCAAGCACGCCGCCGCTCACGCCGTAGTACAGCTGTTTCAGACCATCGCTGCGGCTGTAGCCGACGTTGGCGTTACCGTAGCCGCCACGATAGTTCAGCGCCGCGTATCCGGTGCCGCCGCTCCCGCCGTTGCCGCCGCCGGCATAGCCGGTCTGCACGCTGTAGCTCAGGTTGTTGTCCTCCAGCAGCGTGCCGTACAGCCCGGCGAGGTTGGTCATCCGGCCATCAAGATCGTGCGACATACTGTAGCTGGCGCTGGCGTGTCGCCACGCGGACTGGCTGTCGGAGCGCATCCAGTGGCTGAACGGAATATTGACGTTGACCGCCAGCATCTGATCGCGTCCTTCCTGCCAGGCGTTTTTGGTCACGCTGTAACTCAGGGTCCAGTTGATATCGTCGACGGCGGCGTTCAGCCCCGCCTGCAGCTGTTCATCGGCTTTGCCGCTGCCCCAGTAGCTCTGATGGCTGCCGCTTAAATAGAGCGTGGAGGTACGCCCGATCTGCTGAGTCACGCTGACCTGCACCTTGCCGCGTTTGCTGTAGGCGAGGTTGTAGTAGTCAGTAAACTTCGGCTTCACCTGAATCACGCCATCCTGGGTCACCACGTCGTAGCCGCTCATCTGGCTGTAGGTGGTATCGGCGAAGCTGAAATAGCCGCGCGTGGAGTAGCGATAGCCGACCAGCTGGATGTTGGTACCCACCTCATTGAGTGATTTGTTATAGAGGAAGCGCAGCGACTGCCCCTGGCGATCGCTGTCATCGGGGAGCGTGGCGTTGGCCTGGGTGATGTCCAGCGATACGGCGCCGAATTCGCCCATATTTTTCCCCAGCCCGAGGTTAAATGCCCGGTAGCGGTCTGCCAGCTGGGTACCGCCATACAGCGTCCAGCCTGCCGGTAAGCCGTGCAGCAGCGTGCCCTGGAAGAAGGTGGGCTTCTCCTGCCGATCGTTGCCGCTGCGGTATTCCCCGGCCGTCAGGGCAAAACGCGTATGGCCTTCACGTTGCAGGACCGGCACGGTGGACCAGGGGACGGTGAACACCTGGCGGGTGCCATCGGCTTCTTTTACTGTAACCTGCAGATCGCCGCCGTTCCCGGCGGCATAGAGATCGTCGATCGTAAACGGTCCCGGTGGCACCGTACTCTGATAGATCTCATAGCCGTTTTGTTTGATCGAGACCTGCGCCGTGCCGCGGGCGATACCGTGGATCACCGGGGCAAACCCCTTCTGGCTGTCCGGCAGCATATTGTCGTCAGAGGCCAGCTGGGCGCCGCGGAAGTTGATGCCATCGAACACGTCGCCGTTGGTATAGCTGTCGCCCAGCGTCAGGCGCGAGCGCAGGGGAACGATGTCCCGCTCGATCCAGCTATTGACGTGCTGCCATTTATTCTCGTTGTTCGATGAACTGCCGCCGCTGCTGTAGCTCCAGGTGGTGTTATCGCGCAGGCGCCAGGCACCGAGGTTGAGGCCGCTTTGCAGATTCAACCAGGCATAGTTGCTGCTGCCGCCGATGTCGTTATGGACATTGTTGCCGGTAAAGTTGTAGTTCAGCAGCCCGGCGGTGATGCCGTCATCCCACAGTTCGGGCGGGATATATCCGCGCGCGCGATTGCCCATAAAAGCCTGCGGCACGGTCAGATACAGGCGCTGCTGGCCGACGTCAAAACGACTGGTCGATTCTTTGATCATCTCCGCCATCGGCACGCAGGCATCGGCCGCGAGGGCATTGATGCCGGACACGGCGGCGGTGTTGACGCCCATGCTGGCCAGCTGGCTGCGGGTCAGGCAGGGGGTCAGGCCGTGGTGGTTCTCTCCGCTCCTGAAGGTCACATCGCGGGTGGTCATAAAGCCGTTATTCAGATAGATATCGACCCGGTAGGTGCCAGGCGGCACCTCCTGACCCTTTTCGAAACCCGACAGATCCGCCACTGCGGCAGGATCATCGGCAAGAAAGCGTGGGTTAAAGTACAGTTCCGCCTGCGCGGAAAAGGCCTGCATGGCCAGCAAAAGGGCAAAAGGGAACCGGGCAAATACGCGAGCCGATCCCGACGCGCGGCGCCGCGCATGCCGGGCGCCCTGGCGGTCCGATCCATATTTCAGATGTGGCATAGTCCCTCCGGTCCGAAGTCGCCCGGCTGTCAGTTCTTTTTATATTTCAGGGGAGAACACGATTTCCCCGTGGTTATTGCAGTACGCCCTTCATCCGTGGGGTCAGTGCGCCGTAGTCGTTAATCGTCCGGTAGGTGATGTCGCGTCCGGCGTCGGACGGGATTTTTACCGAGGCTTCCCCCATCGGCGGGACCAGCGCATTTTCCAGAACCCGGGTGCCGGCATTGAGTTCGGTCACCGTCAGGTAGTAGGGGGTGGGATTCTTCAGCGTCAGCGTGTTGGCGCTGCGGCGAAACGTCAGCTTCTCCGCCGCCTGATCCGGCGACAGCGCGAGTTTCCCCGGGCGGTAATAGAGCTTGATGCGGCTGATAATCGCCAGCTGCAGCGTGTTATCGCTAAGCTTTGATTTATCCATGGAGGGGATGGCTTTCACGTTCATCCAGAACAAACTTTCCCGGTCCTGCGGCAGCGTGCCGTTGGTGGCATCGATAATGCGCAGCGTATTCTCTTTTTTGCCCTGCATGGCGAACAGCGGCGGGGTAATCACAAAGCGCCCGTCTTTTTGACCCCCGGCGTTTTCAACCCACGACTGAATCAGATAGGTGCTGTTGTCGTCATTGTTGGTCACCGCCAGCTGCACCTGTTTTTGTCCGGCGGGATAAATAACCCGGGTGGCCCCCAGCGCCACGCCCGCTTCGGCGCGCGCAGCGAAACCGACGGTTGCTGTCATCAATAAGCCCGCCAGTAAGCAGCGTGTCATCCCCAGTGTCTTTCTCACGTTTTCCCCTTTTATACTCACCGTTATGTCCTGCATCCGGTATGCCTGCTGGTTAATTACTGATAGGTCAGAGAGAACCAGGCCTGAGCATTTGCGGCTCCGCCGGTAACCTGATGCCCGGTCGCCCGATATCTGGCGACAAAATGGAGCGTGGTGGGGCCGGTATACAGTCGTGACCAGGCGCCCGGTGGGCTGTTGAGCGGGATCAGGCGATCTTCTTTGTCGAACAGCGCGACGCCGATACCGGTTGCGATGCCGGGACCTTCGCCAACCGAAAGCACGTCCGGATTTTTGCCATCGGCAACGCCATGAAAGGCGACGCCAACCCGTTGACTGACGGCGGTGCTGCAATCCTGGAGATGGATATCGAAAGGAACAGGGTCAGTATCTTCCCCTGGCGAATGAAACCGATTGCTGCTGATCTGCCCCATGTTGACCGTCAACTGCTGGTCTCCCGCTTCAACGCGGCAGGATTCGGCAATAATGACGCCCTGAAAACGCATGTTTCCGCCGGGTAACGTCACATTCCAGTGGTTTCCGGCCAGCGCGAGCGGCGACAGTAAAAAAAACAGCAGGCCAGATTTCATTCCTTGCATCGTAATCACCCCAGTCCTGTCGTTGATAACGGGCCATCCTGGCCCGGGCTGCGTCCTTGCATCATGAGTGAATTATTCGTACTGCACTTTGAAGGTTGCGTCGGCGTTAGCAATACCTGCGGTTGCCGCGCCAGTCGCGTAGTAGCGAGCCTGGAAAGGAATAACGTTGGTACCGTCGTTCAGGGTAGTCGCCGCACCGAAGGTTGCGCCGTCCAGCGCCAGCGGAGTACCGGTGCTGTCGAGGATCTGTACGCCGACGTTGGTTGCGCTACCAGCAGCAGAGTTCTGCAGCGCCAGAACGGTGCTGTTGGTGCTGTTTACGGCAGTACCGGAGAACGCAACGGAAGCTTTGGTTGCAACGGTAGTATCGCAATCATCCAGTTGGATGTTAAAACCGACCGCAGAGCTGGTGCTGCCTGCAGTAGCGAGTTTGGCTGAACGAACCTGGCCCAGTTGAACGGTCTGATCGATAGAGCCAGCATCAACGGCACAGGCCGCGTTGACCACTTCCCCTTTGAAATGCACTGTGCCGCCATTAACCGTGGTGGTGTCAGCCAGGGCCGCCGCGGAACTCAGAGACAGGGCTGACAGAACAACGATAGCCAGTGTTTTGATTTTCATGCTGTTTTCCTTTAAACAATGTCGATATTACGAACCGAAATTGGCAGTCGTCGTGCCTTCCAGGCATTCCATGTATCAGCCGAATGGTTCGACTGCCGGCTCTGCGCAGTTTTCGCCCAACTGATGAGTCAATTGGGGCCATTTTGACTCATTGAGATAAATATCTAATTTTTTGTATTTTTTTAGGATATTTTTGGTTTATTAATCTGTTGTATCTTTATTAATTGGTTTTATTATCTGAGTTTTTGTTTTGAAGAGTGTCAGTTGTCGGGCGAGGCCAGCGCGGATGAGGTGGCGGGTAAGCGGAAAGGATGGAGAGATAAGTAAAGTTTCTTAAAGGTAAAATGTGATTGTAATCAATCGGATGAAATTAATTTGTGAGAATATATGTACTTGCCGGTTGCAAAAGTTTGCAAAACATTTTTATGATATAAACAGTTTGGCCCCAATTGACTTGTTCGTTTTTAAATTTATCTTTATTTATTAAATAGATAAATCATTTCTTTTGACCGTGAGAATTTTCTTCAAGCAAGTTATTTCTTTCCCATAACCCCGCGAAACGCGCGGCATTGCTGGCGGTATAACGTACTGTATGCCGAATATTGCGATGACCCAGATAATCCTGAATTAAACGTGTATCTGTGCCTCTTTCCGCCAGTTCATAGCCGCAGGCATGGCGCAGCATATGCGGGTGGGTATGGGTAGCGGTTCCGGCCTCTTCTCCGGCGCTACGGATGATCCGATAGGCCTGCTGGCGGGAAAGCTGGGTGCCGCGGCGTGAAATAAAAATCGCATTGGTTTTTTGTGCCGCCTTCCAGCCGGCGCGAACCTGGGTCCAGCGCGCAATCGCTTCCAGCTCGTCGAATCGCAGTGGGTGGATGGTCGAAAATCCATTCTTCAACCGACGGACGTTGATGCGGCCCTCATTGAGGTCAAGATCGCGATAGTGCAGATCCAACAGTTCGCTGATGCGCATCCCGTGACGAAAGGCCAACAGGATAAGGCAATAATCCCGCTCTCCGGTTGGTCCCTGCTGTGCCGCCTGCATCATGGCCTGAACTTCTTTGGCGGTAAGAAAACGACGTCGATTCACAACAATGCTCCTGAAATTAATTTGCACGAAGACAGCGCCCTGAAGCAATTATCAGGACGGTTAAAAAATAATCCGCAGTGTGACGGGCGTATTATATAAAGGCACAGATACAGTTCATTCTTCACGTTGCCATGAGGTTGGAACTGTAAAAATAGATGGTCACATTACATTTACACATAGTTAAAATATAGCCAGACGACAATTCTTATTTTTATAGATTTTATGACATATCACAACAGGAGCATCAAGGCTTCTCGCCAGGTACATCAAATCACAAGGAAAAAAGTTAATCAGGGGATGGGTTTAGACGGAAAATATAATGCTGAATGGTTTTATCAGACAATAAATAACGAACTTAAATCCTGAGTATTTACAAGGGTATCAAGCGGAAGCGGATTATGAATGAAATAAGAACTTGCGGGAACAATAATCGTAATTAGCGTATGGTTAATATTTATTAATGTGTACGGCTGTTGTTCATTTTCACACCATCGACAGTATCGGGCGTCAACTCCTTTTGACGCCCGGAGCATCATTGCAAAATGCTGTTACGTTGCTTCTGTTTGGCATTGTCCCAGATGCCGTAAAAGCGCCCGGCATTGCTCGCCGTATACCAGACGGTATGGCGGATATTTCGGTGGCCGAGGTAGTCCTGAATAAGGCGGGTATCGATGCCCATATTCGCCAGCGCAAATCCGCATGAATGGCGAAGCATGTGGGGATGAATTTCAATGGTTAATCCAGCGGCGCCTCCGGAGGAGGATATAATCTGGTAAAACTGTTGGCGGGAAAGAGGATTGCCTTTACGCGATAAAAACAGCCATTCACTGTCGGCATGTGGATAGGTTTTTCGAATATCCAGCCAGTTTTTTAGTGCCTGAATCTCTTTATTCAGTAAAGGATGGGTAGTGGAAAAACCTTTTTTAAGTCGATGGATATAAATACACTTAGAGCGTAAATCAATATCGGAGATTTGCAGGCGACAAATTTCGCTGGCGCGGAATCCATGAATAAAACAGAGTAATGTCAGACAATAATTGCGGGCAGCATGTGCCCCGGTATTCGCTGCTTTAAGAAGCGACTCAATCTCATTCTGAGTAAGGAAGTTCCTTTTTTTGATATCGGCATTATTCTTCATTATATTCCCTTTTAATTGCAGGCGTACATTACGAACTATTCGTTGTCGTCAGGTCAGTATTGTTGTCCAGTTGAACATTTTTTCTCTTATATTTCGCCATCGCGCCAGGTACTTTTAAAACGTGTCACGCACTTCAGCTCGTAGCAAGCTGAACCGGGTCATCAGAAGGCAGGTAGTGAGTTGAATCATGAAGTATCTCCACGTGCTGGAACGGACGGCTTCATGTAACACAATGAATTAAATACTTTTTTGTTAAACAATGATGCTGTTCCTGGGGGGTAGTCTGTCCCGATCATTCTTCATTCCTCCTGGTTGCGAACGCCGGGGATACTGAGGCGCAGGGCCTTGCTCCGACGCCAGCCCTACGGATATCAACATCCTTATACATACCGCTGTGCCAGGAGATATCGCGATTTGCGCATCTCTCAGCAGAGGGGGATGGATAAATCATCTCCGGGTTCTCCCTTGTCGCCGCGGCGCAGGTTGAATGATTTTCGTGTCTGATCTGCTAATAATTAAATGCCCGTTAAACCGCGGCCATTCCTCACTAAAGTGAATTCCGGCTGTAGTCTGGTGAATATTCTGCGAAGCATTTCGCAGAATGCGAAGAACGATATACTCGCCTGGATAGCATTCACCGCATCACTACAACATCGCCTAAACCATACTGCAAAATTATGTTTGAGAATAGTCATAATAAGCCCGCAGACCTCAGCGCTCCCTCGCCGCAGGGCTTAATTTCGCTAAAGGAGCGGAGGGCGATTTGGTCAGCGCGGCGCGCTGAAAATGGAGAAGGCTATGGATTTACTGGAGTTATTTGACTCCTTTCACTTGCGATGGCTAGCTATCCCGTTGTTTGTTAAGCCGCGGTTTTGCGATTTTATGGAGGTTACTGGAGTTATCTGGAGTCCTTCACCGGTAGCGGAGGGAAACGGTGTTTTTCACGGCAAATAGATGCAAAATCTCGTCGCGAAATATTCAGCCGGGGCGATGGCCCTCCTGTCGGGAGGGCACAAATAACTTAAACTGAGGTCAATCTATTTTGTTCATCCCGGGTCTGCGGATTTATTTCAGCTGGCTGTAGAAGAGTAAAATAGCTATCGCGACCATCATCGTTCCGGAAATCATGCTGACCCTTCTTGCCGCTGCTGGCCGGTGAGTTAATAGCCTTTTTGACCCGTAGCCCACCAGAAAATAGATCAGTGTGCAGGTCAGCAGGTGAATACTGCCCAGGGCCGACATTTGCAGCGCCAGCGGCCAGCGTCCTTCAGGATCGGTAAATTGGGGCAGCAGGGCGAGGAATAAGAGAAAGACTTTTGGATTCAGCCCGCTAATACATAACCCTTTTAGCGCCCAACGGTTCCAGCTTCCGGCCTGCTGCGGTGCGGCGTCAGGCGTGGCGGGATGCCGCAAAATCGCGATCCCCAACCACAGCAGATAGGCCGCGCCCAGCAGAGTGATCAGCGACAGCACCAGCGGGTGGCCGGTGACGGCCACGCCGATCCCGGCGATCACGATCATGGCCGCCAGCAGATGCCCGGACATCAGCCCGACAACCGCAGGGAGCACCCGTTGTCCGTGTATGCCGGCGCTGATGGTGTAGGCCCAGTCGGCGCCGGGCGTGATGATCAGCAGGAAAGAGACCACCCAGAATCCGGCGATAAAACTCATCTCCATGATCGGTTCTCTCCACCGTGTTTTAAGGTCTTGCGCATAACGATCCCCCGTCTGTATCCGTATTCTGTTGAGGAAAAGAATATCGGGATTTACGGGAAATAAGCTTTCAATGTTATGCTGAAAATAACCTGTTTAAGAGAAAATCTTCCAAATGGATAGCATAGATCGAAAAATTATTGCTGAGCTGCAATCCGATGGTCGTCTGTCGATTACTGAGCTGGCTGAAAGGGTCAATTTGAGCCTCTCGCCCTGTCATCGACGGCTGCGGGCTTTGGAGCAGGAAGGGGTTATCACCGGCTATCGGGTTAACCTGGATCCCCTGAAAATGGGCTTTAATTTCCTGGCCATCGTGTTTGCGACCTTAAAAGAAGGCGATAAAAAAGCGGTGAGCGCGTTTGAAGAGGCGGTTGAAGAGATCCCCCAGATCGTGCTGGCCCAGCGGCTATTTGGCGATCCGGACTACCTGATGCACGTGGTCACCCGGGATCTCCAGGCGTTTCAAAAACTGTATGATGACAAGCTCTCGGCGATGCCCGGCGTGCAGCATTTGCGCTCGACGCTGGTGATGAAAACCGTGGTGCAGGATCGTCCCTTTCCGCTGGAAAGCGTAAACCTGACGCGTTGATCTGCCCGCTGGCAGGCGGGCATTGCTGCTAAAGGGAGAGATGTTGCGCTGAATCTTAAGGGGCGGGCGCGGCAACCGCGCCCTCGATAAACGCAGGGCATCAGGGAGATTGGCGCCAGAATAGCGATGCGTTCATCGGCTGGCAGCAGACGACTCAGAAAGGTACAGGTGGGTCATTCGTCGGGAAATCACAGGACAGCGAAGCCCCAGGCTACCTGTCGATTTTTTTCATTCGATTTCCATCAACTGCGTATACTTTGCATAAACGTTGACCACCCAGAAGAAGGGGAACTCTTCTTTATGAAAGCGGCTCTCGTGGCTGTCTGGTGGCGCCGCTTGTCGCCACCGCCGGGCGGCAATTCAGATTCACTTAATGGTAAAAAATGATGACAACTCGCATGCTTACCCGTGACTGGCGTCTGCTGTCGCTGGGATTACCTCTGCTGGCGCTGCTGTGGGTCGGACTGACGCTGTATGCACACTGGGGGGCTTTTTTACAGTGGTGTCTGGCGACGCAAATTACGCTCCATCGCTACCTGGTGATGTATCTTTTGCAGCTTAATAACCATCAGTATAGCGGCGGGATGTGGCTGCTGGGCGGCGCATTCCTTTATGGGGTGCTGCATGCCGTTGGCCCCGGGCACGGTAAATTTATCGTCACCACCTATCTCAGCACCAACAAAGAGAGCCTGCTGGCGGCGCGGGTGGTGCCATTTCTTGGCAGCCTGATGCAGGGGGTGAGCGCTATCCTGTTTGTGTTTATTTTGGCCGTCGGGCTGAATCTTGCATCCGGCGATCTCAGCACCAGCCGCTGGTACGTCGAGAAAATCAGCGCCCTGATGGTGGGGGCGTTTGGTGCATTTGTGATTTATCAAACGCTCAAAAGCCTGCGGCCGCGAAAAATGACGATCGCGACGCTGACTCCGTTGCATGAACATCGCGAAAACTGCGGCTGCGGGCACCATGGCGTTGGCCGCGAGCTGGCGAATGTTGACTGGAAAACCCGGCTCGGCGTGGTTCTGGCCATCGGCGCCAGACCCTGCAGCGGGGCGATAATGATCCTGTTGTTTTCCAATGCGCTGGGCATCGTCAGTTGGGGAATTGCCGCGGTCATGACGATGTCGCTGGGGACAGCATTATCGATTCTCGGCCTCTCGCTGGCAGTACGCTACGCGCGTGAGCGGGCGGTCAGCCTGGTGGCCTGGGATGACGGTCGCCTGAAATGGCTGCTGCCGGCGGTAAAAATTGCCGGCGGCGTCCTTCTGATGCTCTTTGCCTGGGTGCTGTTTCTGACCGTAGTCCCGATGAGCGCCAATGGCGATTATATTGCAGCCGGTTGCTAGGGCCCTTCCAACAGGCGCATAAAGACCTTGAGCGCCTGATCCAGCTGCTGGCGCTGCTCTGCGGAGAGTCCGGCCAGCAGCTGGCGTTCGTTTTCCACGTGGCTTTCCACCGCCTCATCGATCCGCGCGCGTCCCGTCTCAGTCAGGGCGACCAGCAGGCTTCGCGCATCGTCAGGGTCGGGTAAGCGGGTAATAAATCCGCGTTTTTCCAGCGCCTTAAGCCGGTGCGTCATGGTGCCAGAGGTGATCATCAGCGTAGAGAAAAGCTGGGTCGGAGAGAGGATAAACGGCGCGCCGGCCCGGCGAAGGGTGGCCAGCATGTCAAACTCCCAGCGCACCAGATCGTGGCGAATAAAGGCGGACTCGATGCGCGGCTCCAGCAGCAGAGTACAGCGCTTCAGGCGCCCGATGGGGCCCATCGGGCTGCAATCGAGATCCGGGCGCTCCCGTTGCCACTGTTCAAGAATCCGATCTACGGCGTCAGCCTGGGATGATTTGTCCAATTGTGCTCACTTATCTTGATATCAAGACATTTATCGATACATACTTTAGCCACTAATTTACCTTGATGTGAAGATAAAATCATGACCTTTTTCTCGCGCTCGCCCGTTATCGATTTGCTGTTGACTGCCCTGGCCCCGGCTATCTGGGGGACGACCTACATTGTCACCTCCCAGTTTTTGCCGCCGGACAGACCTTTTATTGCGGCGCTGCTGCGGGTGTTGCCCGCAGGGATCGCGCTGCTTATCTGGTGCCGCCGTTTTCCTCTGCGCAATGAGTGGTGGAAGCTTATCGTGACCGGGATCCTCAATATTGGCGCTTTTCAGGCGCTGCTGTTTATTGCCGCTTACCGTTTACCCGGCGGGCTGGCGGCAGTGATTGGGGCCATTCAGCCGCTGCTGGTCATGATGCTGGCATGGTGTGTCGACAGGCAGCGTTCGCCGTGGGTGGCGGTGCTCTCGGCCGTGACCGGCATTATCGGCATGGCGCTGCTGCTGCTGTCGCCGCATACGGTGCTGGATCCGCTGGGGATCATGGCGGCGTTCTCAGGGGCGGTCAGCATGGCGCTGGGGACCTGGCTGTCTCGTCGCTGGGCGATTTCGCTGCCGGTGGTGGCGCTGACCGGCTGGCAATTGCTGACTGGCGGCGTGGTGCTGGCTCCCGTGGCATGGCTGGTGGATCCGCCGCTGCAGGGGGTGACGTTGACTCAGGCGGCAGGCTATCTGTGGCTTTGCGTGGCTGGCGCGATGATTGCGTACGGGCTGTGGTTTCGCGGCATTAGCCGTCTCCCATCGGTCGCTGTATCCGCGCTCAGCCTGCTGAGCCCGGTAACGGCAGTGCTTCTGGGCTGGATCTTTCTCGGTCAGAAGATTGAAGGGGTCGCGCTGGTGGGGCTTATCGTGGTGTTGCTGAGCGTGCTGTCGATACAGCGCGCCTTAACAAAAAAAGCCCCATAAAGGGGCCCGACATTGCTGGGTAGTTAGGGTGCGGCGGGAGCGAAACCAGCCGCCGTCTGGCGGCCTGTCCGGCAGCTCCCTCTGCAACCATTCTCTTATTTCGACAGCTCAGCGGTCATATGAACCTGGTTACCGGTATAGGCTTCGGTAATGTGGTAAGACGCGCCTTGATCTTTAGCAATGGTCGCAATTTTCGCTTCTGCGCTGTCGAGGGTATCAGCCGTTACGCTGACCGGGTGCTGAGCGAAGCTGGCGAAAGAAACCAGAGAGAGCATACCGGCGGCGGCAAGTAATTTTACGTTTTTCATGGTGTTTTTCCTTTTAACTTTTCAGGTGGAAAGCGTGGTGCTTTCGATGGACTTATAATAAGCCTGCTAATTATAAGCAGAGTGGCAAAAAGTGCGATTTAGATCACACTTTCATGTCAGTAAGATGACCAAATCTTGAAGGTATGTTTATTTTTTAATTAAAAAACAACGTGTTGTTCTGTTCTTAACGGGTGTTATGAATGGAAAAATATTGTTATCGCCATGTGCTTTTTTTGAAAAATTACGCAAAGGGATTGCCTGAATGAATGTACGGACGGTCTTTTTCCCGCTTTCCTGGGGTGGGCATACTTCGTTTAGCAGCGAAGTATCGGCCTGTGGGGATACGATAAAGTGGCGTCACTGTGGATTGAGGAAGGACGACACGATGATTGCGGTACTCTTTGAAGCCGATGTCACCCCGGCAAAACAGGCCCGTTACCTGGCGCTGGCGGCGGAGCTGAAGCCGTTGCTCGCTACGCTTGACGGCTTTATTAGCATTGAACGTTTTCAAAGCCTGACCACGCCGGGCAAGATCCTGTCCCTGTCCTGGTGGCGTGATGAACAGGCGGTGCGGGCCTGGAAAAACAATCTCTGCCATCAGGCGGCCCAGCAGGAGGGGAAAGCGACCCTTTTTGCCTCTTACCAGATTCGCATTGTGCAGGTCATTCGCGCCTGGGGCTCAGAAGTGCGGGAGGAGCGCGGCGATGTATGATATTCATGTGATCCTGCCAGATAGTCCCGGCCAGCTGGCGCGGTTAGGTCACACGCTGGGGAAACATGGCGTGGGACTTGAAGGGGGCGGTGTTTTCACCGTCGGCAAGCAATGCCATGCCCATTTTCTGGTGGCCGAGGGGGAGCGGGCCAGAGCGGTGCTGGAGCAGGCGGGGATCCCGGTAACGGGTGTTTACCTGCCGCTTATTCGCCGCTTAAAACAGGAACAGCCCGGCGAGCTGGGGGCGATAGCCCACGCGCTGGCCGCCCACGGAGTGAATATCCTGACGCAATACAGCGATCATGCTAACCGCCTGATTCTGGTGACCGATAACTTTCCACTGGCGCAGGAAGTCACGCGTTCCTGGGCCACGACGTTGTGAGGCGTTATGCTAAAACCCGCCCATGTTATTGAAGATGATGAGTCGCTGGCCGTTGCCATCACGGTGCTGGCATCTGCCATGGCCGATGCGTCACGGATGAAAATGCTCTGTGCATTGATGGATGGGCGCGCGTGGACCGCGACGGAGCTGGCGACGGTGGCCGAGGTCTCGGCCTCGACCGCCAGCGCTCATCTCAGCCGTCTGGTCAGTTCCCGTTTGCTGGTTTGTCTGGCGCAGGGGCGGCATCGCTATTACAGGCTGGCGGGCGCCGATGTCGCCGGACTGCTGGAGAATATGATGGCGATGGCCGGAAAAAGCGCGATTGTGCTGACGACCCGGACCCCGGCGAATCTGCGTACCGCCCGGACCTGCTACGATCACCTTGCCGGTGAAGTGGCGGTGGCTATCTATGATTTTCTGTTGCGCGAGGCGTGGATCGTGCCGGACGGTAGCGCGCTGACAGCATTCGGCGAGACGCAGTTTGCCCGTTCAGGCATTATCTTGCCGGGCGGGAACCGGCGCAGGGTATGCTGCGCATGTCTGGACTGGAGCGAGCGGCGTTTCCATCCCGGTGGCGCCGTGGGGGCCGCATTGCTGGACCATGGTCAGCGAAAAGGCTGGTTCACCCTGACGCCGGGATTTCGCGAAGTAAGTATCACCCGCGCAGGCCGGCTCGCGCTGCGCCAGCACTTCGACCTGCAGCTGTAGCGGGCCGCTCAACGCCTGATGGCCAGGATTAAAAACTTTTTTAACCAGCTTTATGCTATTTCAGTAACCCACCTCTCAGTATTATTCAGAGTGTTCTCTATAGTCATGGCTTCGTATTATTTGCCATGATAATTCCCGTTCGAAATATCTCTCTCGCGCCTTGTCCCTTCTGATGTAAATAACATGAGTGTTGTTTTTAACTATTGTTTTATGGTGATTGATAGTTGAAATTTATCACCAGCCCGGTGTAACAAGTTATAAGCAAATGTATATTTACCAACGAAAATAGCATTCTTTGACGCCGACAGCATTAACGGATTCTTTACGGAATTCATGTCCTGACGCCTTAAATATTGCGGCTTCCGGTCAGTCGAAGTTTCTATTCACAGTTGCACAAGTGAGCATCGCATAACGCTTCTGACTCTGTGCAGATTTACTGTTGGTTCATTGATATAAAACTCACTCTGACAAGGAAATGGCAATGAAAAAGGTTCTTCTCTCTGCAGCGATGGCAACAGCATTTTTCGGTATGACCGCAGCGAACGCTGCTGATACTACCGTGGGTGGTGGCCAGGTTAATTTCTTCGGTAAAGTTACCGATGTATCTTGTACTGTTTCCGTCAACGGCCAGGGTAGCGATGCTAACGTATACCTGTCTCCGGTTACGCTGACCGAAGTGAAAGCTGCCACCGCAGACACCTACCTGAAACCGAAATCGTTCACCATCGATGTTTCCAACTGTCAGGCTGCCGACGGTACTAAGCAGGATGACGTGAGCAAACTGGGCGTGAACTGGACCGGCGGTAACCTGCTGGCAAGCGCAGCGGGCAAGCAGGTTGGCTACCTGGCTAACACCGAAGCGGCTGGCGCGAAAAACATCCAGCTGGTTCTGTCTACTGACGCTGCGACCAACCTGAGCAACAAAATCATCCCGGGCGACAGCACTCAGCCTAAAGCTACCGGTGATTCTTCTGCCGTTCAGGATGGCGCACGCTTCACTTATTTCGTTGGTTACGCGACCAGTACTCCGAATACTGTAACTACCGGTGTGGTTAACAGCTACGCGACCTACGAAATTACTTACCAGTAATTATCGCCAGAAATAAAACCGCCTTGTTCCAGGCGGTTTAAAACAATGATAAAGCGGCCATTGCTGCCGCTTATTTTTTTTCTTCTGAGGTCAGCATGAAGCATATTGTCCTTTTTTTCTGTTTCATTTTTAGTTTTGCGGCCAGTGCCAATAATATTATTGTCAACGGCACCCGCTTTATTTATCCGGGAAATGAAAAAGAAATAACGGTACAGCTTTCTAATACCGCAGACCGTCCGGCGCTGGCGCAAGCCTGGCTGGATAACGGCAATGCCGATGCTACGCCGGATACGATTACCACACCGTTTATTATTACGCCCCCGATTTCACGCGTCGATGCAAAGAGCGGCCAGACTTTACGTATTAAATTGGGTAGCGCCGCCGGACTGGCGCAAAATAAAGAAACGCTGTGGTGGCTGAATCTGCTGGAAATCCCACCGGTAGAGGCTAATAAAAAAAATGAAGGGCAGAACATTTTGCAACTGGCGATCCGTTCGCGCTTTAAGTTCATCTACCGTCCTGCCGGGCTGGGTAACCGCGACGCGGCGCCGGAGAAATTAGCGCTTTCAGCCAGCGGGAGCAGTCTGTCAATCAGCAACCCTACGCCATTTTATCTCACCGTAAGCCGTATTTCCCGCGATGGCAGTCAAGCCCTGAACAGCAAAACGGTGATGCTTGCTCCGCAGTCCAGTCAGACCGTGGCCCTCTCTTCTTCCGTGAGCCGAGGCGAGACCCTGACTATCAATAATATCAATGACTATGGCGCAGATGTGGCAGTGAAAGTAACCGTTAAATAAGGGACACTATCATGAAGCAGAGGTCTATCTGCCCGGGAAGATTAAGTACAGCGATCGCCGTGGCGCTGTTCTGCTTTCCGCCATTTTCCAGCGGACAGGAAAGCGCGGGAACGGTTTACCAGTTTAACGATGGTTTTATCGTTGGTAGCCGGGAAAAGGTCGATCTGTCTCGCTTCTCTGCCAGCGCCATTACGGAAGGGACCTATTCGCTCGATGTGTATACCAACAATGAGTGGAAAGGGCGCTATGAGCTGAATGTCACCCGCGATAAAGATGGCAACATGGGGATCTGCTACACCCGTGACATGCTTGAGCGCTATGGCATTTCGGCAGAAAAGCTCAATCCTCAGCTCAGCCAGCAGGAAGGTTACTGTGGACGTCTGAAGGAGTGGCGTAATGAAGAAAACGTCAAAGATAACCTGATACAGTCCTCTCTGCGGCTGGAAGTTTCCGTACCGCAAATCTACGAAGATCAACGCCTGAAAAATTTTGTCAGCCCGGAATTCTGGGATAAAGGCATTGCGGCGCTCAATCTTGGCTGGATGGCGAACACCTGGACCAGCCACAGCTCAGCGGCGAACGGTTCGGATAACAGCAGCGCCTATCTCGGCATGAATGCCGGTCTGTCGTGGGATGGCTGGCTGCTCAAGCATATCGGCAACCTCAACTGGCAGCAGCAGCAGGGGAAGGCGCACTGGAACAGCAACCAGACCTATCTTCAGCGCCCAATCCCGCAAATCAACTCGATTGTCAGCGGCGGGCAGATATTTACCAACGGCGAATTCTTCGACACCATTGGCCTGCGTGGGGTCAATCTGTCAACCGATGACAACATGTTCCCGGACGGGATGCGCTCCTATGCGCCTGAAATTCGCGGCGTCGCGCAGAGCAACGCCCTGGTGACGGTGCGCCAGGGCAACAATATTATTTATCAGACCACGGTACCGCCGGGGCCTTTCACTTTGCAGGATGTTTACCCGTCCGGATACGGTAACGACCTTGAGGTTTCGGTAAAAGAGGCCGATGGATCGGTGCAGGTCTTCAGCGTGCCGTATGCGTCGGTGGCGCAGCTGCTGCGTCCCGGCATGACCCGCTATGCGCTGTCGGCCGGTAAAGTCGATGATAATTCGCTGCGCAATAAGCCTATGCTCTACCAGGCCACCTGGCAGCGTGGCCTGAGCAACATGTTTACCGGCTACACCGGCGTGACGGGTTTTGATGATTATCAGGCGTTTTTGCTGGGTACCGGGATGAATACCGGTATTGGCGCGCTGTCATTTGACATTACCCAGTCGCGGTTGAATAGCGATACCCTCGATGAAAAAGGGCAGAGCTATCGCGCCACCTTTAACCGGATGTTTACCGATACCCAGACCAGCATCGTGCTGGCGGCGTACCGCTACTCCACGAAAGGCTACTATAACCTGAACGACGCGCTGTATGCCGTCGATCAGGAGAAGAACCGCAATAGCAACTATACCCTGTGGCGGCAGAAAAACGGGATGACCTTCACCGTTAACCAGAACCTGCCGGACGGCTGGGGCGGTTTTTATCTCAGCGGCCAGATTGCAGATTACTGGAACCGTTCGGGTACCGAGAAGCAGTACCAGCTTAGCTACAACAATATGTTCGGTCGCCTCTCATGGTCAGCCAGCGCGCAGCGCGTGTATACGCCGGATAATTCCGGCCACCGGCGTGACGATCGCATCTCGCTGAACTTCAGCTATCCGCTGTGGTTTGGCGAAAACCGTACCGCCAACCTGACGTCGAATACCTCGTTTAATAACTCGCGCTTTAGCAGCTCGCAGATAGGGATCAACGGCTCGCTGGATAGTGAGAACAACCTCAACTACGGCATTTCAACTACGGCGGCGAGCGGTGGTCAGCATGATGTCGCCTTAAACGGCAGCTACCGCACGCCGTGGACCACCCTTAACGGTAGCTATAGCCAGGGCGAAGGTTACCGGCAGAGCGGGCTGGGCGCCAGCGGGACGCTTATTGCCCATCGTCATGGCGTGGTGTTCTCACCGGAGAGCGGCAACACCATGGCGCTGATTGAAGCCAAAGATGCCGCAGGCGCTATGTTGCCAGGCTCGCCGGGTACCCGCGTCGACAGCAACGGCTATGCCATCCTGCCTTATCTGCGCCCGTACCGGATTAACGCCATCGAGATCGACCCGAAGGGCAGCAAGGATGATATTGCCTTCGATCGTACCGTGGCCCAGGTGGTGCCGTGGGAAGGCAGCGTCGTGAAGGTCTCGTTCGGCACCACGGTACAGAACAACATGACGATTCAGGCGCGTCAGGCGAATAACCAGCCGCTACCGTTCGCTGCCAGCATTTTTGATCCGAGCGGCAAAGAGATTGGCGTTGTCGGCCAGGGCAGCATGATGTTTATCAGCGATGCCAGCGTTGAGCGCGCGACCGTTAAGTGGAGCGGTGGACAGTGTTCGGTAAATTTAAGTCAGGCAAAAACAAAGGAAACGCTATGTCGCTGAGTAAACGACTGACACTTTTTATTGGCTTGCTGGTGCTGGGAACCACCTCCGCCTGGGCTGCCTGTACCCGTGGCCCGGCACCTACGGTTCAGCTGGATATGGCCATAGGCAGAGTGGTTGTGAATCCTGATTTAGCCGTGGGGAGCGTCATCGCCACACAAAACTGGACCATGCCTGCGGGAACTGGCGTTAACTATCGATGCTCCGGTACCACCGTTTTCAAAGCCAGCATTGTTGCTCCAGGGGTCACTGATCTGGGAAACAAAGTTTATTCCACCAATGTACCTGGCATCGGACTGCGTTTCAGTCGCGGTGGTTCAACAGTCAATATTGTCTATCCCGGTTCGTTTACGACAGGGGGAGGGAATTTTTCTCTTGAAGGGTCGCGTTTTACGCTGGAGGTCATTAAAACCGCGAGCGTCACCGGCAGCGGTACGTTGGCGGCGGGCAAATATACCTCCTATGACTGGGAATACGGTAATAACCCGATCCTGGTGACGTTTCTGAGCGCCAATGCCATAACCGTGGTCTCGCCGTCCTGTACGGTACTGAGCGGGAAGAATATGAACGTTAATGTCGGGACCATTAAGCGCAGCGATCTAAACGGCGTTGGCACCTACGCCGGCGGCAAAAATTTTAATATTGAGCTGCAGTGCAGCGGCGGGCTAAGCGCATCCGGTTATGCCAATATCGAAGCCTCATTCTCGGGTACTCTGGCAACCGGCACTACCGTCACGCGGGGAGCGCTGTTGAACGAAAAAGCCGGTAGCTCTATTGCCAAAGGGATTGGGATCCAGGTACTGAAATCTGGCGTGCCGGTTGAGTTCAACAAAAAGTACAACATCGGTACCTTAAACAATCAGGAAACTCGCTACATCACGTTGCCTTTCTTTGCGCGTTTTTATCAGTATGCGGCGGCCACGAGCACCGGCGAGGTGGAATCGCACATGATCTTTAACCTGACGTACGATTAATTCAGGAGGCGGGCATGAAGCAATATGGATGTGGCACATATAGCCAACAATGCATCAGGCTGGCCGTCGCTGGCGCGATGCTTGCCGCTTCGTCGGCCTACGGTTTTATGACCAATTATGATAACGGACGCGTTGATTTTGTTGGCCGGGTAACGGATATCTCCTGCAGCGTCGCGCTTAACGGCGGTAATAATGCCGGCAGCGGCAACGTCTGGCTGGCGCCGGTGAACCTGACGGAAGTCCACGACCGCGGGGCCGGCGCCTTTATGAAGCCGCAGTCTTTCACGCTTGAGTTGTCGAATTGCCAGCTCCGCCACGATGGCGGCGCGGCGGATAAAAATGAGATTCGTGCGGTGAATGTGCGCTGGATTGATGGATTTACGATCAAAGCTGTCGCGAATGAAAATGCGGGCTATCTGGCGAACACGCTACCGGATGGGGCGCGGAATATCTATCTGGCGCTGTCAACGAATGATAACAATACGCTGGATAAGAGTAATAAAATTGTCCCCGCCGATCCGCAACAAAACCGCGTACCGATTGTTGAAAAATCGGTTAATGGCGGCGTATTTACTTATTATATCGGCTACGTCACGCCGTCCCCGGAAAAGGCGACCACCGGTCCACTGACCAGCTGGGCAACCTGGGAACTGGTGTATAATTAAGCGTGCGGTATTTAGCGTATAAAAATACCGCATGACCCCGGTATTTTTATGCGCTAACCTTTTCCTGAACCAGTTGTTCAATGCTGACTTCTTTCCAGTAATGACCCTGAATAGCAAACCACTCCATTCCCTGCAGCCAGTTTTTATGCGCTTCGCTCTCGACACCTTCAATAATAACATTGTGGTTATTGCGTGAAAGGAAGGTCACCAGGGCATCCATCAGCGGTCGTCCGTATTCTTTCTGCATGAGGTGCCAGAATAAATCTTTGTCAATTTTGACATAATCAAAATGATATCTGCGAATAGCACTAATGCCGGCATAACCAGAACCAAAATCGTCGAGCCACAATGTGGACGTCTGCGGACCGTTCCAGCTGGCTAATGCATTATTAAGCAGGCCTTTGGCATTTTCCGTAACTTCAAAATGCACACACTTCAGATGGTTAATGTAGGCTTCGATTTGCGGCTGGTGCAAAATGCCAAGAATATGATCGTCGACATTGATTGTGGCGGAAATGCCATTATCAATAAACCATGCCTGATGCTTTTCAATCAATGCCAGTTGCTCCATAAAAATACTTTCACGGAGCGCTGCATTGGCATGAAGGAAGAAAAATTCAGGGGCCACAGGAATAGAGTCGAAGCGGCTTAAACATTCCACTGCAACGAGGGTGTCCTGCGGAGAGAACATTTTTTGAAAAACATAGCGAACAGAGATGTCGTCACGGGATAAGTTATGGTCAGAAAATATTTTAGCGTTCATTTTTTCGTATCAGGAATTTTACAGAACATTACTGCAGGGTGAAAATATTATAAGTGACATACCTGCAGTTTGGAATGTTTATTAAAAGTAACCTTTCAATTAATTGTCCGGTTGTGATTGGGGTATGGTTTTTCTAGCATTGATACATGTCGACGATTTTATCGTGCATCGCCCGCGAGCTCTGCATGCCTAGTTTTTGCATGATATGAATCCTGTGGCTGTAAACGGTTTTATGGTCAATATTCAGGAGGCTGGCAATCTTTTTGTTGTTATGGCAGGCCATGGTCAGCTCCAGCACCTGGCGTTCTCTGGCGGAGAGCTTCTTCGGCAGGGAAAAATCGCCGCCGTCTGCGCTTGCGCTGACGGCGCGATAAAAATCGTGTAATGATGTTTTTTCTGTAATAATCATGGTGTTATCTATAGTTATTAACTCGCTGAACAGGCTGGCGATATCGCTTCTGACCACCAGGATTACCCGGGTGCAGTGCAGAAGACACCAGCGCATATTGTTGAGCAATAACATCGTGTTGGCAGCAGAAAAGTCCTTATGAATGACGTTAAAAATAACGATCCCAGACAGGGGAGCGATTGCCCCCTGAGTGATATCCTGATAACGGAAGGTGGTAATGTCTTTATTTTTATCAAGCAGATACCTATGAATTGATTGACCGATTAAATTATCATCGGTATACAAAAATATCCTGTCCAAGGGGTCAGACTCTCTTTTTTCGCTTAGCTTCCAGAATCAAATCGAGCAGCATTTTCTCTATTTTGATCTTATCTTCGCGGTGGCGGAATTTAAACTGACAGGAAACCTGGTGATAGCTTTCACTGTCTTCATCGAAGGTCATTTCAACAACATTTTTAATGGCTAAATCAATGGTGATTTCACCATACTCAGCCAGAGACAGAACTGAATTTTTGAGGATTGAATTATGTGTGAGGAACTTCAGATTCGGGCTTTTCGCCATCAGTGCGCAGCCGCCATCCGAAATATCTTTAATCTCGAAAAGATAGTTTTCGCCATTCCTGTGTCGACCACGACAAAAAAAGTCATAACGGTGGTGCAGCCGAATGCGGGGGGCGCGGCGTCTTTGTACCACGTGAATGCATTCCGGTAAGGCAAAGGAGACTTTATTGCCGCGCTCCGCATCGGTGTTATAACTCTTCTTTTGCGTCGAACTGAACTCAATCTTTCCTGAATCACTATGCAGGATGAATTTATATTTATGTCCGGGTGGGATCTTGCTATGGGTGACGATATGGAACTCAGCAAAATCTACCCGGGTAATCTGGGTCATGATGTTTTTGTTATTAAAGAAAATCTCTATCCCGGAGCGTTTTCTCAGTTCCTCCCTGAAAATAGCAATGATTTCATACCGACTGGTCTTTATTGTTCCCTCTGTCATGTAAAATCCTTGTTGATTTTTTATTGTGTGTAGTTAATTTTTCTTATGCCTATACCAACATTCTGATTGCATTAACCAGATGTTTTTATGAGCGTCCGATGTTATTAGCTATCTTTATCGCCAAATTGATTTGTATAAACGTCGAATCAGATATTGTTTTTCCTGTAATTAAGCGTTGAAAAAATTCCGGGGAAGGCATAAACGACAAAAGTCCCCAATAAGGAGACTTGTCAAAAGGATATAAATCAATGCTATATATAGGGTTGTTGAGCGCAGAATAGTGCAAACATATCGCCGTTTTTAGGATATATAGTGCCAGCCGCGTTGGGCTAATTCCAGACAAATAGCCGGAGAGAAAATGGCGTCTGGCACGGACCTGTGCACAGGGAAATGCACAGGTGTGCCGATGAGGGTCAGCGCTGCAGTTTCGCTAATGTAGCGATGGCTTGCGCAGGCAGGGTTAACGCGCCTGCGGCCAGGTTCTCCTGCAGGTGCTGGAGCGAAGAGGTGCCCGGGATCAGCAGAATATTAGGCGAACGCTGCAGCAGCCAGGCGAGCGCAACCTGCATCGGCGTCGCCTCCAGCGCGGCGGCAACGTCGTTCAGCTCCTGGGCCTGCAGCGGGGTAAATCCCCCCAGCGGAAAGAAAGGGACGTAGGCAATATTTTGTGCGGCAAGTTCATCAATCAGCGCATCGTCTGCGCGACTGGCGACGTTATATTGGTTTTGCACGCAGACAACGGGCGTCATCTTTTGCGCATCGGCCACCTGTTTCGCGGTTACGTTGCTAAGGCCGATGTGGCGGATAAGGCCACGCTCTTTAAGCTCAAGCAGCGTGGTCAGCGGGGCTTCCAGCGAACCTTCTACCGGTCCGTGGGTACCAAGCATACTGCGCAGGTTCACGATCTCCAGGACATCGAGCCCCAGATTACGCAGGTTATCTTCCACCGCCTGCGTGAGCTCCTCAGGCGACATCGCCGGTAGCCAGTTGCCCTTTTCATCGCGACGTGCGCTGACTTTCGTCACGATACAAAGATCGTCGGCATAAGGATGGAGCGCTTTGCGAATCAGCTGGTTAGTAATATGCGGGCCGTAAAAATCGGAGGTATCAATATGATTGACTCCCGCCTCTACCGCGGCGTGCAGGACACGGATAGCGGCCTGCGGATCGGCTGGCGGGCCGAATACGCCGGGGCCAGCTAACTGCATGGCTCCGTAGCCCAGACGATAGACCTGGCGCTGACCTAATGTTCCGCTTCCGGATAATTTTACGCTGGACATGACGACTCCCCCTGATGTGCAAACCCTAAGTGTAAACCTGGCGAAGAAGTCCGGATGGCAGGAATATTGGCAGAACGTGCGGCGGCGGTGATAACCGCCGCCGCAGAGGGGAAGATTAGCTAAAGAACATGACCGAAACGCACAGCAGTCCGACCACCAGGGTGATGAAATTACCCACTGAACGGTAGGGTTTGAGCGCGGGAATGATATAGGTCGACAGCGTCGGCATGATGAACAGGATCATGGCGATCAGCGGGCCGCTGATGGCGTAGATCATGGAAATGGCGTTCGGATTGATAAAGCAAACCATGAACGTCAGCGTCGAGACCAGCAGAATCGACATCGCGCGGTTAAAGGCGCGGCTTTTGCGAATGCCGACCTGATTGAGCGACGTTTTCACAATTTCGCTGGCGCCTTCAATCACGCCAAAATAGGTGCCGAGAAATGACTTCGACATGGCTACGACAGCGACCACGATGCCTGTTACCGACAGCCACGCCGGGGAGCCTGGCATCATCGACAGCGCGGAGAGGATGGTCACCCCTTCGTTACGTGCGTTTTCGATATAGGAGACCGGTATCGCCAGCAGGCAGCTGAAGACAAAAAACAGCACGCTGGCGCAGATGATGGTATAGGCCACTTTCATGATTTTTTTGCATTTACCCATCGCCAGCTCACCATATTTCTCCTGCTGATCGACAGCAAAAGTGGAAATGATGGGTGTATGGCTAAAAGCGAAAACCATCACAGGAATCGAGATCCAGACCTGGTGAAAGGTCTGTGAGGTCAGCTGCAACTGGCTGGTGAGATGCTCAGGCTGCCAGTCGCCGATTAAATAGAGAGACAAGAACAGGAAGCAGGCAATCAGCGGGAACACCAAAAAACCCATCACCTTAATCGTGATATGGCGACCCATCAAAAAGATCAGGTTCAACACCATGACCACGGCCAGACTTAGCATGGCGCGAACGACGGGGGTAATCGGCGTATGCCTTGCCAGCTGCTCGGCGAGCGAGTTGGTGATGGCCACGGCATAAATCAGCACCACCACGAAGAAGGCGAGGAAATAGAGCGCGGTGATCAGATTACCCACTTTCTTGCCGTAGTAATGGTTAACCGCCCCGGTGATCCCGACGCCGGGCGCAGCTTTCGCGGAGAGGATGAACTGACTCAGCGCTTTGTGCGGCCAGTAGGTTAACGGCCAGGCGACCAGCGCGGTGATGAACAGAACAATGGCGCCAGCAGACCCCAGCTGGATCGGCAAAAACAGGGTGCCAGCGCCTACGGCAGTGCCATATAAGGCAAAACTCCAAAGAGTTTCTTCTTTAGACCAAATTTTAGACATTGTGTGAATTTATCAACCGTAAGAACAAAAAAAAGGAGTGTAATTTACCACAACAATGAATGAGCCGTTGCGATACTTTCGGATGACAAATAAGACAGGGGGCGCCGGGCATCCTCCCGGCGATGAAGAACTGTTAGCTGCGCGCCAGGATCCGCTGCTGGCGATATTTCAGTACGCGCTCGCGCAACGTGTCCCATACCCAGTTAAACAGCATGGTGTAGGGCAGGAAGAACAGCATAAAGCCGATTTCCAGCATAAACGCCTGGATCAGCGAGACCCCGAGAAGCAGCGCCACGGCGGTGATCCCGATAACAATAAACCCGGACTCGAAGCCGATGGCGTGCAGCGCGCGGACTTTCAGGGTCCGCGCCACGCGAGATACCGGCCAGAGGCGGTCAAAAGCGGCGTTGTATATCAGGTTCCATACCATCGCCAGCGTCGCGAGCAGCACGCTCAACCCACCCATTTCAAGAACCGAACGCTGCATCAGCCAGGCGGCGGTCGGGGCGAGAATTAACGTGGCGAGTCCTTCAAAACTGACCGCATGGATAATGCGCTCTGTCAGCGTCTTGCGCTGAAATGTGTTCTGTTGCATGGCTTGCTACCTCCGAAAAAGCCGTTGTTCTGACCGGTTCTTCTGCGACAGGGAGAGAACCGATTCTGAGAAATTCCTCCGCATTTTATGGATAAATATGATAAAAAAAAGATGGATTCCATCGATAAAGTAGATAGTTCATGCGCTATTCTCCTGAAGCTCTCACCGCATTTGTTGAAGCCGTGGCCTGCGGGTCGTTTTCCGCCGCCGCCCGTCGGCTGCGCAAAAGCCAGTCCACCATCAGCACCGCCATTTCTAACCTTGAAGCCGATCTGGGCGTCGCGCTGTTTGACCGCACGACCCGCCATCCCACGCTGACGCCACAGGGCGAACAGGTTCTGAGTTACGTCAAAGCGATTCTGGCGGCCAGCGATCGGCTCGATGAGCTGGCTATTTCCCTGTCTGATGAAACGGAAGCGCGCCTGACGTTTGTGCTTTCCGATACGCTGCACCCGGATGTGCTGGAGGATCTGCTGCAGCAGTTCGATAGTCGTTTTCCCCACACCGAGTTTGAGTGTCTGATAGGGGAAGATGAGGATGTCATTGACCTGTTGCAGAAGGAGCGCGCGCAGGTGGGGCTGATTGAGGCCAGGGATAGCTATCCGACGGAGATTGGCAGCACCCGCCTGCCGTTACAAACGGCGATGGCTATCTACGTGGCCCCCGCGCATCCGCTGGCGGCACAGGGACGGGTCGCCTGGGATGAGCTGCATAGCTGGCGAGAACTACGCCTGAGCACTTTTCTGGCCAGCTCGCTGGAGCCAGCGAAAGGGCAGGTCTGGTCGGCGCCGAACTATTTACTGCTGCTCAGCATGACGGTACAGGGGCTGGGATGGTGCATTTTACCCTGCGCGCTGGTGGAGGAGTTTGCCGGTTCAGGCACGCTGGTGGCGCTGAACATTCCCGGCTGGCCGCGGGCGATTTCCGTTGATTTACTGTGGAATAAGAAGGCGCCGCCGGGGAAAGCCGGAAGCTGGCTGCGTCAGCATTTACAGCGCCAGGAACCCGCCACGCGGGGCTAATCTTTGTGATTTGTCTCACTTTTTTTAAACAATTGCGAAATTTTTTGATAACAATTCTCTACTATGTTGCTGTTTCTTTGCGCAGAGGCAGGGCAGAGGTAGAGGATGAAAGATGTCGTAATCGTTGGTGCGTTGCGCACCCCTATCGGGTGTTTTCAGGGGACGTTGTCGCGCCACTCTGCGGTAGAGTTGGGCAGTCTTGTGGTTAAGGCGCTGGTGGAACGTACCGGCATCGATCCGCAACGTGTTGATGAGGTGATCCTCGGGCAGGTACTGACCGCGGGGACCGGGCAAAACCCGGCCCGTCAATCGGCGATCCGCGGCGGGCTGCCGAATACCGTTTCCGCCATTACGATTAACGATGTCTGCGGTTCCGGACTGAAGGCGCTGCATCTGGCGACACAGGCAATCCAGTGCGGCGAAGCCGACGTGGTGATTGCCGGTGGCCAGGAAAATATGAGCCGGGCGCCGCACGTTCTCACCGATAGCCGTACCGGCGCTCAGCTGGGCAACAGCCAGCTGATTGACAGCCTGGTTCATGATGGCCTGTGGGATGCCTTCAACGACTACCACATGGGAGTCACGGCGGAAAACCTGGCGCGTGAATATGGTATCAGCCGCGAGCTGCAGGATGCCTGGGCGCTGAGTTCACAGCATAAGGCCCGGCGGGCGATTGATTCAGGGCGCTTTCGCGACGAGATTGTGCCGGTGATGACCGAGCTGAACGGGGTGCCGCGCACCGTTGATACCGATGAACAGCCGCGGGTCGATGCCAGCGCCGAAGGGTTGGCCAGCCTGTTACCCGCCTTCGATCGGCTGGGCTCGGTGACCGCGGGCAACGCGTCCAGCATCAATGACGGCGCGGCGGCGGTCATGATGATGAGCGAATCGAAAGCGCAGGAGCTGGGGCTGCCGATCCTCGCGCGGATCCGCGCTTTTGCCAGCGTCGGCGTCGATCCGGCACTGATGGGGATCGCGCCGGTACACGCGACGCGCCGCTGTCTGGAAAGGGCGGGCTGGCGGCTCGATGAGGTCGATCTTATCGAGGCCAATGAGGCATTTGCCGCCCAGGCGATTTCTGTCGGCAGAGTGCTGGAATGGGATGAGCGCCGGGTCAATGTCAACGGCGGAGCGATTGCGCTGGGCCATCCCATCGGGGCATCCGGCTGTCGTATTCTGGTGTCTCTGGTGCACGAGATGATTAAACGCGATGCCCGCAAAGGGCTGGCTACGCTCTGTATCGGCGGCGGCCAGGGCGTTGCGCTGGCGGTAGAACGCGCCTAATCCCTCTTTGCTTTACCTGCTTCTCAAGCCTCCTTGCGGAGGCTTTTTTATTGGTTTTTCTTCCCGCAGAACCGGGAAAATTCAGCGAAAAAGGGGCGATAAAGGCCCTTTTTGTTGAGCGTGGTCACGTCCTGCTGTGCCATGTTTTTTGAAACAAATAATTACGATCTTGATCACTAAAACTATATTCCTTAAAAAATAAAATAAAGTTTCATAAAATAGAAACATAATTTTAATTTTGAAGGGGTGCCCTATGTTTGCAAGATCTCTGGCCCTTGCTACGCTCTGTGCCGCAGCCTTTTCCGCTTCCGCCGTCACGGTTGATTTGCGTCATGAATTTATTGATGGAGGTAAGACGGATAAAACCAATGCCGACCGCGTCTCGGTCTCCCATCGCTTTGCCAACGGATTCGGCTTCTCCGTTGAGGCGAAGTGGAAGTCAGGCGGCGATAATACCGCGCAGCCGTATTCAGATTTTGTCGGCAATGGCCACGAAGAGACTATTAGCTGGCAGTGGAAGGCGAATCAGAACTTCTCCGTGACGCCGGGGTTTAATATTGAGAGCAACGATAGCCGCTCAATCTACAAACCCAATCTGCGCGTCCAGTACAGCTTCGATAATGGTTTCTACGTGGCAGCTCGTTATCGCTACGACTATACCCGCTACCCGGCGAACGCCGGTAAAGAAGACGATAAAGTGAACCGTGGCGATGCGTGGGCCGGGTTTGTGATGGGCAACTGGCGTACCGAGCTGAACTATGTTTATGCCCGCAGCACCGAGGGCGTGAAGCGCAACGACAACAAGCCGTACTCCCAGGAGTACAACGTGAAGCTGGCCTATAAGCTGGACAAAAACTGGGCGCCATATGGTGAAGTGGGCAACGTGGGCGTAAATGATCGCAGCGATCGCCAGACCCGTTTCCGCGTCGGGGTAGCTTACAGCTTCTGATAAAACCCTCTTCCGTCATGACCCCGGAGCCGTCAGCCGGGGTTTTCTGTTTTTGTGGTCCGGCGGCGCTTCCTTTCGCGTTGATTGAGGTGAAAGCGTGTTTTGCCGCTCGCGTTGTTGCGAGGGCCTGCGGAGGGGCGGGTCACATGCAGCAAAAAAGCCCCCCGTGTAGGAGGGCAAGGCCAGTAACAGAAACACACTCAAAAACGATACGGATGCTACGCCTGTAGCATCTCCGGGTGCGCTGGCAGTTTCGCCAGGTAGATAGCCGGTTTCCCGTCTTTGTCCGAACTGAACAAAATCGCGCTATCGTCCGGCGTAAACGAAGGATGCGGATGGGTGACCTGACGGCTATTGGCGACCGTCGCCCAGGAGGTATCATGCCGGGCAACGCGGAAGTAAGCCTGTTTCGCAACATCAAAGACGTAGAGATACGGGTCGTTATCAATGGTGTAGCCGCGGGTATCTTTGACATCCACCGGCGTACCAGAGCCATCCCCAACCAACAGCGTGCCGTCGAAATTGCTCATCAGATGCGAGCAGGCGGGCATTTGCATCAGCGCGGTATTGATGCCGGTATCCGGATCGAAACGATAAATCGTCCGTCCCTGCTGACCTTTCAGATAGGAGACATAAATCAGCGCCGAACCGTTCGGGACCCAAAACTCGTGCGTGCAGCTTTCGCCAGCGGCATGCTCTTTGACTTTTCGCACGTGGCTGCCATCTTCGTTGACCATCCACATCCGGGCGTCGACCAGGTCGTGCGGCCCTTCATGGCAGAAAGCGACGGTATTGTCATCGAACGGACGATAGATAGGATGACCCAGCCATTTTTTCTCTTCATGAATAACGCGGCTTTCGCCGCTTTGCAGGTCAACGCGCAGCAGACGGCAGCGCGGGCCTTTATGGAAGAAGTCGTGGAAAATCTGCCAGTCGTTAAGCGGCGTCCAGTCGCTTTTGGCGATCTCAATGCCGACCAGTTTGCTGCAGTCGCTGTTGGCGACCCAGGTACCGTAGCCGACCCACTCATCCGGGACGCGATAGACCTGACGTTCCTCGAGGGTGGAAAGGTTGACTTCCAGCAGCGTGCGGTCGTTTTTCACGTAATAGAGCGTGGAGTCATCCGGCGAGAGGAAGCCGCCAAAGGTATTATCACCGGCGCCTTCGGTGAGCTGTACGGCCTCGGCTGTCGCGATATTTAGCAGATAGTAGTTCCAGTGGCCATCAAACTCGCCGGCGAACAGCAGGTGGCTACCGTCATTAAAAAAGCACTTCTGATAGAAATAGTTACGATGACAGGTGACTTCCGGAGGGGTTAAGCGGGTGATCTCCGCGCCGGTATCCGGATCGCGACTGACTGCATAATTCAATTTTACCCGCATGCCTTTAGCCATGATGTACTCCTTTTCCTTCCCGCGATGTCGTCTGTTGGCAGGGGACGTATAGCCAGGGAAGTCTATTTAAAAGATGGGTGTTAATTTATCAAAACATCGTTTCATTGTTTGTGATGACGAACGCAATTCACTATAAAATCTTGCACTGGATCGCGGTTTTTTTGCTCTTTCTTCCGCTTTACCGAGGCTGACTTTGTTTTCATACCCGTTTTTTGCGTTTTGTCGCCATTTTTCAAAGGTCAATTAATTTATTGTATTTTATCATTTTTATTTCTTTTCCCGTCTCTCGCCTGGCGATCTGTTTTGCATTTTTGCTAAACAGACCACAAAAATATGAAACGTTGTTTTAATAAAAATTGAAAACGACTTTCCCCGAAGGTAAGATGTCGACAACAGTAAAACGAAACTATGTTTTATTTTTTAGGTGGGTCATACCCAGAGCGTTTTCCCTGGCGTAAGCAACCGTGAGGGATGCGGATCGGACAAATAGAACCTTGCCTGTGTTGTACGGGCTCTGAAAGATTAAGGAACAAAGTATGATACTCGATGCATTCTCTCTACAGGGTAAAGTGGCGGTTGTCACCGGCTGTGATACCGGGCTGGGCCAGGGTATGGCACTCGGTCTGGCCGAAGCGGGCTGCGATATTGTCGGCATTAATATTGTCGAGCCGGTAGAAACGATTGCGCGCGTCACCGCGCTGGGACGTCGTTTCCTCAGCCTGACCGCCGATTTGCGCCAGATTGATGGTATTCCTCAACTGCTGGAGCGCGCGGTGGCCGAATTTGGCCATATCGATATTCTGGTCAACAACGCCGGTCTGATTCGCCGTCAGGATGCCCTTGAATTCAGCGAGAAAGACTGGGATGACGTGATGGATCTGAATATCAAGACCGTGTTCTTTATGTCCCAGGCGGCGGCGAAGCATTTTATTGCCCAGGGTAACGGCGGCAAGATTATTAACATCGCGTCGATGCTCTCTTTCCAGGGCGGCATTCGCGTACCGTCCTACACCGCATCAAAAAGCGGCGTGATGGGGGTGACCCGTCTGCTGGCGAACGAATGGGCGAAGTACAACATCAACGTCAACGCGATTGCGCCGGGCTATATGGCAACCAACAATACCCAGCAGCTGCGCTCCGATGAACAGCGCAGCGGGGAAATTCTTGACCGCATTCCGGCAGGGCGCTGGGGTTTACCGGGCGATCTGATGGGGCCGGTGGTCTTCCTCTCTTCCCGCGCAGCGGATTACATTAACGGCTACACCGTGGCGGTCGATGGCGGTTGGCTGGCGCGCTAAGCCAGCGCGGCGACAGGCGATAAACCCTGCTTTGACGGCAGGGTTTTTTTATTGCTGGCGGCGGGGGGCAGGCCACTTCCCGATGCGGCAACCGACGCAATGGTGATGAAAGATGAACATTAATTATCCATATTGATATGGTGATGGATTTAAAAATCGTCCATATCATTTCATCGGGCTCTCATCAACATCCCAATAGATAAAAGGGGTTAATGAAAATGGATTGATGAATCGGGAATAATAGAAAGTTTAATGTCCATCACAAAACAAGTCATTCCAGCAATTTAGTCCATATTTTTGACGTCTCATCCCTGACACCTTGTCGCACCGATCGCGTACTTTCACTGCATGTCTTACTTTGCTCAGGCAGGAAAAAAATGACCTCAATCAGTGACGGCTCGACGGTGCTGGCGCGTAGCCAGCGTGATACCCGACGTATGAATCAGTTTGTTTCTATTGCCGCTGCGGTGGCTGGATTGCTTTTTGGCCTCGATATTGGGGTGATTGCCGGGGCGCTGCCCTTTATTACCGATCATTTTGTCTTATCCAGCCGACTGCAGGAGTGGGTGGTCAGCAGCATGATGCTGGGGGCGGCGGTTGGCGCGCTGTTCAACGGCTGGCTCTCCTTCCGCCTGGGGCGTAAATACAGCCTGATGGCGGGGGCGATATTGTTTGTGGCCGGGTCAATCGGATCGGCGTTTGCCGCAAGCGTCGAAATGCTGCTGGCAGCGAGGATCATTCTCGGTATCGCCGTGGGCATCGCCTCTTATACCGCGCCGCTGTATCTTTCTGAAATGGCGAGTGAAAACGTGCGTGGCAAGATGATCAGTATGTATCAGTTGATGGTGACGCTGGGGATCGTCATGGCCTTCCTGTCCGATACCGCATTCAGCTACAGCGGTAACTGGCGGGCGATGCTGGGCGTGCTGGCGCTGCCGGCGATTCTGCTGATCGTTCTGGTGATTTTCCTGCCGAACAGTCCGCGCTGGCTGGCGGAAAAAGGACGCCATATCGAAGCGGAAGAGGTGCTGCGCATGCTGCGCGATACCTCGGAAAAAGCCCGTGATGAGCTTAATGAAATCCGCGAAAGCCTGAAGCTGAAGCAAGGCGGCTGGGCGCTGTTTAAGATCAATCGCAACGTCCGCCGCGCGGTATTTCTTGGCATGTTGTTGCAGGCGATGCAGCAATTTACCGGCATGAATATCATCATGTACTACGCGCCGCGTATTTTTAAAATGGCCGGTTTCACCACCACTGAGCAGCAGATGATTGCCACGCTGGTGGTGGGTCTGACCTTTATGTTTGCGACCTTTATCGCGGTCTTTACCGTCGATAAAGCCGGGCGTAAACCGGCGTTGAAAATCGGCTTTAGCGTGATGGCTATCGGTACGCTGGTGCTGGGTTACTGCCTGATGCAGTTTGATAACGGCACCGCCTCCCGCGGCCTGTCCTGGCTTTCCGTCGGTATGACCATGATGTGTATCGCGGGCTATGCGATGAGCGCCGCGCCGGTGGTATGGATCCTGTGTTCGGAAATTCAGCCGCTGAAATGCCGCGACTTCGGCATTACCTGTTCAACCACCACCAACTGGGTGTCGAACATGATTATCGGCGCCACCTTCCTGACGCTGCTGGACAGCATTGGCGCGGCGGGGACCTTCTGGCTCTATACCGCGCTGAACGTGGCGTTTATCGGCGTGACGTTCTGGCTGATTCCGGAAACCAAAAACGTCACGCTCGAACACATCGAGCGCCGACTGATGTCCGGTGAAAAGCTGCGCAACATCGGTAATTAATTACAGGGATGCTCTTGGTAGCCACGGACTGGCTACGCGTATCGTTTCCCGATGGCTATCGCCGTTAATAATATGCAGGGCGCTCAGGCGCCCGATATCATAGTGCGGCAGCTGCACCGTCGACAGCGGCGGTAAAAACAGATCGCCAATACCGACCATATTATCGTAGCCCACCACCGCAACATCCTGCGGGATCCGCAATCCCTGCGCCAGCAGCGTCTGGTAGACCATAAAGGCGATACGATCGTTACCGCAAATAACCGCATCGAATCGCGGTTTTCCCTCGCGGAGATGGCTCTGCACCACGGCGGGGATATCATGGTAGTGCTGATCGCCGAAGGCCATATAGCTGTGCACCAACGTATCCGGGTCGATACCGGCTTCGCGGCAGGCGCGCTCCAGCCCCTGGCGACGGCGCACGGTGGCGAGATGGTTGGCCGGAAGGTGTAAACAGAGCGGATTACGATAGCCTGCGGCGAGCAGGGCTTTTACCGCGACGTACTGACCCTGTTCATCATCAGGAATATAGCTGGCGATCGGGTCGTTAAGACTTTCGCAGTTGGCGAGGACGCAGGGGAGCGTCAGCAGCTTGGCCGGAACAGGCACCTGGCGCAGCCCCATGGTGGTGTAGATGATACCGTCAGGGCGGTGGGAGAGCAGCAGGTCGACGATGTTTTCCGGGCTGTCATCGGAAAACATGTTCACCACGAAGCTGTTCCAGCCGTGCGCGCGGGCGGTCTCTTCGATAGACAGCGCGATCTCAACCGAAAACGGCGTGGTGACGGTATCCAGCGCCAGGACGCCAATGGTATTCGGCGTGGCGCGCGCGCCGCGAATTTTCTTGGCTGACAGGTCGGGGACGTAGTTGGTCTGCTCGATAGCAGACTGAACGCGAGCCAGCGTTTCGGGTTTCAGACGTTCCGGGTTGTTCAGCGCCCGTGAAACCGTCATCAGAGATACGTTTGCCAGTTTTGCCACATCTTTCAAGGATGCCATATTTCCCACTCCACCGTTGCCGCCATGCAACAGGCTATACAACTAAGTCGCTGATGTAAAAGGATCATACGATATTCTATCGCACGCCGTGTTCTGTCAGTGGAGCGGATTCTTTGATCGCGATCGCACCTCTGTTATGTTAACGTTAACTTTTGTGATTAACATCATGTATCTCAGTAAAACGGCATGATTTATGTTTTTTGTTAACGTTACCATTGCATGCATTACCCCTACACGAGAAAGTCATGATGAAAGCCCATCACTCTCACAGCTATCCGTTACTCAGTGCGTTACTGTTTTTCTTTTTTGTCACCTGGTCCTCTTCCGGCTCATTGCTCTCTATCTGGTTGCACCAGGAAGTGGGGCTTAAGCCGGGGGATACCGGGATCATCTATGCCGTGCTTTCCGTATCAGCGCTGTTTGCCCAGGTGTGTTACGGCTTTATCCAGGACAAACTCGGGCTGCGTAAAAATCTGCTCTGGTATATCACCGTGCTGCTGATCCTCTCCGGACCGGCGTATCTGCTGTTTGGTTATCTGCTGAAAATAAACGTGCTGCTCGGCAGTATCTTTGGCGGGATCTATATCGGCTTAACCTTTAACGGCGGTATCGGAGTCCTCGAATCCTACACCGAACGCGTGGCGCGCCAGAGCCAGTTTGAGTTTGGTCGGGCGCGTATGTGGGGCTCGCTGGGCTGGGCGGTGGCGACCTTTTTTGCCGGGCTGCTGTTTAACATTAACCCGAAACTCAACTTTGCGGTCGCCAGCGGTTCCGGCCTGGTGTTCTTTATTCTGCTGGCGCGACTGCGGGTCTCTTCCGCGCCGCACGCCATGCAGGAAGCGGTATCCGGCGGTAAAGTGACGCTGGAAGACGCCCTGCGTCTGCTGACCCTGCCGCGTTTCTGGGCGCTGGTTTTCTTCGTGATTGGCACCTGTATCTACGGCGTTTACGACCAGCAGTTCCCGGTCTACTTTTCTTCCCAGTTTGCGACCTTGCAGGAAGGCAACGCGATGTACGGCTACCTGAACTCCTTCCAGGTGTTCCTTGAAGCCGCCGGGATGTTCTGCGCGCCGTGGCTGGTTAACCGCATCGGCGCGAAAAACGGTCTGATCTTCGCCGGGATGGTGATGGCGATGCGCATGGTGGCCTCCGGGCTGGTGGAAGGGCCGCTGCTGATTTCCATCACCAAGCTGCTGCATGCGGTGGAACTGCCGGTACTGCTGGTCGCCATCTTTAAATACAACAGCTTAAATTTTGATAAACGCCTCTCTTCCACGCTGTATCTGGTGGGCTTCGCCTGCACCAGCTCGGTGATTGCTACGGTGCTGTCGCCGCTGGCGGGCTACAGCTATGAGAAATACGGCTTCGCCCAGTCCTATCTGATTATGGGACTGCTGGTGTTCTGCACCACCTTTATCTCCATTTTCTTGTTGCGATCCAGTCGTTCATCTTCCGATCCGATGATGTCGCAACCCTCCGCTATCTGAATGAAAAGAGTGAAGAATATGATGTACACCGTTGCTAACGCTGAACAGGAACTGCAGGCGAAACGCGAGACGTTAAACCTGCGCTGGTATCCACGCTACCATCTCGCCGCCCGCGCGGGCTGGATCAACGATCCCAATGGTCTGGTCTGGTTTGACGGCTGGTATCACGCCTTTTATCAGCATCATCCTTACTCCACGCAGTGGGGGCCGATGCACTGGGGTCATGCGCGCAGCAAGGATTTAGTCCATTGGGAACACCTGCCGGTGGCGCTGGCGCCGGAAGGGCCGGAGGATAAAGATGGCTGCTTCTCCGGCTCGGCCGTGGTGGATGGCGATACGCTGGCGCTGATCTATACCGGACATAAATTCCACGGCGATCCCAGCGACGAAGCCAACCTTTATCAGGTGCAGTGTCTGGCGACCAGCCGCGACGGCATTCATTTTGACCGTCAGGGTATGGTGCTGGATACCCCGCCGGGCCTGCACCATTTCCGCGACCCGAAAGTGTGGCGCGAAGGGGATAGCTGGTACATGATCGTCGGCGCCCGCGTTGGCGATACCGGTCAGGTACGGCTGTATCGTTCCGCCGATCTGCGCCAGTGGCATGACGAAGGGATCCTTGATGAAGCCGAAGATAAGATGGGCTTTATGTGGGAATGCCCCGACTTCTTCCCCCTCGGCGGTAAGCGCGTGCTGATGTTCTCTCCGCAGGGGCTGGCAGCACAGGGCTATCACAACCGTAACCTGTTCCAGAGCGGCTATCTGCTCGGCGACTGGCAGCCCGGGCAGCCGTTTGTCCGGGAAGGTGAATTTGTTGAGATGGACCATGGCCATGATTTTTATGCTCCGCAGAGCTTCCTCGCTCCCGACGGGCGCCGCATCGTTATCGGCTGGCTGGACATGTGGGAATCACCGCTGCCGGAACAGCAGGATGGCTGGGCAGGTATGCTCTCTCTGCCGCGTGAGCTGACGTTGAGCGCCGATAACCGTCTGCAGATGCGTCCGGCGAAAGAGGTGGAGTGCCTGCGCAGAGCCTGGTTCCCGTGGCCGGTCAGCACGCTGAAAAACCAACGGTCGCTGATGGCGGAAAACGGTGAGGCGATGGAGGTGATCCTGCACTGGGACTGCGCGGGCAGTACGGCAGAACAGTATGGGCTGAGCTTCGGCGAGGGGCTGCGGGTCTACGTTGATGCGCAGATGCAGCGCCTGGTGCTGGAGCGACACTATCCGCAGCACGGTCTGTGCGGCGTACGGAGTGTCCCGCTCTCGATGACATCGCCGTTAAAACTGCGTCTGTTCTTTGATAGCTCTTCAGTCGAAGTATTTGTTAATGATGGCGAGGCCTGCCTGAGTAGCCGTATTTATCCGCAGGCGGCGCATCGGGAATTATCCTTATTTTCCTGGAGCGGTACCGCTTTATTATCGGAAGCGGGTGCCTGGCAATTAGAATAAATTAAAATAATGTTGTTAATAACCCGTTCGTGGCGACGGGCGGGTTATTATTGTCGCTGTCGCCGGTTTTACCATAAATAAAAGTACCTTCCTTGAAATAATAATAAAGGGTTTGCCGATGAAAAATATCTGGGTCGGATGTTTACTGACGTCTATATTGATTCCCGCGGTGAGTGCGCAGGAGTCCGTTTCGCTTGAAGAGCGGCTGGCGCAGATGGAGCAGCGCCTGAAAGCGACAGAGCAACGGGCGAGCAGCGCGGAGGCGGAGATTCGTGCGTTGAAGCAACAGCCGCAGCCGCCGGCCGCGGCGGTGACGGCCGCCGCCGGGGCGAAGAAGCCGACATTGCAGCTTAATGATTTTGGCGAGTTAAAATTCTATGGTGACGTTGAGTTTAATATGGATGGCGCCAGTCGGACCGGCAGCCTGACGTCGGTAAAAACCTCGGCTAATAAAGACTGGGCGCCGGGAAATAAAGAACGCTGGGATATTAATGGCCGAATCTTGCTGGGTTTTGATGGCCTGCGTAAAGGGGCTGACGGAAAATATGCCGGATTCAGCGTGCAGCCACTGGCGGATCTGCGCGGAAAAATGAATCTTGATGATGCGGCATTTTTCTTCGGTCGTGAAAATGACTGGAAAATAAAGGTCGGGCGCTTTGAAGCCTATGATATGTTCCCGCTGAATCAGGATACCTTTATTGAATATTCCGGCAATACGGCCAACGATCTGTACAGCGACGGCTACGGCTATATCTACATGATGAAAGAGGGGCGCGGGCGTAGCAGCAGCGGCGGCAACTTCCTGCTCAGTAAAAACAGCGATAACTGGTATTTTGAGCTGAATACGCTGGTGGAGGACGGCAGTTCGCTGTTTGTGGATCAAAACTATCACGGCAACGCGCTGGATAACCGTAAAAACGTGGTGTACGTGCGTCCGGTCGCGGCCTGGCAGTCCGGGGCCTGGTCGGTGGCGGCGGCCATGGAGAGCAACCTCGTTAATAATGCTTACGGCTATCAGAACCAGAATGGCCGCTGGATCGATCAGTCCAGCCGCACCGGCTACGGGATGACCATGAGCTGGAACACGCTGAAAACCGATGCCGAAAATGGGGCGGTGGTGAATCTGAGCTCCGCCTATCTTGATGCGGCGGATGAGAAAGATTTCAGCGCCGGTATCAACGCATTATGGCATCGGGTAGAGCTGGGCTATATCTATGCGCATAACAAAATCGATAAGTTCAATATGTCCGGCGTGAGCGCGGAGTGCGATGGCGACTGCGCGATTCTGACGCCGGGGCGCTATGACATCCATACCATTCATACCTCATGGCAGCTGCCGAATATCATGGATATGCCGAACTTTAATATTTATCTCGGCGCGTATGCGTCATGGCTGGATTCATCGGCGGCAAAAAGCGGCAATACCGATGAACGCTACGGTGCGCGGGTAAGATTTAAATATTTCTTCTGACAGGTTTCCCGGGTTGCGGCGTAACGCCTTACCCGGGCTACCACAAGATTGCGGCGCAGCAATGCGCCTTAACCGGATCAGGGGCCCGCAGACAGCGGTGAACCGGTAGCCCGGCTAAGCGTAGCGCGAGCCGGGGCGGTGCCGAATGACGACAAGGTTTCCCGGGTTGCGGCGTAAACGCCTTACCCGGGCTACCAGGCACAAGATTGCGGCGCAATGCGCCTTAACCGGGCCAGGGGCCCGCAGACGGCGGTGAACCGGTAGCCCGGCTAAGCGCAGCGCGAGCCGGGGGCGGTGCCGAATGACGACAAGGTTTCCCGGGTTGCGGCGTAACGCCTTACCCGGGCTACCAGGTACAAGATTGCGG
>NZ_PIBO01000015.1:0-112078 GCF_002806725.1 Raoultella sp. T31
CGAATGCGCGAGCAGAACCACCGTAGGTTTTAGCCAGAACGGTAGTGATTGCAGCGGTCAGAGTAGTTTTACCATGGTCAACGTGGCCGATAGTACCGACGTTGACGTGCGGTTTTGTACGTTCAAATTTTTCTTTAGACACGGCTATATTCCTTACTATAGCGCTCTCCCCTTCAGGAGAGAGCACGGGATTTTGGTTTTAACCCTACGGCTTATTTACCACGGGCTTCAATTACGGCCTGAGCAACGTTGTTCGGCGCGTCATCATACTTCAGGAACTCCATGGAGTAAGAAGCACGGCCTTTAGTCAGGGAACGCAGCTGAGTTGCATATCCGAACATTTCAGACAGCGGAACTTCAGCGTGAATCACAACGCCAGTAACGTTGGATTCTTGACCACGCAGCATACCACGACGACGGCTAAGGTCACCGATGACGTCACCAGTGTTCTCTTCCGGAGTTTCTACTTCAACCTTCATGATCGGCTCAAGCAGAACTGGTTTCGCTTTCTTAAAGCCATCTTTGAAGGCAATAGAAGCGGCCAGTTTAAACGCCAGTTCAGAGGAGTCAACGTCATGGTAAGAACCGAAGTGCAGACGCACACCGAGATCAACTACCGGGTAACCTGCCAGCGGACCAGCTTTCAGCTGTTCCTGGATGCCTTTATCAACGGCCGGGATGTATTCGCCAGGAATTACACCACCTTTGATGTCGTTGATGAACTCGTATCCTTTCGGATTTGAGCCCGGCTCCAGCGGGTACATGTCGATAACAACATGACCATACTGACCGCGACCACCAGACTGCTTGGCATGTTTACCTTCGATATCGGTAACTTTCGCACGAATCGCTTCGCGGTAAGCAACCTGAGGTTTACCGACGTTCGCTTCAACGTTGAATTCACGCTTCATACGGTCAACGATGATGTCGAGGTGCAGCTCACCCATACCGGCGATAATGGTCTGGTTAGATTCTTCGTCAGTCCATACGCGGAATGACGGGTCTTCTTTCGCCAGACGACCCAGAGCCAGACCCATTTTTTCCTGGTCAGCTTTGGTTTTCGGTTCAACAGCGATGGAGATTACCGGCTCAGGGAATTCCATACGCTCCAGAATGATCGGGTGATCCGGGTTACACAGGGTGTCACCAGTAGTCACGTCTTTCAGACCGATAGCAGCAGCGATGTCGCCCGCGCGAACTTCTTTGATCTCTTCACGTTTGTTAGCGTGCATCTGTACGATACGACCGAAACGCTCACGTGCAGATTTCACGGAGTTCAGGATGGTATCACCAGAGTTAACCACACCGGAGTAAACGCGGAAGAAGGTCAGGTTACCCACGAACGGGTCGGTAGCGATTTTAAATGCCAGAGCAGCAAACGGCTCGTCATCGCTAGCGTGACGCTCAGCCGGAGTATCTTTACCGTCGTCCAGAATACCGTTGATCGCAGGTACATCAACCGGGGATGGCAGGTAGTCAACTACCGCATCCAGCATCGCCTGAACACCTTTGTTCTTAAATGCAGAACCACAGGTTACCAGGATGATTTCGTTGTTCAGAACACGCTGACGCAGAGCTTTTTTGATCTCTTCTTCAGTCAGTTCTTCACCACCCAGGTATTTCTCCATCAGCTCTTCTGAAGCTTCTGCAGCGGACTCGATCAGGTTCTGGTGCCATTCGTCAGCCAGGTCCTGCATGTCAGCCGGGATATCTTCATAGGTGAAGGTGACGCCTGCGTCTTCTTCGTTCCAGTTGATGGCTTTCATTTTCACCAGGTCAACAACACCGGTGAAACCTTCTTCAGCACCAATTGCCAGCTGCAGCGGAACCGGGTTCGCGCCCAGACGGGTTTTGATCTGACCAACAACTTTCAGGAAGTTCGCACCCATGCGGTCCATTTTGTTAACGAACGCAATGCGCGGAACTTTATATTTGTTTGCCTGACGCCATACGGTTTCAGACTGCGGCTGAACACCACCAACTGCGCAGTAAACCATTACTGCACCATCAAGCACACGCATGGAACGTTCTACTTCGATAGTGAAGTCAACGTGCCCCGGGGTGTCGATGATGTTAACGCGATGCGGTTCATACTGCTTAGCCATACCAGACCAGAATGCAGTAGTCGCTGCGGAGGTGATAGTGATACCACGCTCCTGCTCCTGCTCCATCCAGTCCATGGTGGCTGCGCCGTCATGAACTTCACCGATTTTGTGGTTTACACCGGTGTAGAACAGAATACGTTCGGTAGTAGTAGTTTTACCGGCGTCGATGTGCGCACTGATACCGATGTTACGGTAGCGTGCGATGGGTGTTGTACGAGCCATTTGATTCCTCGTTTATTTCTTTAGGCGTTCAGTTAAGTTATCCAGCACGGGCGACTTACCTGAAGCGCCCGCCTGGTGACTATGACTCCGAAGGGATTACCAACGGTAGTGAGCGAACGCCTTGTTGGCTTCTGCCATACGGTGAACGTCTTCACGTTTCTTAACTGCAGTACCTTTGTTGTCTGCAGCATCAGAAAGTTCGTTCGCCAGACGCAGAGCCATGGATTTATCACCACGTTTACGAGCAGCTTCTACGATCCAACGCATTGCCAGGGCATTACGACGAACCGGACGGACTTCAACTGGAACCTGATAAGTAGAACCACCTACGCGGCGGGACTTAACTTCGACGGTCGGACGAACGTTGTCCAGAGCGACTTCGAAAGCTTCCAGTTCATTTTTACCAGAGCGCTGAGCCAGGGTCTCCAGCGCGCTGTATACGATAGCTTCTGCAGTAGATTTTTTACCATCTACCATCAGGATATTTACAAATTTTGCCAGCAGTTCTGATCCGAACTTAGGATCTGGAAGGATTTTACGCTGACCAATGACGCGACGACGTGGCATGGAAATACTCCGTTGTTAATTCAGGATTGTCCAAAACTCAAAGAGTTTAGTTTGACATTAATATAAAACGTTTGGCCTTACTTAACGGAGAACCATTAAGCCTTAGGACGCTTCACGCCATACTTGGAGCGAGCTTGCTTACGGTCTTTAACGCCGGAGCAGTCAAGCGCACCACGAACGGTGTGGTAACGAACACCCGGAAGGTCTTTAACACGACCGCCACGGATCAGGATCACGGAGTGTTCCTGCAGGTTGTGACCTTCACCGCCGATGTAGGAGGTGACTTCGAAACCGTTAGTCAGACGAACACGGCAAACTTTACGCAGTGCGGAGTTCGGTTTCTTAGGAGTGGTGGTATATACGCGAGTACATACGCCACGTTTCTGCGGGCAGGCTTCCAGTGCAGGCACGTTGCTCTTTGCAACTTTGCGTGCGCGTGGTTTGCGTACCAGCTGGTTAATTGTTGCCATTAAATAGCTCCTGGTTTTAGCTTTTGCTTCGTAAACACGTAATAAATCGCCTCATATAATATGAGGACGCAGAATTTTAGGGCGGTGCCGAAAAGGTGTCAAGAAATATACAACGATCCCGCCATTACCAGGACAACTGTCCAGGATGTTTGACCGACATTCTGACGAAATCAGTATAGCCAACCCTGACGACACTGTCCGCAATTTGACCAGCCAGCCCGCGGGCATCGATATCGTCTTGCAGAGCATGAATGGTTATGGGGGCAGACTGCAGGATTTCAAGGAAGGGCCCGCCGACGATGGCCGCAATCACGCCATCGGAAAGCAGCAGGAGATCGTCGCCATCCTTTACCAGGCGCAGCATCGTATGGAGATCGGTATGCCACGGGGACGTGCTGAGTGTGTGGAGCATTCAGTCCTCAGAAACGCAAAATCACGTTGAAATCATCAAGCCGGGCGCGCAGCGCTTCGGGCTCAAGCCACCCGGCGTCTACGACCCACGACGTCCCGGCATTCAGGCCGCGTTCGCGGGCGGACGCTGCGCATATCCAGCACGCGTCAATATCGTACAGCGGTAAGAGTTTAAAGGTCGCGATGTAATCGCGGGCAAGCACCGCCGACGGCTGTTGCCCGGGCAGCAGCTGAAAGACGCCGTCGCCGACAAAGAACACGCCGATCTCATCGCTCAGCGCTGAAGTCGCCAGCAGCGCATCCAGGCCTTCCCTACCCGCAGCAGAACCATGCGGGGCAGAAGAAAAAACAAAGGCAACGCGTTTCATCAGAACTGCACCATCCGATCGCAGGTTAATGAGGCTTCGGCCAGCGCACCCAATCCGCTCAGCGTGAATCCAGGCTGCAGATTATGACCAGGCAACCCCGCCTGCTGAGCTTCTTGTTCATCGGTGACACCGCGACGCAGGGCTGCCGCCACGCAGATGTGCAGCGCGACGGCATGATCGTCATGTAGCCGCTGCCATGCGCGGACAAGGTCAAATTCATCGCTGGCGGGCGCAGTCAGCTGGTTTGCGTTGTAGACGCCTTCACGATAGAAGAAGACACAGGCCAGCTCATGACCCTCTTGCAACACGGCCTGGGCAAACTGCCAGGCGCTGCTGGCCTGCTGCGTACCGTAGGCAGGCCCCGTCACCGTAATGGCAAAACGCATTACTTATCCAGCCCCTGGAAATCGCCGCTCTTAAACTGACGAATATAGAGATAGACCGTATGTTTGGAAATATTCAGCCGATCGGCCACCTGGTTGATGGCATCTTTGATATCAAAGATCCCTTTCTCGTAGAGATTCAGGACAATCTGGCGATTTTTAGCATTGTTGGAAACATTGCGGTCGGCATTGACTTCTTCGATAGTGAACTCAAGAGTCTGAGCGACCAAATCATCAACGGACGAGGCAAAGTTAACCTGAGAGTTCACTTCCGGCGTTTCCGGCGGAATAAAGGTGCTCATTATCTGTGAGAACGGCACATCCAGGTTCATGTTGATGCACAGCAGGCCGATGACCCGGTGTTCACGGTTGCGAATGGCAATCGTGACGGACTTCATCAGGACACCGCTTTTGGCCCGCGTAAAGTAGCACTTGGATACGCTGCTGTCGGCCCCCGTCATATCATGCAGCATGCGCAGCGCAAGATCGGTAATCGGCGAGCCGATTTGGCGCCCGGTATGTTCACCGTTGGCGATGCGGATGGCGGAGCATTTCAGATCCTGTAAAGAATGCAGCACTATCTCGCAATGGGAACCAATGAGCATCGCTAACCCGTCCACAACCGCTTCATAGGATTTGAGGATATCGAAGTCGGTCTGGTCGAAAGGACGTTGATCCAGCAGGTCAAGCTCACTGGTTTCGTTGGTTAAAAGCGACCTGGACATGAAAAAAAGCACTCCTTTTCAGGAGCCTGTCATTTTTTACACAAAACCGTTCAAGGTGCGCCACGGTGCACGTCCGAGACATTCGTCACAACGAATTTGACCAGCCGTAAGCTGGCGCGGCAAGAGGCAAACCTGTCTCTTATCCCGTCTCAGGGCTGACTCCAGTGCGTAACCGGAATAAGCGGATGCAGCCAATGCAGAGGCAGCTTGAAGGATGAGGTGTAGCTTGTCAGGGCAGGCTCATCATCATTATTAAGCTAACTAAAGTAATACAGCGCTTGAGGCACTTTCCAGTTTTAATTATATCTGCCCCAAATAAAAAAGCCGCCGCCTTTAACGGCGGCGGCGTAAACCAGATTACTTCTTCGCGTCTGCGCTTTGCGCGTCAGCTTTGGCATCAGCCGCCGCTTCAGGCTTGGCATCGGCTTTCGGCGCCGGTTTGATATCCAGCAGTTCTACGTCGAAGACCAGCGTGGAGTTAGCCGGAATACCCGGGACGCCAGTTTTGCCGTAAGCCAGATCCGGCGGGATAACCAGCTTGATTTTGCCGCCTTTCTTGATGTTTTTCAGACCTTCAGTCCAGCCCGGGATAACGCCGTCCAGACGGAAGGAGAGCGGCTCGCCGCGAGTGTAAGAGTTATCGAACTCTTTACCGTCAATCAGCGTACCTTTGTAGTTCACGACAACCGTGTCACTGTCTTTCGGTGCGTCGCCGGTCCCTTCTTTCTCAACTTTGTACAGCAGGCCAGATTTAGAGGTTTTTACGCCCTTCTCTTTTGCGAAGGTGTCGCGATAGGCTTTGCCTTTCGCATCGTTTTCAGTCGCGTCTTTTTCCATTTTCTGCTGAGCAGCAGTTTTTACGCGGGTTTCGAAGGTTTGCAGGGTCTGCTCGATTTCTTGATCGGACAGTTTGCTTTTATTCGCAAAAGCGTCCTGAACACCGGCGATCAGCTGATCTTTATCCAGCTTGATACCCAGTTTCTCTTGTTCTTTCAGGGAGTTTTCCATGTAACGTCCCAGTGAAGCACCCAGCGCATAAGCAGATTTTTGATCGTCATTTTTAAATGCCGCTTTGCTATCCGTTGCAGGTGCCGTCTTCGCGGCAGCATCAGCCGCAAAGGTCAGCGGTGCATTCAGGGCGACAGCCATCGTGGTCGCCAGCAGCGTTACTTTAAACAGTGATTTCATCCATTTCTCCAGGGCCGGGGCATCTCACCCCAGGGTTATCGTAAAAAGCAAAAAAGGTACTATAAAACGTTGCAGAGCAAATCTACATACGGACCTTCCTGAATATCGCCAGTTTTCAGACTATTTTTGTATAAATAAGTTTCCTGTCTTACGCGAGGTTGCTGCGCGAAGGGTGAAAGTTGAGTAGAATCCGCTCGCGAGATAAGACAGAAGAGGTTACTCATGCACGACAGTACACTGGAGACTCGCCTGGCGGAGCTGGAAAGCCGGCTGGCGTTTCAGGAAATCACCATTGAAGACCTCAATAAGACCGTCACCGCCCATGAGATAGAAATGGCGAAGATGCGTGAACATATGCGCCTGATGGTTGAAAAACTGAAAGCCACCCAGGCATCGCATATCGCATCACAGGCAGAAGAAACGCCCCCGCCACATTATTGAGGCGTAAAAAAAGCGGGTTTCCCCGCTTGATTGTCTCCGGCAGCGCTATGTCTACCGGATTAAATACCCTAAGAATTTCGAGTCGCAGAACGGCGGCAGGCTTGAGAACTCCCGGCAGCATAGAGAACGATGTCACCGGGGTTTGAAAGCCAGGCCAATGCGCCTGGGGCTTGAAAGACAGACGGGTATTAGTGACAGCCGCAGCCGCCGTTACCACAACCGCCTTTGCCATGTTCATGACCGTGGTCGTGATCATGGCCGTGGCCGCCGCAGCAACCTTCATGATCGTGGTCATGCTCGTGGCCGTGGGCACCGTGCACGTGACCATGCTCCAGCTCTTCTGCAGTCGCTTCGCGAAGCGCAACAACCTCAACGTTGAACTTCAGATTCTGGCCAGCCAGCATGTGGTTACCGTCAACCACGACGTGCTCGTCATCCACTTCGGTGATTTCAACCGGCACTGGACCCTGGTCGGTTTCCGCCAGGAAGCGCATGCCAACCTGCAGTTCATCAACGCCCATGAAGACGTCTTTAGGAACACGCTGAACCAGATTTTCGTCGTACTGGCCGTACGCATCGTTCGCGCCGACTTCTACGTCAAATTTGTCGCCCACTTCATGGCCATCCAGCGCATTTTCCAGGCCGGAAATCAGGGAGCCGTGACCATGCAGGTAGTCCAGCGGCGCGCTTACCGGAGACTCATCAACCAACACACCGTCTTCTGTACGTACCTGATAGGCCAGGCTGACCACCAGGTCTTTTGCTACTTTCATGATATCTCCTGAGCATGGGAAGAATAGTGGCGCAGATTGTAGCGGAATTCTGCAGCCGTGTACCCTCTAGCTTAAAAAAAGGCGACGGATAACGCTAGTCCGGATGAAAAATGCCAATCACTTGCTCATCTTTGCGTACGTGCTCCTGCGCCTCTTTATCCGCCTCACGCATCTGGTGGCCACACTTAACACACTCAACAATATCGACATTATTCTCACGCCACATTGCCAGAGAATCCTGCGCCTGACACGCCGGACATTTTGCGCCGGCAATAAAACGTTTACGCACTGCCATCATGATTTGACCCTTATTCAAACTCATCCCAACCGTCAAGCTGCCTGCTCTCTTTCTGCATCTCGCGCTGGAAAATCTCTTCCAGCTCGCGGCGAGCCTCCCGCACGCGTGATATCTGCAGCGTATCAGTATTCACGGGCATTAACTCACGCAGCATACGCATATCCAGACGACGGAAGTGCAGCTGAGCACGCTGCGCCTGATGCGGATGCATGCCCAGGGTAATCAACGCTTTGCGCCCAAGTTCCAGCGCGCTGGAAAACGTTTCACGCGAAAATTGTTTCACGCCAGCCTGCAGCAATTCATGCGCCTCAACACGACCCCGGGCGCGCGCCAGGATATTCAGATGCGGAAAGTGTTGCTGGCACATCTCCACCAGCTTCATGGTATCTTCCGGCTCGTTGCAGGTGATAACAATCGACTGCGCATCCTCCGCCCCCGCCGAGCGCAGTAGTTCCAGCTGCGTCGCATCGCCAAAATAGACCTTATAGCCATATTTCCGCATCAGGTTAACCGCGCTGATATCGCGCTCCAGCACGGTGATCCGCATCTTATTGGCCATCAGCAAACGGCCAATAACCTGTCCGAAGCGGCCAAAGCCGACAATAATCACCTGCGGTTTATCGTCCTCAACCCACGGCGCTTCATCTTCCTCTTCCGGCTGGTTAAAGCGTCGGGAGAGAATTTGATCGATAAGCGTCATCAGCAACGGCGTCGTCATCATCGATAGCGTGACCGTCACCAGCAGCAGCGCCATCTGATCGTCTTCGAACAGCCGCAGCGAGGCCGGAAGTGAAAACAGCACAAACGCAAACTCGCCCCCCTGGCTCAGCACACCCGCAAACTGCATCCGCTCCGAGCTACGCACCCCGTATACCCGAGCCAGACCGTACAGCACGAAGCTTTTTACCGCCACCAGCACGGCAACGCTTGCCGCTACCCACAGTAAGTGGGTGTAGAGCACGCCCAGATTCAATGCCATGCCGACGGAAATAAAGAACAGCCCGAGCAAGAGCCCTTTAAACGGCTCAATGGCGATCTCCAGCTCATGGCGATACTCGCTTTCAGCCAGCAGCACACCAGCAATGAAGGTACCGAGCGCCATAGACAGACCGAGCGCGTCCATAAACAACGCCGAGCCCAGCACCAGCAGCAGCGTTGCGGCGGTGAAGACTTCCCGCACCCCGGAGCCAGCGATAAATCGAAAAACAGGTCGTAGCAGAAAACGGCCGCCAATCAGCATCCCACCGAAGGCCAGAACCTTCAGCCCGACGGTCACCCAGTTAAGATGGCCATCCCCGGAGCCAGCCAGCAGCGGTACCAGTGCCAGCGCAGGGATCACGGCCAGATCCTGAAACAGCAGCACGGAAAAACCCAGTTGCCCGGACTCGCTGCGACTCATTCCTTTCTCACGCATCAGCTGCAGCGCCATTGCCGTGGACGACATCGCCAGCCCAATACCGCCGACCACCGCCGCCTGCCAGGAAAAGCCGGTCACCATCAGTAATCCGCCGAGAATACCCGCGCTGAGCATGACTTGCGCCGCCCCGACGCCAAAAATGGAACTGCGCAGGCGCCAGAGCTTCGCCGGATTCAGCTCCAGCCCGATGATGAACATCAGGAACACGACGCCCAGTTCGGAGAAGTGCAAAATCTCATCGACATCGCTAATAAATCCCAGCCCCCACGGGCCAATGGCAATTCCGGCAAGCAGATAGCCTAATACCGCGCCGATGCCCAGCCTGGCGGCCAGCGGTACCGCCACTACGGCAGAAAACAGAAATAATACCCCCGCTAACAGCAGATCAGCGCCCTCCATTTATGCCTCCTGCCGCGATAGGGTTCGCCAGCCAGTCGCGATACGCGCGCGCATGATTTTTCAGGTCATCAGGCGATTGCCGGCGAGCCCAGTAGACAATAATCGGGCTCATCCAGTGCATCCGGCACATGCCGGCAGTCAGTTCAAATGGACGCAGGATATCGTTCATGGGATAGCGATTGGCATCACGTCGGTAGGCGCTCTCGGGCTCACCGGTGGTGATCACGCTACGCCAGTACTTTCCCGCCAGCTGGTTCCCTCCGGCGCCGCTGGCAAAGCCGCGGGTCAGCACCCTGTCCAGCCACTCCTTCAGCAATGCCGGGCAGCTCCACGTGTAGAGCGGATGCTGGAAAACAATCACCTCATGCTGGCGCAACAGATCCTGCTCATGGGCAATATCGATAAAAAAATCTGGGTAGTGTGCATAGAGATCGTGCACGGTGACATTAGGCAACTGTAAAGCCGGTTCAAGTAAAACCCGGTTGGCCACGGAATCCTGAGATTCTGGGTGGGCATACAGCAGCAAAACCTTCGCTGTCTGAGACATCATTCCCCTCCCGAACGTCTTCTGGTGGCCTGTACAACGGCTGCGTCCCGACGCAACCAGAATGACTTTGTGTATCATCTTCGTTTTGGGCTACCATTGCGGCCCGGTGGAGCAATTTGCTACCACATTACATTATCATAATGACAAACTAACATAGTCAGAACATACGGCGCCTTATGATTGTTTTCTCCTCGTTACAAATTCGTCGCGGCGTACGGGTCCTTCTGGACAACGCCACCGCTACCATCAATCCTGGCCAGAAGGTCGGCCTGGTGGGCAAAAACGGCTGCGGTAAATCCACGCTGCTAGCGCTTTTGAAAAACGAGATTAGCGCCGACGGCGGCAGTATGACCTTTCCGGGTAACTGGCAGCTGGCGTGGGTTAATCAGGAGACCCCTGCGCTGGCGCAGCCAGCCATTGATTATGTTATTGATGGCGATCGCGAATATCGCCAGTTCGAAGCCGATTTACACCAGGCCAATGAGCGCAATGACGGCCACGCTATCGCGACGGTGCACGGTAAACTGGACGCCATCGATGCCTGGACCATCCGTTCGCGCGCCGCCAGCCTGCTGCACGGGCTGGGATTCAGCAATGAACAGCTTGAAAGCCCGGTCAGCGACTTTTCCGGCGGTTGGCGGATGCGTCTGAACCTCGCCCAGGCGCTGATTTGCCGTTCCGATCTGCTGCTGCTCGATGAACCGACCAACCACCTCGATCTCGATGCGGTCATCTGGCTGGAGAAATGGCTGAAAGGCTACACCGGCACGCTGGTTCTGATCTCTCACGATCGTGACTTCCTCGATCCGATCGTCGATAAAATTATCCATATCGAACAGCAAACAATGTTCGAATACACCGGCAACTACAGCTCATTTGAAGTACAGCGCGCAACCCGCCTGTCACAGCAGCAGTCGATGTATGAAAGCCAGCAGCTGCGCGTCGCGCATCTGCAAAGTTATATCGACCGCTTTCGCGCCAAGGCCACCAAAGCCAAGCAGGCGCAAAGCCGTATTAAAATGCTGGAACGCATGGAGCTTATCGCCCCGGCTCACGTCGATAACCCGTTCCACTTTAGTTTCCGCGCGCCGGAGAGCCTGCCAAACCCGCTGCTGAAAATGGAAAAAGTCAGCGCTGGCTATGGCGAACGGGTGATTCTGGACTCTATCAAGCTAAACCTGGTGCCCGGTTCGCGCATTGGCCTGTTAGGGCGTAACGGCGCCGGCAAGTCGACGCTTATCAAGCTGCTGGCCGGCGAACTCCAGCCGCTGCACGGCGATATTGGCCTCGCTAAAGGCATTAAGCTCGGCTACTTCGCTCAGCATCAGCTGGAGTTCCTGCGCGCTGACGAATCGCCATTGCAGCACCTGGCTCGCCTGGCGCCTCAGGAGACAGAGCAGAAGCTGCGCGACTATCTCGGCGGGTTTGGTTTCCAGAGCGATAAGGTCAACGAAGAGACGCAGCGTTTCTCCGGTGGCGAAAAAGCCCGTCTGGTGCTGGCGTTAATCGTCTGGCAGCGCCCTAACCTTCTGCTGCTCGATGAACCGACCAACCACCTCGATCTCGATATGCGTCAGGCCTTAACCGAAGCGCTGATTGATTTCGAAGGCGCGCTGGTGGTGGTCTCGCACGATCGCCACCTGATCCGCTCTACCACCGACGATCTCTATCTGGTGCATGACGGCAAAGTCGAACCGTTCGATGGCGACCTGGAAGATTATCAGCAGTGGCTCAGCGACTCGCAGAAGCAGGAAAGCTCGTCGTCTGACGTGGCGAAAGAGAGCGGTAACAGCGCCCAGGCCCGCAAAGACCAGAAACGCCGGGAAGCGGAGTTACGGACGCTCACGCAGCCGCTGCGCAAAGAGATTACCCGTCTTGAGAAAGAGATGGATAAGCTCAACGCGCAGCTCGCTCAGGCGGAAGAGAAGCTCGGCGACAGCGGGCTGTATGACGCCTCGCGCAAAGCGGAGCTGACCACCTGTCTGCAGCAACAGGCCAGTGCCAAATCAGGTCTGGAAGAGTGTGAAATGGCCTGGCTTGAAGCACAAGAGCAGCTGGAGCAGATGCTGCAGGAAGGCTAAAGCCGGTTATGCTAAAGCAGGGGGCATAAACGCAGCGGCGCCGCGTTATGGGAATGCGCCGTTATCTGCCCCCGGCTAAAAACCGCAACACTCATCTGCGAAGAGGCATTGCCATGGTAAAAAACACGCTCATCTCCCTCTCACTGCTTTGCGCCCTGACCCACTCCGCCTTTGCCGCCTACACCGCGAGCGAATTAAAGAACAAAGAAAACGTCATCGCTTTTTATAATAAGGCGCTGAACGATAAAGACTTTGATGCCGCAAAAATCTACCTCGGAAAGGAGTATATCCAGCATAATCCTGGCGCGAAGGATGGGCCCGAAGGCTTTCGTCAATTCATCGCCTTTCTGAAAGACAAATTCCCCGACTCTCACAGCGAGATTAAACGCGTGATTGTCGACGGCGACTATGTCGTTCTGCACGTTGCGTCCACCGGCCGCGAGCCGGGCGTCACCCGGGCGATTATCGATATTTTCCGCCTCGATGCGCAGAACAAGATCGTTGAACACTGGGATGTTATTCAGACGGTTCCGGAAAAAACCGCCAGCGGCAACAGCATGTTTTGAGCCAGTCTCACAGCCATTCGCGCCGGGCGGTGGCTGTGTCCCCTTATCGCCTTCCCGGGCTGCGGGCCCTCCTTATCCCGCAAGCACTCATCATCCGGCGGTAATTTCGTGTAACCTATAGCACAGGCCGCAAGACCACATATTGGATAACCTGCGCACTTCATGCGCGGTATACTATTTTATAAGATGATTAACTGCTCTGGTGCTATGGTAGAAATCACCCCCACAGAAATGACGCCCCCCGAAGACGACTCGCGCGAGTTCCACCCTATGCGCGGCGTGGGCAATCGTCATCTGCAGACCATGCTGCCGCGCCTGATTCGCCGTAAGCTGGGATTCACGCCGCACTGGCAGCGCCTTGAACTCCCGGACGGTGATTTTGTCGATCTGGCGTGGAGCGAGGACCCCGCCGGGGCGCAACACAAACCGCGACTGGTCGTGTTCCACGGGCTGGAAGGCAGCCTGCACAGCCCCTATGCTCATGGCCTTATCCATGCGGCCATGCAGCGCGGCTGGCTGGGCGTGGTGATGCATTTTCGCGGCTGTAGCGGCGAACCCAACCGCAATAACCGCATCTATCACTCGGGTGAAACCGAAGATGGCAGCTGGTTCCTGCACTGGCTACAACGCGAATGGGGCACGGCGCCGACCGCCGCCGTCGGCTATTCGCTGGGCGGCAATATGCTGGGCTGCCTGCTGGCCAAAGAAGGCGATAATGTCCCGCTGGATGCCGCGGTTATCGTCTCAGCCCCGTTCATGCTCGAAGCCTGCAGCTATCATATGGACAAGGGCTTTTCCCGGGTCTATCAACGTTATCTGCTCAATCTGTTAAAGGCCAACGCCGCGCGTAAGCTGAAAGCCTATCCCGGTTCGCTCCCGGTCGATCTGCGCCAGCTTAAAGGCATGCGCCGCATCCGCGAGTTTGACGATATGATCACCGCCAGGATTCACGGTTTTGCCGATGCGCTGGACTACTATCGCCAGTGCAGCGCCATGCCGCGGCTCAGCGACATTACGAAACCGACGCTGATCATTCACGCGAAAGACGATCCGTTTATGGACCACCACTCCATTCCGCCACAAGAACAGCTCCCGGCAAACGTCGAGTATCAGCTGACAGAAAATGGCGGACACGTCGGATTCGTTGGCGGCACGCTGCGCAAACCGGAAATGTGGCTGGAAAGGCGTATCCCGGACTGGTTAACCCGTTGGTTGGGAGCACAAAAATGATTATTCCCTGGCACGATCTGGATCCCGAAACGCTGGATAACCTGATCGAAAGCTTTGTGTTGCGGGAAGGCACCGATTATGGTGAACATGAACGCTCGCTGGCGGATAAAGTCGCCGACGTCAAGCAACAATTGAAAAGCGGAGAAGCCGTACTGGTGTGGTCAGAACTGCACGAGACGGTCAACATCATGCCCCGCAAGCAGTTTCACGGCTAAGGCGGCACCACACATCGTTTTAATCTGGGAGTTGTTATGTCTGCCAAACATCCGGTGATTGCCGTCACGGGCTCCAGCGGCGCGGGAACCACGACCACCAGCCTCGCCTTTCGTAAAATTTTTGCCCAGCTAAACCTGCGTGCCGCTGAGGTGGAAGGCGACAGCTTCCATCGTTATACCCGCCCGGAAATGGACATGGCGATCCGCAAAGCGCGCGATCAGGGCAAACACATCAGCTATTTCGGCCCGGAAGCCAACGACTTTGGCCTGCTGGAAAACACCTTCCTTGAGTACGGGCGTAACGGTAGTGGCCAGTCGCGCAAATATCTGCACACCTATGATGAAGCGGTGCCGTGGAATCAGGTGCCGGGCACATTCACACCGTGGCAACCGCTACCGGAACCGACCGATGTCCTGTTTTATGAAGGGCTGCACGGCGGGGTTGTCACGCCGCAGTATAACGTTGCGCAGAATGTCGACCTGCTGGTCGGCGTGGTGCCTATCGTTAACCTGGAATGGATTCAGAAGCTCATCCGCGATACCAGCGAACGCGGCCACTCCCGCGAAGCGGTGATGGATTCCGTGGTCCGTTCAATGGAAGACTATATCAATTTCATTACACCGCAGTTTTCGCGCACCCATATCAACTTCCAGCGCGTTCCCACCGTCGATACCTCCAACCCGTTTGCGGCGAAGGGCATCCCGTCATTGGATGAAAGCTTTGTGGTGATCCACTTCCGCAACCTGCGGGATATCGATTTCCCCTGGCTGCTGGCGATGCTGCAGGGTTCGTTTATCTCACATATCAATACGCTGGTGGTGCCGGGCGGGAAAATGGGGCTGGCGATGGAGCTCATCATGACGCCGCTGGTGGAGCGCTTGATGGAAGGCAAAGCGATTTAAATTGGGCGGCGCGACAAAACGGTGTCAACCCGGTACGCTCGCGCCACCGGGTATCTGGCATTACGCCTCCACCACCTCAAACGAGTGGGTGATGTTCACCGCTTTTTGCAGCATCAGCGCCACCGAGCAGTATTTCTCCGCCGACAGATCCACCGCACGGGAAACCGCCGCCTCTTTCAGCTCTTTGCCGGTGACGATAAAATGCAGATTGATATGGGTAAACAGGCGCGGCGCCTCTTCCCGACGTTCAGACGTCAGCTTGACTTCACAGTTAGTCACGTTGTGGCGACCTTTCTGCAAAATAGACACGACATCAATAGCGCTGCATCCGCCCGCCGCCATCAGCACCATCTCCATCGGGCTTGGCGCTTTATCTCCGGAGTTGCCGTCCATCAGAATCTGGTGACCTGACGCCGACTCTCCGATGAAGGTTAACCCTTCCACCCATTTCACACGAGCTTGCATAAAATTTAACTCCAAGGTTGCAATTTTCCGGACAGATTACGCGTACATAACAATTCTCGCAACGGAAGGCGACCTGCATCATGCTGAAGCGAGACACCAGGAGACATGCGGCAAAAGCTATGCTAAAACAGTCGGGATGCTACAGTATTACATTGATGTACTGCATGTATGCAGAGGAGTTCACATTACAGGCTGAAGAAAAGTCACCAGCCCGTTTCCCAGGCATAGGGAAACGATACGATTGCATGCCCGGATGCCGTGTAGTGTCGGCACCCGGAGATAGCTTATAACAGAGGATAACCGCGCATGGTGCTTGGCAAACCGCAAACAGACCCTACCCTCGAATGGTTCTTGTCTCATTGCCACATTCATAAGTACCCATCTAAAAGCACGCTGATCCACCAGGGTGAAAAAGCAGAAACGTTGTACTACATCGTCAAAGGCTCTGTGGCTGTGCTCATCAAGGATGAAGAAGGTAAAGAGATGATCCTCTCTTACCTCAACCAGGGCGATTTCATCGGTGAATTAGGCTTGTTTGAAGAAGGCCAGGAGCGTAGCGCCTGGGTACGTGCGAAAACCGCATGTGAAGTGGCCGAAATCTCCTACAAAAAATTCCGTCAGCTCATTCAGGTTAACCCGGATATCCTGATGCGCTTGTCATCGCAGATGGCTCGCCGTCTGCAGGTGACCTCAGAAAAAGTGGGTAACCTTGCCTTCCTCGACGTCACCGGGCGCATCGCTCAGACGCTGCTGAACCTGGCAAAACAGCCGGATGCGATGACCCACCCTGATGGTATGCAAATTAAAATTACCCGCCAGGAAATCGGTCAGATCGTGGGTTGTTCCCGTGAAACCGTTGGCCGTATCCTGAAGATGCTGGAAGATCAGAATCTGATCTCCGCCCACGGTAAAACTATCGTCGTATACGGTACCCGTTAAGTCGATAAAAACGGCGTGTTGCGTCCGCAATACGCCGTTTTTGTTTCCCCTATGTGGCGCAGGCTGATTTACCACCCGGAAGTCAACTATGCACTGCGGCAAACGCTGGTGTTGTGCTTGCCGGTTGCAACAGGCCTCCTCCTCGGGCACTTACAGCAAGGTCTGTTGTTCTCGCTGGTACCCGCCTGCTGTAACGTCGCCGGTCTGGATACCCCGCACAAACGCTTTTTTAAGCGTCTGATTATTGGCGGTTCGTTATTTGCCGGCTGTAGTCTGGTCGTCCAGCTTCTTCTTCAGCAGGACATCCCGCTGCCCTTGATTCTCAGCGGCCTGACGCTGCTGCTCGGCGTAACGGCGGAGATCAGCTCTCTGCACGCCAGGCTACTGCCCGCTTCGCTCATTGCCGCTATCTTCACCCTGAGCCTCGCCGGCAATATGCCCGTCTGGGAGCCGCTGCTGATCTACGCCCTCGGGACGCTGTGGTACGGCCTGTTTAGCTGGTTCTGGTTTTGGCTATGGCGCGAGCAGCCGCTGCGTGAATCGCTGAGCCTGCTCTATCGGGAGCTGGCTAACTACTGCGAAGCCAAATACAGCCTGCTGACCCAGCACATCGATCCGGGCACTTCGCTGCCGCCGTTGCTCACGCGCCAGCAGAAGGTGGTGGACCTGATCACCCAATGCTACCAGCAGATGCATATGCTGGCGGCGAACCAGCGCAACGACCACAAGCGCCTGCTGCGGGTGTTTCAGATGGCGCTGGATTTACAGGAACATATCTCCGTCAGCCTGCACCAACCGGAAGAAGTACAAAAACTGGTGGAGCGCAGCCATGCCGAAGTGGTGATCCGCTGGAACGCGCAAACCGTTGCCGCCCGCCTGCGGGTAGTGGCCGATGACATTCTCTACCACCGCTATCCGCAACGCTTTCATATGGATAAGCAAATCGGCGCACTGGAGAAAATTGCCTGGCAGCATCCCGACAACCCGGTAGGGCAATTCTGCGCCTGGCACTTCAGCCGAATAGCCCGGGTGCTGCGCACCCAGCGTCCGCTGTACGCTCGCGACCTGATGGCCGATAAAGAGCGCCGTCTGCCGCTGCTGCCCGCGCTAAAGAACTATCTCTCGTTGAAATCGCCGGCGTTACGTAACGCCGCCCGTATCTGCGTGATGTTAACGGCCGCGAGCCTGATGGGAAGCGCCCTGAACCTGCCCAAACCTTACTGGATCCTGATGACAGTGCTTTTTGTGACTCAGAACGGCTATGGCGCGACGCGGGTACGTATTGTCCATCGGGCGGCAGGTACGCTTGCCGGTCTGGCCATCGCCGGCCTGGCGCTGCACTTTCACGTCCCGGAGGGCTATACGCTCTCCGCGATGCTGCTCGTCACGCTGCTGAGCTACCTGATTATTCGCAAACATTACGGCTGGGCGATGGTTGGCTTTACCGTGACGGCGGTGTATACCCTGCAGCTTCTGACGCTCAACGGCGAGCAGTATATTGTCGCCAGGCTTATCGATACGCTTATCGGCTGCCTTATCGCCTTTGGCGGCATGGTCTGGCTGTGGCCGCAATGGCAAAGCGGGCTACTGCGTAAGAATGCTCACGACGCGCTGGAAGCCGATCAGGAAGCGCTCCGGCTGATTCTCAGCGACGATCATCAGGCCCCGGCGCTGGCCTATCGCCGGATGCGCGTCAATCAGGCACATAACTCGCTGTATAACTCGCTGAATCAGGCCATGCAGGAACCCGGGTTTAACACTCATTATCTTGACGATATGAAGCTATGGGTTACCCACAGCCAGTTTATTGTTGAGCATATCAACGCCATGACCACCCTGGCCCGCGAGCATACGATGCTGACGCCGGAGCTGGCCCGACGCTATCTGGAATCTTGTGAGATTGCGCTCCAGCGTTGCCAGCAGCGACTGGATACCGACGGTCCCGGCAGCGCTGGCGATGTGAATATTATGGAGTCGCAGGATGTGGGAGTGAGCCGTGGCCCGTTAAGTACGATGGAGCAGCATCTGCAGCGGATCCTCGATCATCTGAACACCATGCACACCATCTCCTCGGTGGCATGGCGTCAGCGCCCGCATCACGGCATCTGGTTACGCGCAGTTAAGCGCTAAGCACCTGCTGTACCGCCTGGGCAAAGCGGGCCATGCCTTCGGCAATATCCTTCTCGTCAATGACCAGCGAAGGGACGAAACGCATCACATCCGGCCCGGCATTCAGCACCATCACGCCCGCCTCTGCCGCGGCATAAAGAAAATCGCGAGCCCGGCCTTTGTGCTGCGGCTTAAGCTCCGCGCCAATCAACAGCCCCATACCGCGAATATCGCTGAACAGGTCAAACTGGGCGTCAATTTGCTGGAGATGCTGCACAAACAGCGCGCGCTTCGCGCTCACCCCCTCCAGCACCTCCGGGGTATTGATCAGATCAAATGCTGCCCCGGCCACGGCGCAGGCCAGCGGGTTGCCGCCGTAGGTCGAACCGTGGGAACCGGCGTGGAATGCGCTGGCAATATCGTGGGTGGTCAATACGGCGCTGATCGGGAAGCCGCCGCCCAGCGCTTTGGCGCTGGTAAGGATATCCGGCGTCACGCCATAGTGCATGTATGCAAACAGCGAACCGGTCCGCCCCATCCCACACTGAACTTCATCAAATACCAGCAGCGCCTGATGCTCATCGCACAGTTCGCGTAATCCTTTCAGAAACTCCGGCGTTGCTGCCATCACGCCGCCTTCTCCCTGAATCGGCTCCACGACCACCGCGCAGGTATGATCGTCCATTACCGCTTTAACCGCATGCAGATCGTTAAACGGCACATGGATAATGTCCGCCGGTTTCGGGCCAAAACCATCAGAATATTTTGCCTGCCCGCCCACCGATACCGTGAACAGTGAACGACCGTGGAAGGCATTGTGGAAGGCGATGATTTTGGTCTTATACGGGCTGTGACGGGTAATGGTGTAGTGGCGCGCCAGCTTAAACGCCGTTTCGTTCGCTTCGGTGCCGGAGTTCATGAACACCACGCGCTCGGCGAAGGTGGACTCCACCAGCTTGCGACCCAGACGCAGCGCCGGCTCGTTGGTAAAGACATTGCTGGTGTGCCACAAGGTTTCGCCCTGCTCATGCAGCGCCGCGACCAGAGCCGGATGACAATGACCTAACGCCGTCACCGCAATCCCGCCCGCGAAATCAACGTACTCTTTGCCCTGCTGATCCCATACGCGGCTACCTTTACCTTTGACCGGGATGAATTCTGCCGGTGCATAAATCGGCAGAATAACTTCATCGAATGTGGCGCGGGTAATTACCGGTTGCTCAGTTGCCATGTCATGCCATCCTTCTTCGTTATGCGGTCATTATTGTGATAATCTAATCACAAAATATGCATAAAAAATCAGTCAATGGCAACTACAAATCACCGATTGAGGAAGTTTGCCAGCAACTGATGCCCCTGCTCGCTGAGAATACTCTCCGGGTGGAACTGTACCCCTTCGAGATCCCACTCCCGATGACGAATCGCCATAATCTCACCGCTTTCGCTGCGAGCCGTCACCTCAAAGCATTCGGGAAGGGTTGCGGGATCAATCAGCAGAGAGTGGTAGCGAGTGACGGTCAGCGGATTATTCAGCCCCTGAAAGACCCCCTGCCCGTTATGATGGATGGGGGAAGTCTTGCCGTGCATCACTTTCGCCGCTCGCACGATCGTGGCGCCAAAGACCTGGGCAATAGCCTGATGACCAAGGCAAACACCGAGCAGCGGGATCTGACCGGCATAATGGGCGATCGCCGCCAGCGAAATGCCTGATTCATTCGGCGTGCAGGGTCCGGGAGAGATCACGATTTTCTCCGGCTTCAACGCCGCTATCTCCTCTAGCGTCAACTCATCATTACGCCTGACCTGCACTTGCGCCCCCAGTTCACAGAAGTACTGGTACAAGTTCCAGGTGAAAGAATCATAGTTGTCGATAAGCAGGATCATAGCGGCTCCGGAAAGAATAAAATCGGGCTATTCTACTCAGATTCTCACGCTTCGCTTACCACTTTGCGAAAGATCCGCTCAAGGGGTTCGGGATCGCCCATCGCCCCCAGCTGGTTAGCCTGGCTCCAGCTATCGGGGTCAATATCCCGCCAGTCGAGGACATAGCCGGCGTGAAGCGCCAACTGCTCAAAGAAAATCCGCTGAACCAGGCCGCTACCGATGCGAAACGGGTGCAGGACGTTGATTTCCCCGTAGTACCAGCTCAGACGCGTAACGAACGTCGCGCGATTGACTCCGCTGAGATAGTCCTCTTCCTCCAGCGCCCGCATCAGCGCATTGCCCTCTTTCTCAATCCACGCAAAATGGCAGAACGGGGTATCGCCCTGATAAATATCGACGTCTCTGAATTGCCCCGCCCAGTCGAAGATATCCTGATAGAGCTGATGATGAATAAAACAGAGGTAGGGTAGTCCGCGGCCGCGCGGTCCCAGCGGCAGCGTCGCCGCGCGCAGGGAGGTGATTTCCCAGACCGTTTGCTCCAGACGCTGCGCCTGACGAATGCCGAGGCGGTTACGCATCACATCGAGCGCAGGATAGAGGTAAGGATCGCGCTCGTCGCCATATTTACTGCTCATGGCGCCTCCCGATTTCGGCAAGACGCGCCAGGGCTTGCCCGGCAGTCAGCGTTACCAGCGGGATCGCTGCGCCTTCCAGGCGAAGGCTGGCCTGAAAATTCATATTGCGGGTCTGTTCCCAGAGTTGGGATTTTTGCTTATCGGTGAGTGAACGCATGGTCTCCTCCCTTATCGTCCCCCGTTTGCCACAAGTATAAGCAGCAATTTCAGGTTACGCAGAGAGGCCGACGAGGCGCGGGTGTGTCACCCGCGTACAGAAAAGCTTATGGCAGCACTTTCGCTGAGAGGATAACGACAGGTTTCGACGGTACATTCTGGTACGGTCCGACATTGTGCGTCTGAACCTGAGAAATCTTATCCGCCACGTCCATGCCTTTCACCACTTTGCCGAAGACCGCATAGCCAAAATCACGCTGCCCGTGGTCAAGGAAGGCGTTATCCGCAATGTTGATGAAGAACTGGCTGGTGGCGCTGTCCTGGTCGGCGGTGCGCGCCATCGCGATCGTACCGCGGGTGTTGCGCAGACCGTTATCGGCTTCGTTTTTAATCGGTGGGTTCGGCTGCTTTTGCTGCATCTGTTCGTTGAAGCCGCCGCCCTGCACCATGAAGCCCGGGATCACGCGATGGAAGGTGGTGTTGTTATAGAAGCCGCTATTCACGTACTTCAGGAAGTTATCCACGGAAATCGGTGCTTTCTGGCTATTTAACTCCAGCTCAATATTGCCCGCAGACGTCGTCAGCAGGACATGAGGATCGCCTTTCGCTGCCATTGCCGGAGAGAAAGCTGAAATGGCGAAAACGGCAACCACCGCCGCCAGAGTTGATTTGAGCATGGGAATTCCTTAACGGAGCAGAATAAAAAGCAAGTGCTTTGATTCTAAAGAGCCTTGGCATCCTGGGCCAGCCTTTTACCTAATTTTACGTAGCTGAAATAGTTGTTACGACGCATGCATTGACCAGTACGCCAGACAAAAGCGATCTGCATCACATTAATTAATGCAAAAAGTATTTCATTGCATAATAAACGTTTGCTTACATCACTCGAATGAATAAAATCTGTCCGCCCTGGCGCAGTCAATGCGCTTTACATTCCTATTCACAGGCCAGTCATGACTAACAGCAATCGTATCAAGCTCACATGGATCAGCTTCTTTTCCTACGCCCTCACCGGCGCGCTGGTGATCGTCACCGGAATGGTGATGGGAAATATCGCCGATTATTTCCATCTGCCCGTCTCCAGTATGAGTAACACCTTTACCTTCCTCAACGCCGGTATCCTGATCTCTATCTTCCTGAATGCCTGGCTGATGGAAATTGTGCCGCTGAAAACCCAACTGCGTTTTGGCTTTATTCTGATGGTCCTGGCCGTTGCCGGGCTGATGTTTAGCCACAGCCTGGCTCTGTTTTCCGCGTCCATGTTCGTTCTGGGGCTGGTCAGCGGGATTACCATGTCGATCGGGACCTTCCTGATCACCCATATGTATGAAGGCCGCCAGCGTGGCGCGCGTCTGCTGTTTACCGACTCCTTCTTCAGCATGGCGGGAATGATCTTCCCGATGGTCGCCGCATTCCTGTTGGCCCGCAGCATCGAGTGGTACTGGGTTTATGCCTGCATTGGTCTGGTCTATGTGGCCATCTTTATTCTGACCTTCGGCTGTGAGTTCCCGATCCTCGGCCAAAAAGCGCAGCACAACAGCCAGCCGGTCGTGAAAGAAAAGTGGGGCATCGGCGTGCTGTTCCTCGCGATTGCGGCGCTGTGCTATATCCTCGGTCAGCTGGGCTTTATCTCCTGGGTACCGGAATATGCCAAGACCCTGGGCATGAGCCTCGCCGATGGCGGTAAGCTGGTGAGCGATTTCTGGATGTCGTACATGATTGGCATGTGGTCATTCAGCTTCATCCTGCGCTTCTTCGACCTGCAGCGCATCCTGACCATCCTGGCGGGTCTCGCCACCGTACTGATGTACCTGTTCATCAACGGTTCGCCGGAACATATGCCGTGGTTTATTCTGACCCTCGGCTTCTTCTCCAGCGCGATTTACACCTCGCTTATCACGCTGGGTTCGCTACAAACCAAAGTCGCGTCGCCGAAACTGGTGAACTTTGTACTGACCTGCGGCACCATCGGCACCATGCTGACCTTCGTGGTAACCGGTCCGATTGTGGCTGCCAGCGGCCCGCTGGCAGCGCTGCACACCGCTAACGGCCTCTACGCCGTGGTCTTTGTGATGTGTTTAATCCTTGGCTTCGTCTCCCGCCACCGCCAGCACAACGCGGCAACGGCCTCCCACTAAGCCTTTGTTGGCCCCTTTGCCTCAGTGAAGGGGCCGTTTCGGCTAAAGCACAGCTCCTCTCCCCCTCTGTCGGTCTGAATCCAGGTCTGCGCCAGTTGCGTTGTGGCAATGACCCGTCCCTGGCGAATCGACCAGCGCACCGGCACCTGGCAGCGAACCGCTTCAAAGCCATTCTCCGCCGGCAGAATAACCAGATTCGCAGGGTTGCCCGGCGCAATGCCGTAATCGTGCAGACCAAAGGTACGGGCGCTGTTGTCGGTAATCAGCTTCAGGCCATCGTTAATCTGCTGGTAGCCCATCAACTGACAAACATGCAACCCCATATGCAGCACCTGCAGCATATTGCCGGTACCCAGCGGGTACCACGGGTCGAAAACATCATCGTGGCCGAAACAAACGTTAATGCCCGCCGCCATCAACTCCTTCACCCGGGTAATGCCGCGGCGCTTTGGATAGTCGTCAAAGCGCCCCTGGAGGTGAATATTCACCAGCGGGTTGGCGACAAAGTTGATTCCCGAGAGCTTCAGTAACCGGAACAACCGCGAAGTATAGGCGCCGTTATAGGAGTGCATCGCGGTGGTATGGCTGGCCGTAACCCGCGGGCCAATACCCTCTTTCAACGCCAGAGCCGCCACCGTTTCGACAAACCGCGACTGCTCGTCGTCGATTTCATCGCAGTGAATATCCAGCGGGCGCTGATACTGCTGCGCCAGACGGAAGGCGATATGCAGCGATTCCACGCCATACTCACGGGTAAACTCAAAGTGCGGAATGGCGCCGACCACATCGGCCCCGAGCCGCAGGGCCTCCTCCAGCAAGGCCTCACCATTGGGGTAAGATAAAATCCCCTCCTGGGGGAAGGCGACTATCTGCAAATCTACCCACGGCGCGACCTCCTGCTTCACCTCCAGCATCGCCTTTAATGCCGTCAGCGTCGGGTCAGACACGTCAACGTGCGTGCGGACAAACTGAATCCCGTTGGCGATTTGCCACTTCAGGGTCTTCCATGCCCGGGCCTTCACATCTTCGTGACTCAACAGCGCCTTACGTTCCGCCCAGCGCTCAATTCCCTCAAACAGCGTCCCGGACTGATTCCAGTTTGGCTCGCCGGCAGTTTGGGTGGTATCGAGATGGATATGCGGTTCAATAAATGGCGGAATCGCCAGCCCACCGCGGGCGTTGAGCACCTCATAACTTTCGCTGCTGGCACCGCCCATCGGGGTGATATCACCGAAGCAGCCTCTGTCTATCGCTATCTGCCAGAGCCCTTCGCGGTCAGGCAAACGTACGTTCTCAATCAACCAAAGCGGAACTGCTGTCATCTTGATGACTCCCGTGAATAGTGCCGATTTTTCGCCCAACCCATGAACATTCTCCCGCGTCCATTTTGTACACAAAAGCAACAGAAAGGAAAAGCCTGAGTTTTCCATAACTTATAAAAATCCAGGAAAATCATAATCATACCCATTAAGTGGTAGGCGCTGGCGATCTTGATTTGTATCAATAAGTGTCCTGGCTGAATCGTTAAGGTAGGCGGTAATAGAAAAGAAATCGAGGCCAAAATGAGCAAAGTCAGAATCGCTATTATCGGTAACGGCATGGTTGGCCATCGCTTTATCGAAGAGCTTCTTGATAAGGCGCCTGCCGGACAGTTCGACATTACCGTGTTCTGTGAAGAACCCCGTATCGCTTACGACCGCGTCCACCTGTCGTCTTACTTCTCCCACCACACCGCCGAAGAACTCTCGCTGGTCCGTGAAGGTTTTTACGAGAAACATGGCGTTAAGGTCCTGATCGGTGAACGCGCGATTACCATTAACCGCCAGGAGAAAGTGATTCACTCCAGCGCGGGACGCACCGTGTTTTACGATAAGCTGGTGATGGCGACGGGCTCCTATCCGTGGATCCCGCCGATCAAAGGCGCGGAAACTCAGGACTGCTTTGTTTACCGCACCATTGAAGATCTGAACGCAATTGAATCCTGCGCGCGTCGCAGCAAACGCGGCGCCGTCGTCGGCGGCGGTCTGTTGGGTCTCGAAGCCGCCGGCGCGCTGAAGAACCTCGGCGTGGAAACTCACGTCATCGAATTTGCGCCTATGCTGATGGCCGAGCAGCTCGATAGTATGGGCGGCGAGCAACTCAAGCGTAAAATAGAAAGTATGGGCGTGAAGGTCCATACCAGCAAAAATACCAAAGAGATTATCCAGCAGGGCAACGACGCCCGGAAAACCATGCAGTTTGCTGATGGCAGCGAGCTGCAGGTCGATTTTATCGTCTTCTCTACCGGTATTCGTCCACGCGACAAGCTGGCGACCCAGTGCGGCCTGGCCGTGGCGCAGCGCGGCGGTATCGTGATCAATGACACCTGCCAGACCTCCGACCCGGATATCTATGCTATCGGCGAATGCGCCAGCTGGAACAACCGTGTCTACGGTCTGGTGGCGCCGGGTTATAAAATGGCCCAGGTGACCGTCGACCATCTCCTCGGCAACGACAACGGCTTTATCGGGGCCGATCTCAGCGCCAAACTGAAGCTGCTTGGCGTTGACGTGGGCGGCATCGGCGATGCGCATGGCCGCACGCCTGGCGCCCGCAGCTACGTCTATCTTGATGAAAGCAAAGAAGTCTATAAACGACTGATCGTCAGCGAAGACAATAAAGCGCTGCTTGGCGCGGTGCTGGTCGGAGACACCAGCGATTACGGCAATCTGCTGCAGCTGGTGCTCAACGGTATTGAACTACCGGAAAACCCGGACTCGCTGATTCTGCCAGCGCACGCTGGCAGCGGTAAGCCGTCAATCGGCGTCGATAAACTGCCGGACAGCGCGCAAATCTGTTCCTGCTTCGACGTGACCAAAGGGATGCTGATTTCCGCCATCAACAAAGGCTGCCATACCGTCGCCGCGCTGAAAGCTGAAACCAAAGCCGGTACCGGCTGCGGCGGCTGCATTCCACTGGTGACCCAGGTGCTGAACGCCGAACTGGCGAAACAGGGGATCGAAGTGAGCCACAATCTGTGCGAACACTTTGCCTACTCCCGCCAGGAGCTGTTCCACCTGATTCGCGTAGAAGGCATTAAAACCTTCGAAGAGCTGCTGGCGAAACACGGAAAAGGCTACGGCTGCGAAGTGTGTAAGCCGACCGTCGGCTCTCTGTTGGCCTCCTGCTGGAATGAGTACATCCTCAAGCCTCAGCATACTCCGCTGCAGGATACGAACGATAACTTCCTCGCCAACATCCAGAAAGACGGGACCTATTCGGTTATCCCGCGCTCCGCCGGCGGCGAAATTACGCCGGAAGGCCTGGTGGCCGTGGGGCGTATCGCGCGCGAATACAATCTCTACACCAAAATCACCGGTTCCCAGCGTATCGGCCTGTTCGGCGCGCAAAAAGACGACCTGCCGGAGATCTGGCGTCAGCTGATTGAAGCGGGCTTCGAAACCGGCCACGCCTATGCCAAAGCGCTGCGTATGGCGAAAACCTGCGTCGGCAGCACCTGGTGCCGCTACGGCGTCGGCGACAGCGTAGGCTTCGGTGTCGAGCTGGAAAACCGCTACAAAGGCATCCGCACGCCGCACAAAATAAAGTTTGGCGTCTCCGGCTGCACCCGCGAATGTGCGGAAGCACAGGGTAAAGACGTGGGGATTATCGCCACCGAGAAGGGCTGGAATTTATATGTCTGCGGCAACGGCGGGATGAAGCCGCGCCACGCCGACCTGTTGGCCGCCGATCTTGACCGCGAAACGCTGCTCAGCTACCTCGATCGCTTTATGATGTTCTATATCCGCACCGCCGATAAGCTGACGCGTACCGCGCCGTGGTTAGACAACATGGAAGGCGGCATCGATTATCTGAAGAGCGTCATTATCGACGACAAGCTGGGTCTGAACGCCCACCTGGAAGCAGAGCTGGCGCGTCTGCGTGACGCTGTCGCCTGCGAGTGGACCGAGACGGTCAACAATCCGGCGGCGCAAACCCGTTTCAAACACTTTATCAACAGCAACCAGCGCGACCCGAATGTACAGGTCGTCCCGGAACGCGAGCAGCACCGCCCGGCAACGCCGTATGAGCGTATCCCGGTCACTCTGGTGGAGGAAAACGCATGAGCCAGTGGGTAAACATCTGCAAGATTGACGATATTCTGCCTGCAACCGGCGTCTGCGCGCTGCTGGGCCAACAACAGGTCGCCCTGTTCCGGCCTTACCACGACGATCGGGTCTATGCGATCAGCAATATCGACCCGTTCTTCAATGCCAGCGTGCTGTCGCGAGGCATCATTGCCGAACATGAGGGTGAACTGTGGGTCGCCAGCCCATTGAAGAAACAGCGATTCCGTCTGCGCGACGGCCTGTGCATGGAAGATGAAAGCCACTCCATAGCGCATTTTGACTCGCGCGTAAAAGACGGCAACGTTCAGCTGAAGGCATGATGCCCTGAGGTTCCCGCCGCGCCCCGGCGGGAGCCATATTTTCTTCTTATGCCAACTAAGCGGTAGGTGCCCGAAAAATCGTATATTGTGCCCTCCCTCTGCTGCTATGCTACGACCGCTTACCCTCTCCCACTGCTTTGCTGCGAGGATGTTCCGTGGATCACTTACCTATTTTCTGTCAGCTGCGCGATCGCGACTGCTTACTGGTCGGCGGCGGTGATGTTGCCGAACGCAAGGCGCGCCTGCTGCTTGATGCCGGCGCCAGAGTCACGGTCAACGCGCTGACGTTTTCGCCGCAGTTCCATGTGTGGGCTGATTCGCAGATGCTGACCCTGGTGCAAGCGCCGTTTAACCCGGCGCTTCTCGACCCCTGCTGGCTGGCCATCGCTGCCACCGACGATGAGGATGTCAATCAGCAGGTCAGCGACGCCGCCGAGGCGCGGCGGATATTCTGTAACGTGGTGGATGCGCCGCAGCAGGCCAGCTTTATTATGCCGTCGATCATTGACCGCTCGCCGCTGATGGTCGCCGTCTCCTCTGGCGGTACCTCACCGGTACTGGCGCGTCTGCTGCGCGAAAAGCTGGAGTCGATTCTGCCGCTCCATTTAGGCCAGCTGGCCCGCTATGCCGGCCAGCTGCGTTCGCGGGTGAAAAAACAGTTTGCGACGGTCGGCGAACGCCGACGTTTCTGGGAAAAGCTGTTCGTCAACGACCGTCTGGCGCAATCGCTGGCCAATGAAGACCGCCAGGCCGTTGCCGATACTACCGAGCAACTGCTGACGGAGCCGCTGGATCATCGCGGCGAAGTGGTGCTGGTCGGTGCCGGCCCCGGCGATGCCGGGCTGCTGACCCTCAAAGGGCTCCAGCAGATTCAGCAGGCTGATGTCGTGGTGTATGACCGTCTGGTCTCCGACGACATTATGAATCTGGTACGTCGCGACGCCGATCGGATTTTCGTCGGCAAACGCGCGGGCTATCACTGCGTGCCGCAGGAAGAGATTAACCAGATCCTGCTGCGCGAGGCGCAGAACGGACGTCGCGTGGTGCGTCTGAAAGGCGGCGATCCCTTTATTTTTGGCCGTGGCGGCGAAGAGCTGGAAACCCTGTGCCACGCCGGAATCCCCTTCTCGGTGGTGCCAGGCATTACCGCGGCTTCAGGTTGTTCCGCCTATTCTGGTATCCCGTTGACCCATCGCGATTTCGCCCAGGGGGTCCGCCTGATCACCGGCCATCTGAAGACTGGCGGCGAGCTGGATTGGCAAAACCTGGCGGTAGAGAAACAGACGCTGGTGTTTTACATGGGGTTGAACCAGGCCTCAGCTATCAGAGAGAACCTGATTGCTCACGGCATGGCGGCGGATATGCCTGCGGCTATCGTTGAGAACGGCACAGCGGTCAGCCAAAGAGTGGTCTCCGGCACCTTAGATCAGCTGGATATTCTGGCGCAGCAAATGGCCAGTCCGGCGCTGATTATCGTTGGTCGCGTAGTCAGCCTGCGCGACAAGCTGAACTGGTTCTCACACCACTGATACTCAACCCGGCTCAGGCTCGCGGACGCGGCGAAACTGAGCGGTAAACATCTATCGCACATAAAACAAAGGGGCGGAATTTATCCGCCCCTTTGCTGTTTCTCGCCCGGCTATCGCTTACGGCTTAGCCACAAAACCAATGGCTTCATAGACCGCTTTCAGCGTTTGCGACGCGCGCGCGCTGGCTTTTTCAGCCCCGTCTCTCATCACCTGATTGAGGAGCGCTTCGTCGTTACGGAAGCGGTTATAGCGCTCCTGCAGCTCCAGCAGCATACCGGATACCGCATCGGCGACTTCGCCTTTCAGGTGACCATACATTTTGCCTTCGAAATGCTGCTCCAGCTGCGGAATACTCTGCCCGGTAACGCCCGAGAGGATATCCAGCAGGTTGGAAACGCCAGCTTTATTCTGCTGGTCATAGCGAACAACAGGCGGCTCGTCACCGTCGGTCATTGCACGCTTGATCTTCTTCACCACCGATTTCGGGTCTTCCAGCAGGCCGATCACGTTATTGCGGTTGTCGTCTGACTTGGACATTTTCTTGGTCGGCTCAAGCAGGGACATCACGCGGGCGCCGGATTTAGGAATAAACGGCTCAGGCACTTTAAACACTTCACCGTAAAGGGCGTTGAAGCGCTGCGCGATATCGCGGCTCAACTCGAGGTGCTGTTTCTGATCTTCGCCGACCGGAACCTGGTTGGTCTGATACAGCAGAATGTCCGCCGCCATCAGCACCGGATAGTCAAACAGACCGGCGTTAATGTTTTCCGAATAGCGCGCCGACTTGTCTTTGAACTGAGTCATACGGCTCAGTTCACCGAAATAGGTGTAGCAGTTCAGCGCCCAGCCCAGCTGCGCGTGCTCCGGCACGTGCGACTGAACGAAGATGGTGCTTTTCTCAGGATCGATACCACATGCCAGGTAAAGCGCCAGAGTATCCAGCGTCGCTTTACGCAGTTTCTCAGGATCCTGACGCGCGGTGATGGCATGCAAATCCACGATGCAGTAGATGCAGTGATAATCATCCTGCATGCTCACCCACTGACGCAACGCCCCCATATAGTTGCCAATGGTCAATTCACCTGAGGGCTGTGCGCCACTAAAAACGATGGGCTTAGTCATTTTTCAATTCCTGAGTTTCACTGTACGGTAGCCCGAGTGCGGGCAAGAGTTCATTAAATTGGTCGAAGATGTAGTCCGGTTCGCTGAGCGCAATCGACTCGCCGTAGTTATACCCGTAGGTCAGCCCGATAGAGCTGCAGCCAGCGGCTTTAGCCGCCTGGATATCATTACGTGAATCACCAACGAACAGCAGCTCAGCAGGCGCCAGCCCCAGCTTCTGCGCCACAAGCAGCAGCGGATCCGGATGGGGTTTTTTATTCTTCACATCATCACCGCCGATGACGACCGTAAAATATTTCGCGATATCCAACGCTTCGAGAATTGGCGCAACGAACGGCGTCGGCTTGTTGGTCACCAGCGCCAGCGGCAGGCCTTTCGCATGCAGTGCGCCGAGCGTATCATCCACCGCCGGGAACAGAAAACTGCCCTCTTCCGCCGCTTCAGCATAGTAGCGATCGAACAGCTTGCGCAGCACCATTAGCTGCTCTGCCTGAGGAATATCGTCATGATCGACGGAAGGTTTCCCCATCGCGGCACGCTGAGTTGCGCGCTCCTGACGCGCCCAGCTCAGGGCCCGCTCCATCAGAACATCCGCCCCGTTACCGATCCAGGTGACGACGCGCGCCTCGCCCGCCATCGGCAGCTCCAGCGCATAGAGCGCGCTATCAACCGCAGCCGTCAAACCCGGCGCGCTGTCGACCAGCGTGCCGTCAAGGTCAAAGGCGACACCGCGAACAGAGTGTAATTTATCCATGACTAACCTTTGCTAATTCACTACGCATTTGATCAATAACCTCCTTGTAGTCCGGACGATCGAAAATCGCCGAACCGGCAACAAACATATCCGCGCCTGCCGCCGCAATATCCGCAATGTTGCTGACCTTCACGCCGCCGTCGACTTCCAGACGAATGTCATAACCCGACGCATCGATGCGCTGCCGCACTTCACGCAGTTTATCCAGAGTCTGGGGGATAAACGACTGGCCGCCGAAACCCGGGTTAACGGACATCAGCAGGATCACGTCCAGCTTATCCATCACATAATCAAGGTAGCTCAGCGACGTGGCCGGGTTAAACACCAGGCCGGCTTTACAGCCATGTTCTTTGATAAGCTGCAGGCTGCGATCGACGTGCTCAGAGGCTTCGGGGTGGAAGGTGATGATGCTGGCACCCGCCGCGGCGAAATCAGGGATGATGCGGTCGACCGGTTTCACCATCAGGTGCACGTCGATCGGGGCGGTGATGCCGTAGTTGCGTAGTGCTTTCAGCACCATAGGGCCGATGGTCAGATTCGGCACGTAGTGGTTGTCCATCACGTCAAAGTGCACAACGTCCGCACCTGCAGCCAGCGCTTTGGCGGTATCTTCACCCAGGCGGGCAAAATCAGCCGACAGAATCGAAGGGGCAATCAAATACTGCTTCATCCGCATCTCCTTGAAATTATTTAGTCTTGGGCGGACGGTAAAGAGCCAGAAGCTCGTCCACCTTCTTTCGTGTACCACCGTTGCTGCTGATACTGCGTCGCACTTTGACGACATGCAGTTTAGCCTGACGATACCATTCGCGCGTTAGCGCCGTATCGTGGTTGGAAATCAGAACCGGAACCCGCTGCTCCAGCAAGTTCTCCGCCAGCTGCGCCAGATGGGCCTGCTGCTCAGCGTTAAAGCTGTTCGTATGATAGGCCGTAAAATTGGCGGTAGACGACAATGGCGCATACGGGGGATCGCAATAGACCACTGAAGAACCGTCCGCGCGCGCCATGCTGTCGGCATACGATTCGCAATAGAAGTACGCATTCTGCGCCTTTTGGGCAAAATGATACAGCTCATCTTCCGGGAAGTAGGGCTTCTTATAACGGCCAAACGGGACGTTAAATTCGCCGCGCAGATTATAGCGACACAGGCCATTGTAACCATGGCGGTTCAGATACAGGAACAGCACCGCACGCCGCAGCGGATCCTGGCTTTCGTTAAATTCAGTACGGAACTGGTAGTACGGCTCTGCCGCGTTATTCTCGGGCGTAAACATGTCACGCGCCGCCGCAACGTACTCATCCGTCTGCAATTTAACGATGTTGTAAAGACCGATCAGGTCGCTGTTGATGTCCGCCAGAATATAACGAGAAAAGTCGGTATTAAGAAATACCGACCCTGCGCCAACAAAGGGCTCAATCAGACAATCGCCTTGCGGCAAATGTTTTTTAATATCGTCAAGCAGGGGGTATTTCCCCCCTGCCCATTTCAGAAAAGCGCGATTCTTTTTCACATGCTGCCTAACTAATTACCACATTCTCCGGCTGTGGAGAAAGCTCCGACAGCATCCTGCGCTTAAGACTACACCGCACTTACTTCAGATCGGCCTGCACCTGATGCAGCGGTTTCGCCCACGGGTTTTTCGCCTGCACATCCGCTGGCAGAGTGGCGACAGCACGCTTCGCTTCATCTTTCGAAGCATAGATACCGCTGACCAGTACATACCATGGCTGACCGTTACGCGTAGTCTCGTAGACGACATATTTATCCAGCTTCTCTTTCTTCGCCCAGCTATTCAGGTTGTTGTAGTTGGAGGAGCTGCTGAGTTGCAGAGTGTAGTTACCCGCCGGCGCCGATTTCATCGAGCTGACATCGCCCGCGGTTTTACCCCCGGCAGTCGCCGCCGTCGCCGCAGCGGTAGCCGCAGGTGCGGTCGCGGTTGTCGTCGGCTTCGTCGTCTGTGCGGTGGCAACCGGTTTTTCCGGCTGAGCGACAGGCGCTTTCACCGGCGCGGCTGCTGCGGTGCTTTCGACACGCTTAGACTGGACCGGTTTCGCTTCAACTGGCGCTTTCGCCACCGGTTTCGGCTCAATCACCGTATGCTTGCGCTCTACCGGACGCTGAGCGGCGGCAGTCTGATGTTCCGTTGTTGCCTGGCGTGGAGCGGTGCCATTACGAACAGGAGCAACGGTCGCCGGTTCAGTCGGCAGCGTGGAGTTCGCAACGGCGCTGTCAATCTGGCCCTGCTGCTGAGTCAAGGCATTATTCAGATCGCCCTGAACCTCAACACGCTGCTGTCCCTGCGGCTCGGCGGCAGTCTGGCCCTGAGTCGGGTTAGACGCGATCGGCGGCAGAGAAACATCCTGCTGCGGGTTGTTCGCCGCTGTCTGGCCCTGAGCGGTAGGCTGGCCATTACCAGACTGTCCATTGTCAGACTGATCGCCTGACAGATTAATGCTCTTCTCGCCTGACGCGGTTTGTTCACTGGAAGAGGATGGCGACTTCAGCGCAGAGCCAATGCCAACGATCAGCAGCAGCAGCACGAGAATCCCCACCCCCATCATAATATACTGGCGGGAGGCTGGCTTCGCGGGCGCTTTCTTGCGCTTGCGCGGGCGACGCTCAACCGGCTGCTCTTCGGACTCGTCTTCAGACTCTACGTCCGCTTCATACTCTTCTTCATCGCGCTCACGGCGTGCTTTGCTGGCGCGCGTCGGACGGCTGTCGTCCGCATCAAGATCGACATCATCAAAATTGATCTGCGGATCGCTATCGCGCTCGGAAGATTGACGGGAACGACCAGTACGACGATCGCTGCGATCGGCTTTCAGATCGTCTTCTGGTTTTAATTCATCCATTTAACACCCCACTAAAAGGCTTATGCTCACGACTATTGCATGTCACCCGAAATGATAACGCCGCGCGGACGCGGCTAGACCTTCTTATTGTTGCGCTAACTGAGTATCAGCAATCGCGCCAAGAACTACATCATGCGACACTCCGCCGCGAACTTCGCTTTTCCCTATTGCCAGCGGTAGCACCAGCCGCATTTCGCCTGCCAGCACCTTTTTATCACGCATCATGTGGGGCAGATACGCCTGCGCAGTCATCTCCTGCGGCCCACGTACCGGCAAGCCCGCACGCTGCAGCAGCGTCACGATACGCTGTGTATCCTGTGCGCTGAACTGACCTAATCGCTCGGACGTATGCGCGGCCATCACCATGCCGGCAGCAACGGCCTCGCCGTGTAACCAGTTACCGTAGCCCATTTCGGCTTCAATAGCATGGCCAAAAGTATGTCCAAGATTGAGTAAAGCACGTAACCCGGTTTCGCGCTCGTCGGCAGCGACAACTTCGGCTTTCAGCTCACAACAACGGCGAATACAGTACGCCATCGCCTTCTCATCAAGCGCCATCAGCGCATCGATATTGCTTTCCAGCCAGTTGAAAAACTCACCGTCGAGGATAATGCCGTATTTGATCACTTCGGCCAGTCCGGAAGAGAGTTCACGGGCCGGCAACGTCTTAAGACAGTTGAGATCGACGACCACGGAAACCGGCTGCCAGAAGGCACCAATCATGTTCTTACCAAGAGGGTGATTGACGGCCGTCTTGCCGCCGACCGAAGAGTCCACCTGCGACAGCAGAGTGGTGGGAATCTGGATAAAACGCACGCCGCGCTGATAGCTAGCCGCAGCAAAGCCGGTTAAATCGCCGACCACGCCGCCGCCGAGCGCCACCAGAGTGGTGTCACGACCGTGCGGTTTTTGCAGTAAAGCGGTAAAGACGGAGTCCATTACCGTCAGGCTTTTGTACTGCTCGCCGTCGGGTAGAATGACGCTATCGACCTTAACCCCCGCCTGCTCCAGTACAGAGCGAACGTTATCCAGATAAAGCGGCGCCAGCGTTTCATTGGTAACCAGCATAACCTGGTCGCCTGATTTCAGTGGCAGGAAGGAAGCTGGATCGTTAAACAAACCAGCCGCGATGGTAATCGGGTAACTACGTTCCCCGAGGGTTACAGTAAGCCTCTCCATAACGCGACGTCCACCTCAGTTGCTTTTACTCTGACGCTCTTTATTAAGCCAGAATCAATTGCTTTCCAGCATATGAATAATCTGGTTTGCCACTACTTTTGCGCTCTGATCGTCGGTACGGATAGTGACGTCAGCAATCTCTTCATACAGTGGGTTGCGTTCGTCGGCCAACGCTTCAAGAACTTCGCGAGGCGGCGCTTCAACTTGTAATAGAGGACGCTTTTTATCACGCTGCGTACGGGCAAGCTGCTTTTCGATCGTGGTTTCCAGGTACACCACCACGCCGCGGGCGGAGAGACGGTTACGCGTTTCACGGGATTTCACAGAGCCGCCGCCAGTCGCCAGCACGATTCCCTGTTTTTCCGTCAACTCATTGATGATCTTCTCTTCACGGTCGCGGAAGCCGTCTTCACCTTCGACATCGAAAACCCAGCCCACATCTGCGCCAGTGCGTTTCTCAATCTCTTGATCAGAATCGTAAAATTCCATATTGAGCTGTTGGGCTAACTGGCGCCCAATAGTGCTTTTGCCGGCACCCATAGGCCCAACCAGAAAGATATTGCGTTTCTCTGCCATTTTTTCGGTACTACTAAGACTATTCGTTAATGGTAAACCCGCTTCGCGAATACCCAGCGCAGCAGGACATGAACTGAAACCTCATATGCAATAGAGCGAGAGTCAGACTAAAAATTATCTCAATACTCAGGCAGGTTTGGCAACTGAATATACTCGTCATTATTCAAACTACCTCGCCGTCGGCTGCACTTATCCGCCTCCAGCTGCATAGTTATCTATGTTTCTGGGGGTAGCCTCGACGCATCCTGAATGATCTTGTGGATAAATCACCGGACAAAAAGGGAGGATTGATGCCGAACCCGACTCTCAAATCGGTACCCCTTGTATGCTAAATCCGTCCTCACGTCAAACACCTGAAACGTGTTTAGCAAGAAAAACCGCTTAATGCACTGCCAGAATTCGTGGAGTAATGAAGACAACCAGTTCACGCCGTTCGTTATCTTTACCGTCGCGACGAAACAGCTGACCGAGCAGCGGGATATCACCCAGTAGCGGAACGCTGTCGCGGGCAGATTTCTTTTTTTGCGAAAATATTCCGCCCAGAGCCAGCGTTTCGCCGCTTTTCACTTCAACCTGGGTCTCAATTTCCTGTTTATCGATAGCCAACGCTTCGCCATTTTCCTGTTTCAGAACCTGACCCGGCGTATTCTCCGTAATGCGCAGTTTCAGGCGCACGCGATTCTGTTGCAGAACCGTTGGCGTGACCTCCATTCCCAGTACCGCCTCTTTAAACTCAATCGCCGTGGCGCCGCTTTCCCCGCTGGAGACCTGATAGGGGATTTCACTCCCCTGTTTGATGCTGGCGGGTTGCATATGAGAGGCCAGCAAACGCGGGCTGGCGATGATTTCCACCTGCTGTTTTTGTTCCAGCGCCGAAAGCTCCAGCTCCAGCAATCGCCCGCTCAGGCGGCCGATATTAAACCCCACGCGGGTGCTGGCGTCGTTCACCGCCTGATGGCTGCTTAAGGTCGTCAGCTTACCGGAACCCGGCGCGCTGCTGGCTTCGGCCATGCTCCATTTTACCCCCAGCTCACGCAGGCTGGTTTCACTCATCGAGACGATATGTGCCGCCAGCTCGACCTGGCCGACCGGCAGATCCATCTCCTGAGCCCACGCCACCAGCGCCGACAGATGTGAAGCATCGTCGTAAATGAACAGGCGATTGGTGCGTTTATCCACCGTCAGGCTTCCCCGGGTGCTGAGCAATTTATCCCCGGCCTTTACCAGCTCGCTCGCATCGGCATGCTGCAGCACCACGCTCTGCCTCTGCAAAGGCAGATTCTGCAATTGCTTCGCGCGCGCCGCCTCTTGTTGCGCCTGCCGCGTATTTTGCCAGGCCAGAGTATGCACATACAGTACCGTGCCCTGCTGGTTAGATATCAGCCCGGCGCTATCAATCACCGCGCGCAATGCCTGCTGCCAGGGCACGTTTTTCAGATGAAGCGACACCGTACCGCTGACGTCAGGCGCCACGACCAAATTTTTTTGCTGCATCCCGGCCAGCGTTTGCAGCACCTGGGCAACCGGCACATCATCAACCACCAGCGACACGGGGTTCTCATTTTTTGCCGTCGCTATCGCTGGCAGCAGCAGAAACAGCAGGCTTATCCATCGCATCATGTTTTACTCCTTTTTCGCGCAGCCATGCCCAATGCGCGGGTTCGCATCCAGGCCCTGTTGTTATTTCAACCCGCTCCGCCGTCAGCACACGGATTCGCCAGCCCCCCGGCAAAACGTCATCTTGTCGCACCCGGCGCCATTGGCTGCGATGGTCCAGTAAATAGCCCACCCAATAGTGCGGATGACCGACCGCGCCACCATAGCGCCATTGCGCCAGCTGTGCCGTCTGGCAGCGATCCTCCGCAGGCAGAAACGGATCGCGCTCGTCGGCCAACAATGGAAGCGGGAGCGCAAGCAGCCACAGCAGACGCCCGCCCTTACTCCACATCTTCGGCCTCCAGCTGCAGCGTCATCAGGAGCGCCTCTTTTTCCGGTCGCAGCGAAAAACCCGTTACGCGCATCCCACACTCCGCCAGCCAGGAAAACAGCGCTGGGACCGCCTGCCAGCTGGCCTCCAGCAGCAGCTCACCACCGCGCCCCAACGGGCGCCAGGTCACCAGCATGGCACCTGATACCGGCAGTGCAATCGGGGAGAACAGCAATCGCTTTCGCTCATCCGGGGGGATATTTTGCAAGGCGGTTCGCAGCGGCATTAAGCGAAGCCACTGCTGGCGCAGACGGAGATGTCCGTCGGTTTCTGGCGGTGGAGGCGAAGCCGGCAGCCGCAAAAAAATTACCGCGACCAGCCCCAGAACAATCGGCAGCGCGAGCCACCCGCCACGCAGAGAAAAAAATGCCGTCATTCCACGTTCAATGAGTGCCTGCATCAGCGTGCTCTCCGCTCAGAGAAAAGCGAAACTGCCAGCGCCCCTGTTCACCGCGGCGCGTTTCACCGGCTCTGGCTGGTTTGAACCCGGCAACCGCGTTCAGCGCTTTTTCCAGCCCCGCCACGGCGTTAAGATTCAGCGCCAGACCGCTTAACATCAGGGTATCGCGCTGGTATTCCAGCCGGGTTAACCAGGCCTGCTCCGGTAACTGCGCGGCGATTGCCCGCAATCGGGGTTGCCAGGCCTCGGTTAATGCCCGTCTTTGCTGTCGCAGGCGCTGCCGCTGTACTTGCTGCTGCCGCTCCAGCATGCTGTTTTCGCGTTGCCGGAGCGCGGAACTGAGCTGGTTTTCAGCCGCGGCTCTCACCGCAGCCAGCGCCTCAACCGCATGACGTTCTGCCCGGTGAACCTGGGCAACCGTCAGTAAGATCAATAGCAACCCCGCCGCGTACAGCAGCGTGACACGCAGCCGCTGGCGGCGACGCGCTTCACGCCATGGCAAAAAATTCACCACCGTCGTCATCGTTACCGCCCTCCTAACGCCAGCCCAATCGCCACGGCATAGCGCTCTCCGCAGTCCGGCAGCGGAGGCTGCAGGCGATCAATCACGCGCCAGGGGTCAAAAGAGGTCTCATCGTCAGAACGGGTGGCGCAGTGCTGGAGTGATTGACCATCGATCAGCAGGGAGAGTTGTGAAAAAGAAGAGGCTTCAGCGCACGGCAAACTGCCCCAGCCCTCCCGCGTTGCCCACAGCCAATGAGGATCGTGGCGCCATGCCAGGCCTTGCGAACCGGAGGGTAGCCAGGGGAGAAATGCCGCCAGTGCGCTGGCGTCCGGTACAATTCCCGCGATGCGCAGTTTCAGGCGGGCGGCGAGCTGGCGTAGCACGTCGATATCCAGGCGCTGCGCCGCCGTCACCCGCCACTCGTTCTTTGCCGGCGCGGCGCAATAATCGACGCATAGCGAGGCAGCGGGCATCTCCAGCTGTTGCGCCATCACGCTGGCTATCCAGGTTGCCCGCTCCCTGTCGCTGAGAGACAGCTGCGGACGCGGTAGCTGTTTTTGTAGCGTTCGGCTGGCCGGAAACGCAATGCTGACCTGATGCTGCAAAGGCAGCTCCCGCCGCCAGTTCTGCAACCGTTCGGCCAGCGCAACCACGTCAACCACCATGCCATGACGCACGATGCCGGGCGCCAGTTCGATATCCCACCAGCGGCATAACGCCCAACGGGAACGCGCGTAGCGCAGTGCGACCAGCACTATCGCGTCCTGCTGAATATGCATCCCGATTCGCCAGTTGCTGAAAGCCATGCTTACGATCTCCTTGTCCGCCATTACGGCTCGACTCTATCAATGCACCAGGCTTGCCTTTATACTACCGCGCGTTTGTTTATAAACTGCCCAAATTAAACTTAATGGGAAATCTCCGGTGAAGTTCGTAAAGTATCTATTGATCCTTGCAGTCTGTTGCGTACTGCTGGGAGCAGGCTCGGTTTTTGGCCTCTACAAATATATTGAGCCGCAACTCCCTGACGTTGCGACCTTGAAGGATGTGCGTTTGCAGATCCCGATGCAGGTCTATAGCGCGGATGGCGAGCTTATTGCGCAGTATGGCGAGAAACGCCGTATTCCCGTCACGCTGCAAAACATGCCGCCCGAGCTGATTAAAGCGTTTATTGCCACCGAAGATAGTCGCTTCTATGAACATCACGGCGTCGATCCGGTCGGTATTTTCCGTGCAGCCAGCGTCGCTATGTTCTCAGGTCATGCCTCACAGGGCGCCAGTACGATTACCCAGCAGTTAGCGCGTAACTTCTTCCTGAGCCCAGAGAAGACGCTGATGCGTAAGATTAAAGAAGCCTTCCTGGCGATTCGCATCGAGCAGTTGCTGAATAAAGACGAAATCCTTGAGCTGTATCTGAATAAAATCTATCTCGGCTACCGCGCCTATGGCGTCGGCGCGGCGGCGCAGGTTTACTTTGGTAAATCCATCGACCAGCTTAGCCTGAGCGAAATGGCCGTTATCGCCGGGCTGCCTAAAGCACCCTCGACGTTTAACCCGCTCTATTCCATAGACCGCGCGACCGCGCGTCGTAACGTTGTTCTGGCACGTATGCTGAACGAAGGCTATATCACGCAGACGCAATACGATCAGGCGCGCAGCGAAGCCATTGACGCCCGCTACCACGCACCGGAAATCGCCTTCTCCGCGCCGTATCTCAGTGAGATGGTCCGCCAGGAGATGGTCAACCGTTATGGCGAGCAGGCGTATGAAGATGGCTACCGCGTTTACACCACCATCACGCGTAAAAATCAGCAATCGGCTCAGCAGGCCGTGCGCAATAACGTGCTGGATTACGATATGCGCCACGGCTACCGCGGTCCGGCCAACGTGCTGTGGAAAGAGGGTGAAGCGCCCTGGGATCAGGCGAAAATCATCGCCTCGCTGAAAAACCAGCCCGGCTACGGGCCGCTTGCTCCGGCGGTGATTACCTCGGTAAATCCGCAGGAAGCGCACGCGCTATTAAGTAATGGAACGTCGGTCACCCTGAATATGCAGGGCGTCCGCTGGGCTCGTCGTTTTATCTCCGATACCCAGCAAGGGGCGACACCGCGCAAGGTCACCGATGTCCTGCAGTCCGGGCAGCAAATTTGGGTCCGCCAGGTCGGCGACGGCTGGTGGTTGTCGCAGGTACCGGATGTGAACTCGGCGCTGGTTTCGATTAACCCACAGAATGGCGCCATTATCGCGCTGGTCGGCGGGTTCGACTTCAATCAAAGTAAATTCAACCGCGCAACCCAGGCCTTGCTCCAGGTGGGCTCAAACATCAAGCCGTTCCTCTACACCGCGGCGATGGATAAAGGTCTGACGCTGGCCAGTATGCTTAACGATGTGCCGATTTCCCGTTGGGACGCCGGTGCGGGTTCCGACTGGCAGCCGAAAAACTCCCCGCCGCAGTACGCTGGCCCTATTCGCTTGCGTCAGGGGCTGGGAGAGTCGAAGAACGTGGTGATGGTTCGCGCCATGCGCGCCATGGGCGTGGATTACGCGGCGGAATATCTACAGCGTTTCGGTTTCCCGGCGCAAAATATCGTGCATACCGAGTCGCTGGCGCTGGGATCGGCATCCTTTACGCCGATGCAGGTTGCGCGCGGTTATTCGGTGATGGCCAACGGCGGCTTCCTGATAACGCCATTCTTTATCAGCAAAATCGAGACCGATCAGGGCGGCGTGATCTTTGAAGAGCGGCCTAAAGTTGCCTGTCCGCAGTGCAACCTGCCGGTTATTTACGGCGAGACGCCGAAATCCGACGTGCTGGAAAATAAAGATGTCGAAGATGTCGCGACCTCTGCAACACCGCAGAACGCCGCGGTGCCGCCGCAGCCAGAGCTTGAACAGGTTAACCAGGCACTGGTTGCGCAAACCGGTTCTGCGGAATACGCGCCGCATGTGATCAGCACACCACTGTCATTCCTGATTAAGAGCGCCCTGAACAGTAACATCTTCGGCGAACCGGGCTGGATGGGGACCGGCTGGCGCGCCGGTCGCGATCTGCAGCGCCACGATATCGGCGGTAAAACGGGGACCACCAACAGCTCAAAAGATGCGTGGTTCTCCGGCTACGGTCCGGGCGTGGTGACGTCGGTATGGATTGGATTTGACGATCACCGCCGCGATCTGGGGCGGACCACCGCATCCGGCGCGATTAAAGATCAGATCTCCGGCTATGAGGGGGGAGCCAAAAGCGCCCAGCCAGCCTGGGATGACTTTATGAAACGCGTGCTGGAAGGCGTACCTGAAGAGCCATTAACCCCGCCGCCTGGCGTGGTCACGGTCAATATCGACCGCAGCACCGGCCAGCTGGCGAGCGGCGGCAACAGCCGCGCCGAATACTTCATTGATGGCACACAGCCGACCCATCAGGCGGTGCATGAGGTGGGGACCACGATCACCGACGGCGGCGGGGAAACCCACGAACTGTTCTGACAAAAAAAGCGCCTGCGGGCGCTTTTTTTCTGTTTCTTGTTTGCAGGCCGTGGTCGCAGGCCGGACGTCTACAGGCGTCCCTGAGCCCGTAGCCACTCACGGACCAAAAACAGGGCGCTGACGTTGCGCGCTTCGTTAAAATCTTCATCATCGAGCAGCGTCATCAGCTGCGACAGCGGCCAGCGTACCTGCGGTAAAGGTTCCGGCTCATCGCCGGGAAGCGATTCCGGGTACAGATCTTCTGCCACCAGAATATTCATCTGGCTGGAGAAATAGGACGGTGCCATGCTCAGTTTTTTCAGGAACGTCAGCTTATTAGCGCCGAAACCCACCTCTTCTTTCAGCTCACGGTTCGCGGCTTCCATGACGGTTTCACCCGGATCAATCAGCCCTTTAGAAAACCCCAGTTCATAAGATTCGGTGCCAACGGCATATTCACGGATCAGAATGAGATGGTCATCAACAATCGGTACAATCATCACGGCTTCACGCGTCGAAGGGCGCATGCGTTCATAAACGCGACGCACGCCGTTACTGAACTCGAGGTCCACGCTTTCAACGTTAAAAAGACGCGAACGCGCTACTGTTTCAACATTGAGAATGGTGGGTTTTTGTAATGATTTGCTCATTGTTATCGATCTATGCTGTGATTCCAGGAGTCATTGTGCGATACGCAGCACGGTTTCGGCAATTCAATTCGCCACTTATTTACATAGTTGCAACTTCTGCTCTCAAAATCCGGGAATCAGAAAGATAAAAAAGTCAATAGGTTGAAATGTTTTTGAGAATTTACTGATTCCTGAATTTTCACGATTTTGATAAGCTTGTATGCTGCTGTATCGCACAATAAATTTTCCCGTATACATACGATATCTGCCGAGAGCACCCTGCAGGTTCACGCAAAGTGTTAAGCAACTAAAGACACCTGTAAGAAAAGAATAACTACGATGGGATGGGCATGGGCACCTTTCTGATTTCTTTCACAGCTCTGCTAATCTGCGCATTGCTTATCGGGTGGTGGTATCGATCGCATGCCAGGCGTCGCCGCCTCCCCCTCCTGCATGCCTTTAGCGATGCCGTCACCCGCACGCTTTCTGAGCCAGAACGCCGCGCGGTGGAAAAGTACCTTGAAGGACTCAACCACGCCCGTCAGATGCCGGCGTCGGGGGCAAGCGTTGCCCCTGCCGTACTGTCTCTCACCCAACAGAGCGATACCGTCTTCACGGTGACCCGCGCCATTACGCGCTATGGCATTACCACTGATGACCCGCACAAATGGCGCTACTTCCTCGACTCGGTGGAGGTGCATCTCCCTCCCTTCCTGGAGCAGCATATCAATGATGAAAATAGCGTTGAGCTGATTCCTACCGACAGCCTGCCGCTGGTCATTGCGCTCAATGGCCACGCGCTCAGCGACTACCCGCAGGAGAGCCGCAGTTACGCCCTTGAACGGACATCGTCAACCCAGGCGTCAATCCGCGGGGAAGAGAGCGAGCAGATAGAGCTGTTGAGCATTCGCCAGGAAACGCCGGAGGAGCACGCGCTGAGCCGCCCGGATGGGCTGCGTGAGGCTATCTTTATCGTCACCTCGTTCCTGCTGTTTTACTTCAGCCTGATAAGCCCCTATGTTTTTACCCCGTGGCTACTGGTCGGCGGGCTGCTGTTACTGGCGGCGGGCCTGTGGGGGATCTATGCGCCGCCGCGTAAAACGTCGCTCCGGGAGATCCACTGCCTGCGCGGGATGCCCAAACGCTGGGGTCTGTTTGGCGAGAATGACCAGGAGCAGATCAATAATATCTCCCTGGGGATTATCGATCTGATCTATCCGCGCCACTGGCAGCCGTGGATTGCCCAGGATCTCGGCCAGCAGACGGATATCGATATCTATCTCAGCCGCCACGTCGTGCGCCAGGGGCGCTTCCTGTCGCTGCACGATGAAGTGAAACACTTCCCGCTACAGTACTGGCTGCGTAGCGCCATTATCGCCATCGGCGCGCTGCTGGTGGTCGTGATGCTGTGGGCCAGCGTGCCGTTGAATATGCCGTTTAAGTTTACGCTTTCCTGGTTGAAAGGGGCGCAAACCGTGGAAGCGACGACCGTCGCCCAACTGGAGAAGTCGCAGGTACGTATTGGCGATACGCTGCGATTGCAAGGTACCGGAACCTGCAATATCCACTCGCCGGATAGCTGGACGGCGAAAGAGAACTCGCCGTTTATGCCGTTTGATTGCTCGCAGATCATCTGGAATGACGCGCCTCCCCTGCCGCTCCCGGAGTCCGACGTCGTCAGCAAAGCCACGGCGCTGATGCAATCCGTGCAGCGTCAGCTGCATCCCGATCCGGACGATGATTCGCGCGTCAGCCCCACGCTGCGCTCGGCGATTCAGCAATCCGGGATGGTGCTGCTGGATGATTTTGGCGATATCGTCATTAAAACCAACAATCTGTGTGCGGCAAAAGATGACTGTACCCGTTTGAAAAACGCGCTGGTTAACCTCGGTAATACGCGGAACTGGGAAACGCTGACCAAACGCGCCAACTCGGGCAAGCTGGATGGCGTCAACGTTCTGCTGCGCCCGGTAAGCGCTGAATCGCTGGAAAATCTGGTGACCACTTCAACGGCGCCATTTGTCATTCGTGAAACCTCACGCGCGGCGCAGGCCCTTAATAGTCCGGCTCCCGGCGGTTTCCTGATTGTCAGTGATGAAGGCAGCGAGCTGGTGAGCCAGCCGTGGCCGACCACCAGCTTGTATGACTATCCGGCGCCGGAACAGTGGGGCGAACTGCAGCGGCTGGCCCGAATGCTGATGCATACGCCGTTCCACGCCGAGGGGATTGTGACCAGTCTCTATACCGATGCCAATGGCACGCGGCACATTAACCTGCATCGCATTCCAGACCGTTCAGGCCTGTGGCGCTATCTGGGCACGACGCTGCTTCTGCTGACCATGCTGGGCTGCATGTCCTGGCACGGGGTCCTGACGATTCGTCGCTACCAGCGTCATCGCCAGCGAATGGAAGAGATACAGAAATACTACCAAAGCTGCCTGAATCCGGTACTCATCCCCTCGCCGGAACATCAAGAGTAACTCTCTGCGCGGCGGGGTGTGATACCCTGTCGCGCATTTCCCCTCGCTGGAGACTCACCATGCATTTTGATATCGCCTGGCAGGAGGTTGATACCGTTCTGCTGGATATGGATGGCACGCTGCTTGACCTCGCCTTCGACAACTATTTTTGGCAAAAGCTGGTTCCTGAAACCTGGGGGGCGGCACGTGGGCTTAACCTGTCGGAGGCCAAAGAGGCGATGCGCCAGGAGTATCACGCGGTGCAGCATACGCTAAACTGGTACTGTCTGGACTACTGGAGCGAGCGCCTGAATTTGGATATTCGTGCGATGACCAGCGAGCAGGGGCCAAGAGCCGCACTGCGTGAAGATACCGTCCCGTTCCTTGATGCGCTCAAGGCCAGCGGCAAGCGGCGCATCCTGCTGACCAACGCCCATCCGCACAATCTGGCGGTAAAGCTTGAACATACCGGTCTCGACGCACACCTTGATTTATTACTTTCTACCCACACATTTGGTTATCCAAAAGAAGATCAGCGTCTGTGGCGTGCGGTAGCGGAAGAGACCGGCTTCGATGCGCGCAAAACGCTCTTTGTTGACGATAGCGAGGCGATTCTCGATGCCGCGGCGCAGTTTGGTATTCGCTACTGCCTGGGCGTCACGAATCCGGATTCCGGACTGGCGGAAAAAAGCTATGCCCGCCACCCGGGACTGAACGACTACCGGCGCCTGATCCCTTCGCTGACCCCACAGGAGAGGCCATGAAAGAGAAGCCCGTCGAAGCCGTCAGACTGGACAAGTGGCTTTGGGCAGCCCGCATTTATAAAACCCGCGCGCTGGCGCGCGAGATGATTGAAGGCGGCAAGGTGCATTACAACGGACAACGCAGCAAGCCGGGGAAAGTCGTTGAGCTGGGCGCCACCCTGACGCTACGCCAGGGCAACGACGAACGTATCCTGCTGGTCAAAGGGATAACGGAACAGCGCCGACCTGCCAGTGAAGCCGTCGCGCTGTATGAAGAGACGGCAGAAAGCATCGAGAAACGCGAGAAAATGGCGCTGGCGCGCAAAATGAACGCGCTAACCATGCCGCATCCCGACAGACGTCCGGACAAGAAAGAACGCCGCGACCTGATGAGATTTAAACACGGCGACAGTGAGTAATCGCCTATACCTGTAGGCACCGCTGTTGCCAGCAAGAGAGACCATTATGACTCAACACGATCAATTACATCGTTATCTGTTTGAAAACTATGCCGTACGCGGTGAACTGGTGACCGTCTCGGAAACCCTGGAACAGATTCTGGCGAACCACAGCTACCCGCAGCCGGTCAAAACCGTGCTGGCAGAGCTACTCGTTGCCACCAGCCTGCTGACCGCAACGCTGAAGTTTGCCGGCGATATCACCGTGCAGCTGCAGGGCGATGGTCCTCTGTCTCTGGCGGTTATTAACGGCACGAATCAGCAGCAGCTGCGCGGCGTAGCGCGCACTCAGGGCGACATTCCGCAAGATGCGGACCTGAAAACGCTGGTCGGTAACGGGTATCTGGTCATCACCATCTCTCCGCATGAAGGCGAGCGCTATCAGGGCGTGGTCGGTCTGGAAGGTGACACCCTGGCGGCTTGCCTGGAAGATTATTTCCAGCGCTCAGAACAGTTGCCAACGCGCCTTATCATTCGCACCGGCGAACATGAAGGGAAGCTGATGGCGGGCGGCATGCTGCTTCAGGTCATGCCGGCGCAAGAGACGCAGGCCAATGATTTCGACCATCTGGCCACGCTGACTGAGACGATCAAAGCCGAGGAACTGTTTACCCTCTCAGCGACTGACGTCCTGTGGCGCCTGTATCACGAAGAAGAAGTGACCGTGTACGATCCGCAGAATGTGGAATTTAAATGTACCTGTTCCCGCGAACGCTGCGCCGGTGCGCTGAAAACGCTGCCGGATGAAGAGATCGACAGCATTCTCGCTGACGAAGGTGAAATTGATATGCACTGCGATTACTGCGGCAATCATTACCTCTTCAACGCCATGGATATCGCCGAGATTCGCAATAACGCGTCTCCGGCCGACCCGCAGGTTCACTGATAATCCTGTCCGCCAGAGTTCGCGGCGGAGGTTTTTCGCCTCCGCCGCGCCTGTTGTCAACCATTTCCTCGCGTGATGAATCGATTTTCACTGAAAGAGTTACGTAATTTTCTTTCCAGAAAGCGATTACATTCACAATTCGGCAGTTTTTTTAATTACTTTTTAACCAATAAGAAACATCCATCCCCACCAACGACCAATTTCCTGAGATAATCACGCACGTTTCGTGACAGGAGTCACCGTGTTTTTCGTAAGTAAGGCGTTTGTCGAGATACGTAAATCTATGAGCCTGGTCGCGGTCTATACCCCGAAAGAACCCCTACAATTTGAAGCAGTATATATTATTGGCTAAGGAGCAGTGACATGCGCGTTAATAATGGTTTAACCCCGCAGGATCTCAAGGCTTATGGTATCAATGACGTTCAGGATATCGTCCACAACCCTGATTACGATACGTTGTATCAAGAAGAACTCGATCCCACTCTGGAAGGGTATGAGCGTGGCGTACTCACCGATCTGGGCGCGATCGCCGTCGATACCGGTATTTTTACCGGTCGTTCGCCGAAAGATAAATATATCGTTCGTGACAATACAACCCGCGATACCGTGTGGTGGTCTGATAAAGGCAACGGTAAAAACGACAATAAACCGCTCTCTCAGGAAACCTGGCAGCACCTGAAAGATCTGGTCACTCATCAGCTTTCCAACAAACGTCTGTTCATCGTTGATGCGTTCTGCGGTGCCAATGCCGACACGCGTCTGAGCGTACGCTTCATTACCGAAGTGGCCTGGCAGGCACACTTCGTCAAAAACATGTTTATTCGCCCGAACGATGAAGAACTGGCCAACTTTAAGCCGGATTTCATCGTGATGAACGGCGCCAAATGCACCAACCCGCAGTGGAAGGAACAGGGGCTCAACTCTGAAAACTTCGTTGCCTTCAACCTGACCGAGCGAATCCAGCTGATTGGCGGCACCTGGTACGGCGGCGAAATGAAGAAAGGGATGTTCTCTATCATGAACTACCTGCTGCCGCTGCAGGGCATCGCATCGATGCACTGTTCCGCTAACGTGGGTGAGAAAGGCGATGTGGCGGTCTTCTTTGGCCTCTCCGGCACCGGCAAAACCACTCTCTCCACCGATCCGAAACGCCGTCTGATCGGCGATGACGAACACGGCTGGGATGACGATGGCGTCTTCAACTTCGAAGGCGGCTGCTATGCCAAGACCATTAAACTCTCCGAAGCCGCAGAGCCAGATATCTATCACGCGATTCGCCGTGATGCGCTGCTGGAAAACGTGGTGGTTCGCGCGGACGGCACGATTGATTTCGACGACGGATCGAAAACCGAGAACACCCGTGTCTCCTACCCGATCGATCATATCGAGAACATCGTTAAGCCTGTCTCGAAAGCGGGCCATGCCACCAAAGTTATCTTCCTGACCGCGGATGCTTTCGGCGTGCTGCCGCCGGTATCGCGCCTGACGGCAGACCAGACCCAGTATCACTTCCTTTCTGGCTTTACCGCTAAGCTGGCCGGTACCGAGCGTGGCGTCACTGAACCGACGCCAACCTTCTCCGCCTGCTTCGGCGCCGCGTTCCTGTCGCTGCACCCGACGCAGTATGCGGAAGTTCTGGTAAAACGCATGCAGGCATCCGGGGCACAGGCTTATCTGGTCAACACCGGCTGGAACGGCACCGGCAAACGTATCTCAATTAAAGATACCCGTGCCATTATCGACGCCATTCTCGACGGGTCGCTGGACAATGCCGAAACCTTCACCCTGCCGATGTTCGATTTGCAGATCCCAACCTCACTGCCAGGTGTCGATACGCACATCCTCGACCCGCGCAACACCTACGGTTCGCCAGAGCAGTGGCAGGAGAAAGCCGACCAGCTAGCGAAGCTGTTCGTAGAGAACTTCGAGAAGTACACCGATACGCCTGCGGGCGCCGCGCTGGTCGCTGCTGGCCCGAAACGCTAACCGTGTAGCCATCAGCCATAAAGAACAAGCCGGGCAATGCCCGGCTTTTTTATGCTCTCGCGCCGACTCGCGCGATTCAGGCGGCCGCTCAGCTCTCTTTGCTCTGCTTCGTTGGCATTAACGCGCGTTGAACCGGCACCGGCAGCCAGGCGCGAATCAACAGCCCGCCCCGCTCGCTGGAGCCAATCTCCAGGCGACCGTTATGGTTATCGATAATACGCTGCACAATCGCCAGTCCCAGCCCGGTACCGCTGGTGCTGCGGGCGCTATCGCCGCGGACGAACGGCTGGAACAGATGCTCGCGTTGTTCCGGCTTAATCCCCGGGCCATCGTCCTCAACCTGGAACCAGGCGCTGCTCGCTTCGCTACCGCTGCTGACCTTAATCCAGCCGTTGCCGTAACGCGCGGCGTTAACCAGCATATTGGCCAGCGCACGCTTGATAGACAGCGGATGAATGCGCAGCGGAATCTCGCCGGCCTGCAGGTCCGTCGCAATTTCACGTTCGTAACCGCTTTCCGCCGCGATAACCTCGCCCAGCACGGCGTTCAGATCCGCCAGCTCCATCGGCATCTCCTGGCCCGTGCGCAGGTAATCAATAAACTGCTCGATGATGGCGTTACACTCTTCGATGTCTTTGTTGATCGACTCGGCAAGGTAACCGTCCTCTTCCCCCATCATCTCCGTCGCCAGGCGAATACGCGTCAGCGGCGTGCGCAGATCGTGGCTGACGCCGGCCATTAACAGCGTACGATCGTCCGCCAGCTGTTTTACGCCAGCGGCCATGTGGTTAAAGGCCCGGGTGACCGAACGGACTTCGGATGCGCCGTATTCCCGCAGCGGCGGCGGAATAATGCCGCGCCCGACCTGCAGCGCCGCATGTTCAAGATCGACCAGCGGCCGGTTCTGAATACGGATAAACAGCCAGGCGCCGCCAATCGCCAGCAGCATAATCGCCAGGGTATAGCGGAACAGCGGCGAGAAGTCGCCCTGATGGATTTCCGTCAGCGGTACGCGCACCCAGATATTGGGGGAGAGCCAGGTTTTCAACCACACCACGGGGGAGCTTTTGTTGACCTCGACCCGCACTTCGGTTGGCCCACCCAGCTGGTGCGCCATCTGCTGACTTAAAAACTCATAATGCTGCGCCCAGCGCAGGCCCGCGTCTTCCGCCGCTTCATTGGAATAGAGCGAAATGCCCAGCTCGCGATAAATTTCGCGGCGAAACGCCGGCGGCACCACCAGCTGGGTGCCATCCTCCAGCTGCAGTTTATCGGTCATCAGCATACGCACTTCGTATGCCAGCACCTTATTAAACTGCTGGAGGCTCGGTAGAATCGCAAAATTCAGCACCACCAGGTAGGTCGTCACCAGGCTGACAAACAGCAAGGTGACAATCAACAACAGGGTGCGAGCAAACGAGCTTCGCGGCGAAAAGCGCACGCGTTTCATGCCTTAGAGCCGTCCGGTACGAAGACGTAGCCAAGCCCCCACACGGTCTGGATGTAACGCGGATGTGCCGGATCCTCTTCGACCATGCGGCGCAGACGGGAGATTTGCACATCGATGGAACGCTCCATCGCCGAGTATTCGCGACCGCGAGCAAGGTTCATCAGTTTATCGCGGGAGAGCGGCTCACGCGGATGACTCACCAGCGCTTTCAGTACCGCAAATTCACCGCTGGTCAGCGGCATCGGCTCATCTTCACGGAACATCTCACGGGTGCCGAGATTGAGCTTGAATTTACCAAAGGCGATAACCGCCTCTTCCTGCGATGGCGCGCCCGGCAGCTCATTGGCCTGACGACGCAGCACGGCGCGGATACGGGCCAGCAGCTCACGCGGGTTGAACGGTTTTGGAATATAGTCGTCCGCACCGATTTCGAGGCCGACGATACGGTCAACCTCTTCCCCTTTCGCCGTGACCATGATGATCGGCATCGGGTTGCTTTGGCTACGCAGACGACGACAAATGGAGAGGCCATCTTCGCCCGGCAGCATCAAATCCAGCACCATCAGGTGGAAGGACTCACGAGTCAACAGACGATCCATTTGTTCAGCGTTGGCGACGCTTCGAACCTGGAAGCCTTGCTCGGTCAGATAACGTTCGAGCAGCGCGCGCAGGCGCATGTCGTCGTCGACAACCAGAATCTTATAATTCTCTTGCATTGTTTATACTCCCAAAGGTTCACTGCAATGGTCAGTGCGTATTCTCAAAAAAGCCCGGGTCGCCGACCAGCTAAATCTGGTATATATTCCGGGCTAAATTGTTACAAAGCATATTTAACAGCAGCTTAAGTATACATTTAATCATAAGACACATTATTTATCCTGTCGGTATTATTACGCACTGCGAATTGTGCGCAACCGCACATCGTCGCACACAGTGTCCGACAATCAGAAGGTAGAACGATAAATGAAGACGCCGCTGATCACCCGTGAAGGGTATGAAAAACTTAAAAAAGAAATGGACTATTTGTGGCGTGAAGAGCGTCCGGAGGTCACCCAAAAAGTGACCTGGGCGGCAAGCCTGGGCGACCGTAGCGAAAATGCCGATTATCAGTACAACAAAAAGCGTCTGCGCGAAATCGACCGCCGGGTACGCTATCTCACCAAATGTCTGGAACATCTGAAGATCGTCGATTACTCCCCGCAGCAGGAGGGCAAAGTGTTTTTCGGCGCGTGGGTTGAAATCGAAAACGATGATGGCGACATCAAGCGCTTTCGCATCGTCGGTTATGATGAAATTTTCGGACGCAAAGACTACATCTCTATCGACTCGCCGATGGCCCGCGCGCTGCTGAAAAAAGAGGTCGGCGACCTGGCGGTGGTCAACACGCCCGCCGGCGAAGCCAGCTGGTACGTCAACAATATCGAATATGTGAAATAACGCGCCCGGAACAATCTGAGAGCCTGATGCAGCGACTGGCATTTTGCCGTGTCAGTCCGTATAACTATCCCCTGATTTTCGACCCACAAGATGAAATAGACATGATGAATGATTCGCTCTGCCGCATTATTGCGGGTGAACTTCAGGCCAGGTCTGAACAGGTAGAAGCTGCCGTTCGCCTGCTTGATGAAGGGAACACCGTGCCGTTTATCGCACGCTATCGTAAAGAAGTCACCGGCGGTCTGGATGACACGCAGTTGCGTAATCTGGAAACCCGGCTCGGCTATCTGCGTGAACTGGAAGACCGCCGTCAATCGATCCTCAAATCGATCGGCGAACAGGGTAAGCTGACCGAGGCGTTGGAAAAGGCGATTAGCACTACGCTGAGCAAAACCGAACTCGAAGACCTGTACCTGCCCTATAAACCGAAGCGCCGCACCCGTGGGCAAATCGCCATTGAAGCCGGGCTGGAGCCGCTGGCGGACCTGCTGTGGAACGAACCGTTCCACGACCCGGAAACAGAAGCCGCGAAGTTTGTCGCTGCCGATAAAGGCGTCGCCGATACCAAAGCCGCACTGGATGGCGCGCGTTATATCCTGATGGAGCGTTTTGCTGAAGATGCTGCGCTGCTGGCGAAGGTGCGCGACTACCTGTGGAAGAATGCGCATCTGGTGGCCACGGTGGTGAGCGGGAAAGAAGAGGAAGGGGCAAAATTCCGCGACTACTTCGATCACCATGAACCTGTCGCTACCGTCCCGTCGCATCGCGCGCTCGCCATGTTCCGCGGTCGTAACGAAGGCATCCTGCAGCTGGCCCTGAATGCCGATCCGCAGTTTGACGAGCCGCCGAAAGAGAGCCATTGCGAACAGATTATTATCGACCATCTCGGTTTACGGCTGAACAACGCCGCAGCCGACAGCTGGCGTAAAGGGGTTGTCAGCTGGACATGGCGCATTAAGGTGCTGATGCATCTGGAAACCGAGCTAATGGGCACCGTGCGCGAACGCGCGGAAGATGAAGCCATCAACGTGTTTGCCCGTAACCTGCACGATCTGCTGATGGCCGCCCCCGCCGGGCTGCGCGCCACCATGGGCCTCGACCCGGGTCTGCGTACCGGCGTAAAAGTCGCCGTGGTAGATGGCACCGGCAAACTGGTCGCCACCGATACCATCTATCCGCACACCGGGCAGACCGCCAGGGCAGCGGTTGTCGTCGCCGCGCTGTGTGAGAAGCACAACGTTGAGCTGGTCGCTATCGGCAACGGCACCGCCTCCCGCGAAACCGAACGCTTCTTCCTCGATGTGCAGCAGCAGTTCCCGAAAGTCACCGCGCAGAAAGTCATCGTCAGCGAAGCCGGGGCTTCCGTCTACTCGGCTTCCGAACTGGCGGCCCTGGAGTTCCCGGACCTCGATGTTTCTCTGCGCGGCGCCGTTTCAATCGCCCGCCGTCTGCAGGATCCGCTGGCCGAGCTGGTGAAAATCGATCCGAAATCCATCGGCGTGGGCCAGTACCAGCACGACGTCAGCCAGTCGCAGCTGGCGCGCAAGCTGGATGCGGTGGTCGAAGACTGTGTTAACGCCGTCGGCGTGGATCTGAACACCGCTTCCGTGCCGCTGCTCACCCGCGTAGCGGGCCTGACTCGGATGATGGCGCAGAATATCGTCGCCTGGCGCGATGAGAACGGCCAGTTCCAGAACCGTCAGCAGCTACTGAAAGTCAGCCGCCTTGGTCCCAAAGCCTTCGAGCAGTGCGCCGGGTTCCTGCGCATCAACCACGGCGACAACCCGCTGGATGCTTCCACCGTTCACCCGGAAGCCTACCCGATCGTTGAGCGCATTCTGGCCGCCACCCGGCAGGCGTTAAGCGATCTGATGGGCAACAGCAGCGAGTTACGCAATCTGAAAGCGGCCGACTTCACCGATGAAAAATTCGGTGTGCCAACCGTCACCGACATTATCAAAGAGCTGGAAAAACCCGGCCGCGACCCGCGTCCGGAATTTAAAACCGCGAAGTTCGCCGATGGCGTGGAAACCATGAACGACCTGCTGCCGGGCATGATCCTTGAAGGCGCGGTCACCAACGTCACTAACTTTGGCGCCTTTGTCGACATCGGCGTGCACCAGGATGGCCTGGTGCATATTTCGTCGCTGTCGAATAAATTCGTCGACGATCCGCATACCGTCGTCAAAGCTGGCGATATCGTGCAGGTTAAAGTGATGGAGGTCGACCTGCCGCGTAAACGTATCGCGCTGACCATGCGTCTGGACGAGCAGCCGGGCGAGAGCAACGCCCGACGCGGCGGCGGTAACGATCGTGTGCAGGGCACTCGTCCGGCGGCAAAAGCGGCGAAACCGCGCGGTCGCGAGGTACAGTCAGGTGGCAACAGCGCCATGATGGACGCGCTGGCAGCGGCCATGGGTAAAAAACGCTAATCCCTCCCCGGCCCCTCATTGCAGGGGCCATTTTCCCGCCCCTTTCTCTGACCCAATAGAGGGTTACTGCAAAACCGCTTAGCGGCGGCGAATAAAGGCGGGTAAATAAGTTAATTCTCAAGGTTTCATTTTGTTAACCAATGAAACCTTAATTAAACATTAGATGACAAAATAAATATTCCCCTTATTTATCGCTACAGCGCAGACCTTGCGCCATATCAAAGAAGCAGCATATTTCCGGCAAATGGTGCTTATTAAGCCATTTATGTATTGATGATAAAAACCATTATCATTATCATCATTTGCAGTAAGTTTCTGTTTTTCTCCGTTGGCTATGCTCCCCGGTGCTGTGCGATGAGCGCACACGGAAAACTCTCGTTCAGTTAGCGATTACAGGTAGGCCCTATGCAATTCACTCCTGATAGTGCGTGGAAAATCACGGGTTTCTCTCGCGATATTAGTCCGGCTTATCGTCAGAAACTGTTGTCTCTTGGCATGCTGCCAGGATCCTCTTTTAATGTGGTCCGCGTCGCGCCGCTCGGCGATCCCGTACATATCGAAACCCGGCGCGTAAGCCTGGTATTACGCAAAAAAGATCTCGATTTAATAGAACTGGAAGCGGTCGCACAATAATACCTGATCCGGTACTCAGAGTCTGAAATATGAAAAAGTTAACTCTTGGTTTAATTGGTAATCCGAACTCCGGTAAAACAACATTATTTAATCAGCTTACCGGTGCCCGTCAGCGCGTCGGCAACTGGGCCGGGGTCACCGTCGAGCGCAAAGAAGGGGCCTTTACCACCACCGACCATCAGGTCACGCTGGTGGACCTGCCCGGCACCTATTCGCTGACGACTATCTCTTCACAGACCTCTTTAGATGAGCAGATCGCCTGCCACTATATCCTCAGCGGCGATGCCGACATGCTGATTAATGTGGTCGACGCTTCAAATCTGGAACGCAATCTCTATCTGACGCTGCAATTACTGGAGCTGGGCATCCCCTGCATCGTTGCCTTGAATATGCTGGATATTGCCGAGAAGCAAAAAATCCGCATCGACGTTGACGCGCTGGCGGCCAGACTGGGTTGCCCGGTGATTCCGCTGGTCTCGACTCGCGGACGCGGTATCGAAGCTTTAAAAATGGCCATCGATCGCCACCAGCAAAATACGTCGCTTGAACTGGTGCACTACCCGCAGCCGCTGCTGCGCGAAGCCGAAAAGCTGGCTCAGGAGATGGTGCCGGAGATCCCCCAGCGTCAACGCTGCTGGCTGGGTCTGCAAATGCTGGAGGGTGATATTTACAGCCGCGAGTATGCCGGGAACGCTGCGCATAAGCTCGATGATGCCCTGGCGAATCTGCGCGCGGACATTGACGATCCGGCACTGCATATCGCGGATGCCCGCTATCAGAGCATTGCCGCCATCTGCGATGCCGTCAGCAACACGCTCACCGCTGAGCCGAGCCGTTTCACCACCGCGATGGACAAAATCATCCTCAGCCGCGTGCTGGGACTGCCCATCTTCTTATTTGTCATGTACCTGATGTTTCTGCTGGCGATCAACATCGGCGGCGCGTTACAGCCCATCTTTGACGCCGGTTCCGTGGCTATCTTTATTCACGGTATTCAGTGGCTGGGCTATACCCTGCATTTCCCGGACTGGCTAACCGTTTTCCTTGCCCAGGGGCTGGGCGGCGGTATCAACACCGTGCTGCCGCTGGTACCGCAAATCGGCATGATGTATCTGTTCCTCTCCTTCCTTGAGGATTCCGGCTATATGGCGCGAGCGGCCTTCGTCATGGACCGCTTGATGCAGGCGCTGGGGCTGCCGGGGAAATCCTTCGTTCCGCTGATTGTCGGCTTCGGCTGCAACGTACCGTCGGTCATGGGGGCGCGCACGCTGGATGCGCCGCGCGAACGCCTGATGACCATCATGATGGCGCCGTTTATGTCCTGCGGCGCGCGCCTGGCGATCTTCGCCGTGTTCGCCGCCGCGTTCTTTGGTCAAAACGGCGCGCTGGCGGTCTTCTCGCTGTATCTGCTCGGGATCGTGATGGCTATCCTGACCGGCCTGATGCTCAAACACACCATTATGCGCGGCGAAGCATCGCCGTTCGTGATGGAGCTGCCGGTCTACCACGTCCCGCATATCAAAAGCCTGGTCATCCAGACCTGGCAGCGGCTGAAAGGCTTTGTGCTGCGCGCGGGTAAAGTTATCGTCATCGTCAGTATTTTTCTTAGCGCCCTGAACAGCTTCTCGCTCAACGGTAAGCTGGTGGATAACATTAACGATTCGGCGCTGGCCTCCGTCAGCCGTATTATCACGCCGGTTTTTAAACCGATTGGCGTGCATGAAGATAACTGGCAGGCCACCGTCGGGCTGTTTACCGGCGCCATGGCGAAAGAGGTGGTCGTCGGGACGCTGAACACGCTTTACACCGCCGAAGATATTCAGAATGAAGCGTTTAATCCGCAGGAATTCCACCTCGGCGACGAACTGCTGGCCGCGCTGGACGAAACCTGGCAGAGCCTGAAAAACACCTTCAGCCTGAGCGTCCTGGCTAACCCTATCGAAGCCAGCAAAGGCGATGGTGAAATGGGAACCGGCGCGATGGGCGTCATGGGCAGCAAATTCGGCAGCGCGGCGGCCGCCTACAGTTACCTGATTTTCGTTCTGCTCTATATTCCGTGCATCTCGGTGATGGGGGCCATCGCTCGCGAATCCAGCCGCGGCTGGATGTCATTCTCCATCCTGTGGGGACTGAACATCGCCTACTCGCTCTCCACGCTGTACTACCAGACCGTGAGTTTCAGCCAGCATCCGCGCTACAGCCTGGTGTGTATTCTGTCGGTGGTGCTGTTTAATATCGTGGTCTTTGGCCTGTTACGCCGGGCCCGTAGCCGGGTTGATGTCTCCCTGCTGGCTACGCGGAAAACGCCGTCATCCTGCTGCCAGAGTCCGGCGGGCGACTGTCACTAAGGCGTTATCATGGCATCGTTGATTGAAGTACGCGATATGCTGGCCCTGCAGGGGCGGATGGAGGCGGCGCAACTCAGCGCTCGCCTGCATACTCCGCAGCCGCTGGTTGATGCCATGTTGAGTCGTCTGGAAGCCATGGGGAAAGCCGTGCGCATAACGGAAGACGCGGACGGCTGTTTGTCCGGGAGCTGCAAAAATTGCCCTGAGGGGAAAGCCTGCTTGCGAGAGTGGTGGGCGCTGCGCTGATAACCCCTGGGCTAAGCCCCTTAAGTCGTAAAACCAAAGCGGGTCCTGAGACCCGCTTTGGCTTATTTGTAGACGTCGGCGTTAGCGTGAACGGTTTTCTCGTTTTTCGAACCGGCAATCACCACAAAGTACTTGCCGCCCAGCTCATCCGCCTTCTTCGACAGATCGCGCTTTGCATCCATCGGTGAAGTCGTTCTTGAAGTCGTAATGCTGCCGATTTTCGTCAGCTTCATTGACGCCACTTCATCTTTTTGAATCTCTTTCGCTGCAAACGCACCAAAAGACAGGGAGCCAATCACCAGAGATGCAACAATACCCGTCATTATTTTCATAGCCTCAACTCTCCATAAGGTTGTTTTTATTGGCCCCGGGGGCGACAGAAACGCATTCTCCCCGCGACAACCTAAGTATTGCTATGGTCGGGATTTTTGCCACAGCCCGCTAAAAATAATTGCGCAGGCGATTTTTCAACGCCACCAGAGGCTCACAGAACGCCTGCGGGTGCGAGATGAACGGCGCATGGGCCGCCTTGTCAAAGACCACCGATTCACTCTGCGGCCATAATGCATCCAGAACCGGGACAATTTTGCGCGGCACCAGGCCATCCAGTCGGCCATACAGCCGCAGGAACGGCTGCGCGAATGCGGACAGCGGCTGGCGTAAATCGGCCGTTTTCAGGATCTCCAGCCCGCCGTTCAACACCTCTGAAGACGGCATCGGCAACGACAGCACGGTACTTTTCAACGCCCGGGCATCCTGACGAGCGCTTTCCGTCCCCATCGTTTGCAGCGCCAGAAACCGCTCCACGGTACGCTGGAAGTCTTCGCTCAACTGCTGCTGAAACCCACTCAGCACCTCCGCTTTAATTCCAGGCCAGTCGCCATCGGCGCCAAAACAGGGCGAAGAGGCCACGGTGACCAGCGCCTGTACGCTCTCGGGGTGGTGCAAGGCAATCTGACTGGCCACCAACCCACCGAGGCTCCAGCCCAGCCAGATAGCCTGTTTCGGGGCCTGGCTCAGAACCTGCTGCGCCATCTCCTCCAGCGACAGGGCGCCAAAGCCGCTGCTGCGACCATAGCCCGGCAGGTCAACCAGATGCAGCGTAAAGTGCGAGGCCAGTTGCGGCGTCACGCAATCCCAAACCCTGGCATTCAGCCCCCATCCGTGCAGGAGCACAAGATGACAATTTCCTTCACCGACGGTTTGCCACCAGATGTCGTTCATCAGTTACTGTTCTCTTTCCACTATGACGAGGTGAAATATGCTAACAGCACACAGCTTATGCTGGCTATGCCAAATGCCGGTGGCGATCGCCAGTTGGGGCATCTGCTCCCGCTGCGCCGCCTCTCTGACACATCCCCCGGCGCTTTGCCCACGCTGCGGCCTGCCGGCAGCGGCCGGCAAACTTCCCTGCGGTCGCTGCCTGCAGAATCCACCGCCGTGGCACCGACTGGTGACGGTCAATGATTACCGGCCGCCGCTGAGCGGTTTGATCCATCAGCTTAAGTTTTCCCGTCGTCCGGAACTGGCGCCAGCGCTGGCGCGTCTGCTGCTGTTACGCGTTCGCCAGAGAGAAGAATGTCCCCGACCAGACCGTCTCGTCAGCGTCCCGCTGTGGCAGCGCCGTCAATGGCGGCGAGGCTTCAATCAAAGCGACCTGCTATGCCGCCCGTTGGCGCACTGGATGCAGTGCGCCTGGCACCATGATGCCGTGCGCCGCAACCGGCGCACGGCGACCCAGCACCACCTCTCCGCACGCTTGCGCAAACAGAACCTGAAAAATGCCTTTCAGCTTGAAATATCGGTACGCGACCTCCATATCGCCATTGTGGATGATGTCGTCACAACCGGAAGCACCGTCGCTGAAATATCCCGCCTGCTTTTGCGAAACGGCGCCGCGACGGTTCAGGTATGGTGTATATGCCGTACCTTGTAGACCCCTGCTGATGGGCGTATTATAACCCAGTAAAATAGTCAACTATTAGGCCAACGCTATGATCCGTATTTCCGATGCTGCACAAGCGCACTTTGCCAAATTGCTGGTAAATCAGGAAGAAGGGACACAAATTCGCGTATTTGTGATTAATCCCGGCACCCCTAACGCTGAGTGCGGCGTATCCTACTGCCCACCGGATGCGGTGGAAGACACCGACACGGCGCTGAAGTTTGAGCAACTGACGGCGTATGTCGACGAACTCAGCGCACCGTACCTGGAAGACGCTGAAATTGACTTCGTCACCGATCAGCTTGGCTCTCAGCTGACGCTGAAAGCGCCGAACGCCAAGATGCGCAAAGTTTCCGACGACGCTCCGCTGATGGAACGCGTTGAATACCTGCTGCAATCGCAGATTAACCCGCAGCTGGCCGGCCATGGCGGACGCGTCACGTTGATGGAAATCACCGAAGACGGTCTGGCTATCCTGCAGTTCGGCGGCGGTTGTAACGGCTGCTCAATGGTCGATGTAACCCTGAAAGAAGGGATCGAGAAACAGCTGCTGAACGAATTTCCTGAGCTGAAAGGCGTGCGCGATCTGACCGAACACCAGCGCGGCGAGCACTCCTACTACTAAGTACGCCCCCTCTTCCCGATGTTAAGCCCGGCGGCATTTACCCTGCCGGGCCGCCCCTGCCGATGTTACCACGCAACATTTGCCCCTGAGCCGCCCGGCAAAAGCCCGGCAAAGAGTATGACTTAAGTCTCATATTTAAAATTTTACCTCGCCGGGTGATTCTCAACCCGCATATGTTACCCGTATCATCTCTTTCAGGCACCGCTGCTATAAAAATAGCCAGCTATCCTTTCTTACAGGAGTGATAGTCGATTTTATGGCGCCGTACCGTTTGCCAGCCCAGGCGGAGCAAACGAAAGAAGATTGAAATTTGACGTTACCCATAACAAATGAAAGGCCAGGTAAATTATGCCATTAGTCATCGTTGCTATCGGGGTTGCCCTGTTATTGCTGCTGATGATCCGTTTCAAAATGAACGGCTTCATCGCTCTGGTTCTGGTGGCGCTCGCCGTCGGGCTTATGCAAGGTATGCCTCTGGATAAAGTCATCGTATCCATTAAAAACGGCGTGGGGGGAACCCTCGGCAGTCTCGCGCTGATCATGGGCTTTGGCGCTATGCTCGGTAAGCTGCTGGCGGATTGCGGCGGCGCTCAGCGGATTGCCACAACCTTAATCGCTAAGTTCGGTAAGAAGCATATCCAGTGGGCCGTCGTGCTGACCGGTTTTACCGTTGGCTTCGCGCTGTTCTACGAAGTTGGCTTCGTGCTGATGCTGCCGCTGGTGTTCACCATTGCCGCATCTGCCCGCATCCCGCTGCTGTACGTCGGCGTGCCGATGGCGGCCGCGCTCTCCGTGACTCACGGTTTCCTGCCTCCGCACCCGGGCCCAACGGCGATTGCCACTATCTTCCACGCCGATATGGGCAAAACCCTGTTGTACGGTACGATTCTGGCTATCCCGACGGTTATCCTTGCCGGTCCGGTTTTCGCCCGCTTCCTGAAAGGCATCGATAAGCCGATTCCGGAAGGGCTGCACAACCCGAAAACCTTCACCGAAGAAGAGATGCCGGGCTTTGGCGTCAGCGTCTGGACCTCACTGGTACCGGTTATCCTGATGGCGATGCGTGCCGTTGCCGAAATGATCCTGCCGAAAGGCCACGCCTTCCTGCCGATTGCCGAGTTCTTCGGCGACCCGGTCATGGCGACCCTGATTGCGGTCCTCATCGCGCTGTTCACCTTCGGCCTGAACCGTGGGCGTTCGATGGAGCAGATCAACGACACGCTGACCTCGTCTATCAAAATTATCGCCATGATGCTGTTGATCATCGGCGGCGGCGGTGCCTTCAAGCAGGTGCTGGTCGATAGCGGCATGGATAAATACATCGCCTCTATCATGCATGAATCCAACATGTCTCCGCTGTTTATGGCCTGGTCTATCGCGGCGGTACTGCGTATTGCGCTCGGCTCTGCGACCGTTGCCGCCATCACCGCCGGCGGGATTGCCGCCCCGCTGATTGCCACCACCGGCGTCAGTCCGGAACTGATGGTTATTGCCGTCGGCTCCGGCAGCGTTATCTTCTCTCACGTTAACGATCCGGGCTTCTGGCTGTTTAAGGAATACTTCAACCTGACCATCGGAGAAACCATTAAGTCGTGGTCGGTGCTGGAAACCATTATCTCAGTGTGCGGCCTGATTGGCTGTCTGCTGCTGGGGATGGTGGTGTAAGCCAGGTATCCGCATAAAAAAGGCCGGGTCCGCATGTGCGACCCGGCCTTTTTGTTAGCCCTTTGCTACCATTTCCCCGGTGATGCCGGGGAAATGGCGGCACTACTTCTTCTTAGCGACAGCTTTGCGCCGCTTATCCAGATCCTTAATCAGCTTATTCACCCGCTCATCGGCAAACATCTGCTCAAGAGTGGTGGAGAGTTTACGCCGCCAGTTCGGATACTCGCTGCTGGTTCCCGGGATATTGACCGGAGTGGCCATTTCCAGCCAGTCTTCCGGCTGTAACCCCAACAATGCGCTGTTGCTGTCCGCGATGTAGCGCTGCATCCCACGATTGAGGGTCGACGTCATCGCCATCAGCGAGGCATGATGCCCGGCGCGTTTTGGCAGACAGCCGTATTGATGCAGTGCATCCAGCAGCCCCTGCTTCGCCCGTTCACGATCCTGATACAGACCACGTAAAACCACTTCATCAGGGTACAGACCTAACGATTTGCCCAGCGTCAGGTCTGCGCTTTCCCAATAGCCGCGCAGCGTCGGCAGGTCATGCGTTGTCGCCACCGCCATTGATTGTTGCGGATACGTCCGCGGCGCGCGAAACGTCTTCTCATGGTCATTTTCGAAATAGAGCACCTTGTAGGAATAGACGCCGCTCTTACGCAGCTTGCCGACGATCTCCACCGGTACGGTACCCAGATCTTCGCCAATCACCATACAGCGATGACGCTGACTCTCCAGCGCCATAATCGACAGCAGATCATCGACCGGATACTGCACATAGGCGCCGTGGTCGGCGGTTTCACCATACGGAATCCACCACAGACGCAGAACCGACATCACGTGATCGATGCGCAACGCACCGCAGTTTTGCATGTTGGCGCGCAGCAGTTCAATAAATGGCTCATAGGCACGGGCGACGATGATATGCGGATCCATCGGCGGCAGGCCCCAGTTTTGCCCCAGCGGGCCAAGAATGTCCGGCGGTGCCCCAACGGAGGCTTGCAGACAATACAGCTCGCGGTCGCACCAGGTTTCCGCACCGCCTTCCGCCACGCCCACCGCCAGATCGCGGTACAGGCCAATCGGCATCGCATCGTGCTGGCTGGTGTGCCAGCATTCGGCGAACTGGCAATACGCCAGCCACTGCAGCCAGAGGTAGAAACTCACCTCATCGGCCTGCTCAGTGCAAAACGCTGTCACTTCCGGGCTGCTGATATCCTGATACGCTTTTGGCCAGGCAGGCCAGCCCCAGCGGAGCGGATCTTGCTGTATCTGCCAGGCGTGCAGGGCATCATACGCTGCCTGCCAGTACAGGCTTTCGCCTTCACGAAGCACGAACTGACGGAACTCCGCCATCGTCTCATCGTGACGGGCGGAAAATCGTTTCCAGGCCATGCGCAGCGCGGTCATTTTCAGCGTGGTCACGGCGGTATAATCCACATCATCGGTTTGACGCGCGGCCTGTAATGCCCGCTGCGTCTGCGGCGATTGCCACCAGGCCTGCGCCTCTTTACTCTGACGGAAATCATCGACCGCGTTGACGTCAATATAGATAACGTTCAGCCAGCGGCGTGAGGATGGGCTGTAGGGGCTGGCGCTCTCCGGGTTTGCCGGGTAGAGCGCATGAATCGGGTTCAGACCGATAAACGCGCCGCCGCGCCGGGAAATTTCCGGCAGCATCGCGCGCAAATCGCCAAAATCGCCGATGCCCCAGTTTTTCTCCGAGCGCAGCGTATAAAGCTGTACGCAGGCGCCCCACAGTTTTTTCCCCTCTTTCAGGGCCTGTGGTTCATAGCAACGCACCGGCGTCACGATCGCCCGACAATGCCAGCGTTCGCCATCCTGAGTCAGGGTCAGCGAATGATAGCCTTCAGGCAGTCTGGCTGGCAGCGGGAGGCTCTCCCCGCCACGCACGTTGCCTTGATACTGTTTGCCCTCTTCGGTCGTGAGGATCCACTGAAATTCCCCGCGACCGGCGACCGGCAGCGACATTTTCTTGCCGTGAGTGAAAACCTGCACCGGCGGCAGCGGAACAACCGCCGCTTTCGCGGCGGTTGTTGTACGATGCATCGCATTCAGCAGACGTTGTTTAGTCGCCGCAGCAATCGACTGCGGCTTACCGTGCGCATTGATGTAGTCAGGACTTATTCCCGCCGCCAGCGCGGCGTTATCAAGGCGTTTAGTCTCCATAGGCCTGTCCTTAGCGTTTTGCCTGCCAGATACGTTGTTGATAGTCGCGAATTGAGCGGTCGGAGCTGAACATGCCGCAGCGCGCGCTATTCAGAATCGCCGCGCGGGTCCAGGCTTCCTGGTCACGGTACAACGCATCCACCCGCTTCTGCGCGGCAACATACGCGGCGAAGTCCGCCAGCACCAGGTACGGATCGCCGCCTTTCAGCAGGCTGTGCAGCATCTGGTCGAAAGCATGCTTGTCGCCGTCGCTATACTTGCCGCTTTCCAGCTCTTTCAGGAGCGCATCCAGCAGTTTATCCTTTTTACGCCATTTCAGCGGGTCATAACCTTTCGCTTTCAGCGCCTTAACTTCTTCAACGGTATTACCGAAGATAAAGATATTCTCTTCGCCGACCTGTTCAGCGATTTCAACGTTCGCACCGTCCAGGGTCCCGACGGTCAGCGCGCCGTTCAGCGCCAGCTTCATGTTGCCGGTACCGGAGGCTTCTTTCCCTGCCGTGGAGATCTGTTCCGAGACATCCGCCGCTGGAATCAGCATTTCTGCCGCAGAGACGCAGTAATCCGGCAGGAAGACCACTTTCAGCTTGTCGCCCACCAGCGGATCGTTATTCACCGCTTGCGCCACCTTATTGATAGCAAAAATAATATTTTTCGCCAGATAGTAGCCCGGTGCGGCTTTCGCCCCAAACAGGAACACGCGCGGTACGCGGTCCGCCTGCGGGTTTTCGCGGATTTCTTTGTACTGCGCCAGAATGTTCAGCAGATTAAGATGCTGACGTTTGTACTCGTGCAGACGCTTAATCTGAATATCGAAAATCGCCTGTGGGTTGATCTCGATGCCGGTACGCGCCTTAACAAACTCCGCCAGGCGAACTTTGTTAGCCAGCTTAATTTCACGCCAGGTCTGGCGGAACGCCGCATCGTCGGCATATTTCTCCAGATGGATCAGCTGATCGAGGTCGTTAACCCACTCTTTCTTCAGCGTCTTATCCAGCAGCGCGGCCAGTTCCGGGTTGCATTGTTTAATCCAGCGGCGCGGCGTAATGCCATTGGTCACGTTGTGGAATTTATTCGGCCACAGCTGGTGATATTCCGGGAACAGATCTTTCACCACCAGATCGGAGTGCAGCGCGGCGACGCCGTTGACCGCAAAGCCGCTGACCACGCACAGGTTCGCCATCCGCACCTGCTTGTCATGCACCACCGCCAGCTTCGCCCACACCGGCTTATCGCCAGGCCAGGTTTTCTCGACCAGCTTCTTAAACCTGGCGTTAATTTCTTTGATGATCTGCATATGACGCGGCAGCAGCGCTTTAACCAGCTTCTCGTCCCAGCACTCCAGCGCCTCAGGCATCAGCGTGTGGTTGGTATAGGCGAAGGTTTTGCTGGTCATAGCCCAGGCGTCATCCCAGCTCAGCTGGTGCTCATCGATCAGCACACGCAGCAGTTCAGGAATCGCGATGGTCGGATGGGTATCGTTGAGCTGGATAACTTCATAATCCGCCAGTTCTGCCAGCTTGCGCCCCGCCAGATGGTGGCGACGCAGAATATCGGCAACCGAACAGGCGCACTGGAAGTATTGCTGCATTAAGCGCAGCTTTTTCCCTGCCTGATGGTTATCGTTCGGGTAAAGCACCTTGGTCAGCTTGTCCGCGTCGATGCCCTGCTGCTCTGCGCGCAGGAAATCGCCATCGTTAAATTTGGTCAGGTTAAACGGATGAGCATGGGTCGCCTGCCACAAACGCAGCGGCTGCGCCACGTTATTGCGATACCCCAGCACCGGTAGATCCCAGGCCTGGCCGGTAATCACAAACGCCGGTTCCCAGGCGCCGCTTTTGCTGACCTTACCGCCGATCCCAACCTGCACATCCAGCTGTTCGTTATGACGGAACCACGGGTAGCGGCTACGCCCCCAGTCATCCGGCGCTTCGACCTGCTGACCATCGTCGAAAGACTGGCGGAACAGACCGTACTGATAATTCAGGCCATAGCCGGTCGCCGACTGGCCAACGGTCGCCATCGAGTCGAGGAAACATGCTGCCAGACGGCCCAGTCCCCCGTTGCCGAGACCCGGATCGATCTCTTCTTCCAGCAGGTCGGTCAGGTGAATATCATGCGCCTGCAGCTCATCGCTTACCCCTTGATACCAACCCAGATTCAGCAGATTGTTGCCGGTCAGACGACCGATCAAAAACTCCATTGAGATGTAGTTGACGTGACGCTGCCCTTTGACGGGTTTCACCACCGGTTGAGCTGCCAACAGCTCGGCAAGCGCACCGCTGACGGCGTGCCACCACTGACGCTGGGTCATCTCAGAAGCGGACTGTAAGCCAAAATGCTGCCACTGACGGGTCAGTGCAGCCTGAAACTGATCTTTATTAAAAGAAGTCTGTGACATAAGAAATCCGGGTCCTTTACTAAAACGTTGGCGTTAGTGTGCCGACCTCCTGAAGCAACGTCCTCATCCCGATGGGGATTAGGCAGGGAGGAGCAGCAGGGATGAGCGAAAAGTGTGATCTCGGCCACTATAACGGTAGCTCTCCGCCAGAAATATGCTGAAAAATTCATCGTACAGGAACACTATGTTGCTCTGCACCAGCAGAAGAAAATTTGTTACAGGCCGAGACAACGCGTTGCATAAAACACCGTTACCTGATTATCGCGAAATAAAAATAAGCATTGTGTAAAAATAATCCTTCCTCATGACACAAATACGCCAAAACGATTATTTATAAGACTGGCCTGAAATTAACCGAATAAAAACATACAACTACAAAAAAATGGCGCGAGTGCTATTTTACCCGTACCTGAACCGGGGAAAACCCAGTAACCACGCGTGCTGGTACCGGTTTTACAACCGCAGGGTTTTAATTGGGAATTTGTGACCTGGTGCAAATTCAAGAGCATAAAACCCGGACATAACTTGCAATAATTTTCATTATCGTCGACCTTAATGGTCATTAATTACGAAGCGCAAAAAAAATCGCAAATCCTCTCTTGCACAGCGAAATGATTAACTATGTTGATTCCGTCTAAATTAAGTCGCCCAGTCCGCCTTGAACACACCGTGGTTCGCGAGCGATTGCTGGCTAAACTTTCCGGCGCGAACAATTACCGTCTCGTGTTGGTCACCAGCCCCGCTGGGTACGGCAAGACAACGCTCATCTCTCAGTGGGCGGCGGGGAAAAATGAACTCGGCTGGTTTTCGCTGGATGAAGGCGACAACCAACAGGAGCGTTTTGCCAGCTATCTGCTCGCCGCCATTCAGCAGGCTACCGGCGGCCACTGCGTGGCCAGCGAAACCATGGTGCAAAAACGCCAGTATGCCAGCCTGCCCTCGCTTTTTGCGCAGCTGTTTATCGAACTTGCCGACTGGCAACGCCCGCTGTATCTGGTGATTGATGACTATCATCTGATCAACAATCCGGTGATTCACGATGCGATGCGCTTCTTCCTCCGTCATCAGCCGGAGAACATGACCCTGGTGGTGCTCTCGCGTAACCTGCCGCAGCTCGGCATTGCCAACCTGCGCGTGCGCGAACAACTGCTGGAAATTGGCAGCCGGCAGCTGGCGTTTACCCATCAGGAAGCAAAACTCTTTTTCGACTGTCGCCTGGCCTCACCAATCGAAGCTGAAGACAGCAGCAGGTTGTGCGACGATGTCGCCGGCTGGGCCACAGCGCTGCAGCTTATTGCCCTTTCAGCCCGCCAGAATAACACCTCCGCCCACCACTCCGCCCGTCGTCTTGCCGGTATTAATGCCAGCCATCTCTCTGATTATCTGGTGGATGAGGTTCTGGACAATGTCGACGCGCGTACGCGTAATGTTTTGCTGAAAAGCTCGCTGCTGCGTTCCATGAACGATGCGCTCATCGTTCGCGTGACCGGGGAAGAAAACGGGCAAATGCAGCTGGAAGAGATTGAACGTCAGGGGCTGTTCATGCAGCGGATGGACGACTCCGGCGAATGGTTCCGCTATCACCCCCTGTTTGGCAATTTCCTGCGCCAGCGCTGCCAGTGGGAGCTGGCGATCGAACTCCCGGAGATTCACCGCTCCGCCGCCGAAGGCTGGATGGCGCTGGGTTTCCCGAGCGAAGCCATTCACCACGCGCTGGCGGCCGGCGATGCCAACATGCTGCGTGATATTCTGCTGAACCACGCCTGGGGCATGTTTAACCACAGCGAGCTGGGGCTGCTTGAACAATCGCTGGCGGCGCTGCCCTGGTCAAACCTGCTGGAAAACCCAAAGCTGATTTTGTTACAGGCCTGGCTGATGCAGAGCCAGCACCGTTACAGCGAAGTCAACACCCTGCTGGCTCGCGCCGAGCAGGAAATGAACGTAAAAATGGATACCGCGATGCATGGCGATTTCAACGCCCTGCGGGCACAGGTGGCTATTAATGCCGGCGATCAGGATGAGGCCGAACGTCTGGCGATGGTTGCGTTAGAAGAGCTGCCGCTGGCCTGCTACTACAGCCGAATTGTTGCGACATCGGTCCACGGCGAAGTGCTGCATTGCAAAGGTCAGTTAAGTAAATCGCTGGCGGTCATGCAGCAGACGGAGCAGATGGCACGCCGCCATGACATCTGGCACTACGCGCTGTGGAGCATGATCCAGCAAAGCGAGATTCTCCTGGCCCAGGGCTTCCTGCAGGCCGCCTGGGAAGTTCAGGAGAAAGCGTTCCAGCTTATCCGCGAGCAGCATCTCGAACAGCTGCCGATGCATGAATTCCTGCTACGTATTCGCTCACAGCTGCTGTGGGCCTGGGCGCGTCTGGACGAAGCGGAAGCGTCCGCTCGTAATGGTATGAATGTCCTGTCTGGCTATCAGCCGCAGCAGCAGCTGCAGTGTCTGGCCCTGATGGTGCAGTGCTCGCTGGCGCGTGGCGATCTGGATAACGCCCGCAGCCACCTCAACCGCCTGGAAAACCTGCTCGGCAACGGTCACTACCATAGCGACTGGGTCTCGAATGCCGATAAAGTCCGGGTTATCTACTGGCAGATGGTCGGAGATAAAGCCGCGGCCGCCAACTGGCTGCGCCAGACGCCGAAACCGGAATTCGCTAATAACCACTTCCTGCAAAGCCAGTGGCGCAACATCGCCCGGGCGCAAATTCTGCTGGGTGATTTTGACTCGGCGGAAATGGTGCTGGAAGAGTTAAACGACAATGCCCGCTCGCTGCGCCTGATGAGCGATATTAACCGCAACCTGCTGTTGCTCAACCAGCTTTACTGGCAGGCGGGACGGAAAAGCGAAGCACAGAAAGTGCTGCTGGAGGCGCTCGCGCTCGCCAACCGCACCGGCTTCATCAACCACTTTGTGATTGAAGGCGAAGCTATGGCGCAGCAGCTGCGCCAGCTTATTCAGCTCAATACGCTACCAGAGCTGGAACAACATCGCGCCCAGCGCATCCTGCGCGATATCAACCAGCACCATCGCCATAAGTTTGCCCACTTCGATGAGGGCTTTGTTGAACGGTTACTGAGTCATCCGGAGGTCCCGGAACTGATTCGCACCAGCCCGCTGACCCAACGTGAATGGCAGGTGCTGGGGCTAATCTATTCCGGCTACAGCAACGAACAGATTGCCGGTGAGCTGGACGTGGCGGCCACGACCATTAAAACTCACATTCGTAATCTGTATCAGAAGCTGGGAGTTGCACACCGCCAGGACGCGGTACAGCACGCCCAGCGGTTGCTTAAAATGATGGGATACGGCGTTTAACGCCGTTTAGCACAGTTCCAGCTGAAGATTGTGGTCCTTAATCACCTTCAGTACGCCCGCCGGTGGCATCACATCGGTGTAGACCGCATCGACCATGCTGATGCTGCCCATATTCACCATCGCATTGCGCCCAAATTTCGAATGATCCACCACCAGCATCACGTGGCGAGAGTTTTCAATAATCGCGCGTTTGGTGCGCACCTCATGGTAATCAAACTCCAGCAGCGAACCGTCGCTGTCTACGCCGCTGATACCGAGAATGCCGAAATCAAGGCGAAACTGGGAGATAAAATCCAGCGTCGCTTCGCCGATAATGCCGCCATCCCGGCTGCGCAGCTCGCCGCCCGCCAGAATAATGCGGAAATCCTCTTTCACCATCAGCGTCGTAGCCACGTTCAGGTTGTTGGTGACGATGCGCAGATCGTTATGTTCCAGCAGCGCATGTGCAACCGCTTCCGGCGTGGTGCCGATATCGATAAACAACGTCGCACCATCGGGGATCTGGCTGGCCACCTTGCGGGCGATACGCTCTTTTTCCTGCCTCTGGGTGGCCTTCCTGTCGTGCCAGGAGGTATTTACCGAACTGGAAGGCAGCGCGGCTCCGCCGTGGTGACGCAGGATCATCTTCTGTTCGGCAAGGTCGTTCAGGTCACGACGAATGGTCTGGGGGCTGACGGCAAACTGCTCAACCAGCTCTTCCGTGCTGACATATCCCTGTTTTTTTACCAGCTCGATAATGGCGTCATGACGTTGTGTTTGTTTCATGAAATATCCCTGGAATTATAAGACTCGCATAAAGGCGCTGTCGTTGCAGAGAGCCGGGTAAGGCGGCCCTATGTTCGCTTTCGCACATGTTGCGTATCGACAAACGCCATCGCCAGTCCGGTCAGGAGACCCGCCACATGCGCGCCGTTCGCAATCGACATGCCAAAAACATCAAACCATCCAGCAATTAACCACACTAAAGAGAAGAGAATCAGGCCGCGCTGCAAATAGATGCCGCTTTGCGGATCCCGCTCTCCGCGCAGCCAGACATAGCCCATCAGCGCATAGACGACGCCGGATAATCCCCCAAACCACGGGCCACTAAACTGGTGCTGGATAAACCCGCTTAACAAGGCGCTAATGACGGTAATGACCACCAGCTTACCGCTGCCGATGCGTTTCTCCACCGCTCCGCCGAGGTACCACCACCATAGCAGGTTAAACAGGATATGCATCAGCGAGAAGTGCATGAAAGCGTGGCTAAAATAGCGCCAGACTTCAAATTTCAGCGACGGATCATAAGGCCAGGCCAGCAGCAGCATGACCGGCCGATCGCCGATGATATTTTGCAGCGCAAAGACCAGGATGCAGGCACACAAAATGACCCACGTAAACGGCCCGGCGTTGTGACGCAGGGTGGCAAAGAAAGGGAAACGCTGGTAGTGCAAACCGCTGTTGGTCTGCCCGGATTGCCAGCTGGCCGCCAGATAGCGCGGATCGGCGGGGTTTTCCAGGAAGCGAGCCAGTTCATCCTGCACCCGTCCGGCCTGACTCTCATCGGCCAGCCAGACATCGCTCTGATCATGCTGCTGAATGGTCAGGATAATGCCCTGCGTCGCCATATAGTCGACAAACGCCTGGGCCACACGCGGGTTAGCAAAAGAGGTAATCATTAACATACGGCGGATCGCTTATTCCACACAAAGGGGGCTAGTATATACGAGTTGCAGGAGTGGCGCGCCCTGGGCATCCCTGAAGCAGCCATGCCATCTGCACAAAGACGGTATGGCGTACTAATGCTTAAAGCGCGCCATGTTCCACTTCCGCCGGGAAATGACGATGCCACGCATCGAATCCGCCATCCACGCTGTAAACCTTGTCATAGCCCTGCTGTAGCAGATACTGTGCAGCGCCTTTACTGCTATTGCCGTGGTAGCACATCACCATCACCGCGGTATCAACGTCGTTATCGCGCATGAACGCGCCCAGCGTATCGTTAGTCAGATGAAATGCACCCGGCGTATGCCCCATCGCAAAACTCTGCGGATCGCGGATATCCACCAGCACCGCCATGGCCTGATGCAGTTTCTGGTGCGCTTCTTCAACATTGATACATTCAAAGTGGTCCATGTGCTCTTTCTCTATATATAGCGGAATGATATTGCTGGCAGGTAACCGGCCATGATTCTACTGTCTAGTTTACCGTCAGACGGGAAATAAACGCCAATATGTTACACGCATCACTCCGAAATGTTTTTTTGATGTTACCAATGGCGCGTTTGTTTGCTATATTGAGCGATAACGAACATTTTTGAGCTTAAACGAAAGTGCCAGAGGTAGCGAACGTGGAAACCAAAGATCTGATTGTGATAGGGGGCGGCATCAACGGTGCCGGTATCGCGGCAGACGCCGCCGGGCGTGGTTTATCCGTACTGATGCTGGAAGCGCGCGATCTCGCTTGCGCCACTTCCAGCGCCAGTTCGAAGCTGATTCACGGCGGGCTGCGCTACCTTGAACACTATGAATTCCGCCTGGTCAGCGAAGCGCTGGCCGAACGCGAGGTGCTGTTAAAAATGGCGCCGCATCTCGCTTTTCCCATGCGCTTTCGCCTGCCGCACCGCCCGCACCTGCGTCCGGCCTGGATGATCCGCATCGGTCTGTTTATGTACGATCACCTGGGGAAACGCACCAGCTTACCCGGTTCGACCAGTTTGCGATTTGGCGCAGAATCGGTATTAAAACCTGAAATCGTGCGCGGTTTCGAATATTCCGACTGCTGGGTAGACGATGCGCGTCTGGTACTGGCTAATGCGCAGATGGTGGTCCGCAAAGGTGGCGAGGTCCGGACCCGCACCCGGGCAATTTCGGCGAAACGCGAAAACGGCCTGTGGATTGTCGAGGCGGAAGATATCGATACCGGCGAGAAATTCAGCTGGCAGGCCCGTGGCCTGGTCAATGCGACCGGCCCGTGGGTCAAACACTTCTTTGACGAAGGGATGCATCTGCGCTCGCCGTACGGCATCCGCCTGATTAAAGGTAGCCACATCGTGGTACCGCGCGTGCACACCCAGAAACAGGCCTACATTCTGCAAAACGAAGACAAACGCATTGTGTTCGTGATCCCGTGGATGGATGAGTTCTCGATAATCGGTACCACCGACGTTGAGTACAAAGGCGATCCGCAGAAAGTGGCGATCGATGACCAGGAGATTAACTATCTGCTGAACGCCTATAACGCGCACTTCAAAAAGACGCTGTCCCGCGACGATATCGTCTGGACCTACTCCGGCGTCCGTCCGCTGTGCGATGACGAATCGGATTCGCCGCAGGCGATTACCCGCGATTACACCCTGGATATTCATGACCAACAGGGTCAGGCGCCGCTGCTGTCGGTCTTTGGCGGCAAGCTGACGACCTATCGCAAACTGGCCGAGCACGCGCTGGAAAAACTGACGCCCTACTACAAAGGCATCGGTCCGGCCTGGACCAAAACGGCCGTGCTGCCCGGCGGCGATATCGACGGCGACCGCGACGATTACGCGGCCAAACTGCGCCGCCGGTTCTCATTTATCAGCGAATCGATGGCGCGTCACTATGCCCGCACCTACGGCAGCAACAGCGAGCTGATCCTTGCAGAGGCGGCATCGATAGCGGATCTGGGCGAAGATTTTGGCCATGAGTTCTATGAAGCCGAGCTGAAATACCTGGTGGCGCATGAGTGGGTACGCACTCTTGAGGATGCCATCTGGCGGCGGACGAAACAGGGAATGTGGCTGAATGACCAGCAGCAGGCGCGGATCGGCGCATGGCTGGCGCAGCACGCGGGAAAGTCTGAGCTTTCGCTGGCGTCGTAAATTGACATCACACGCGATATAAGGGGGAATCAACCCCCCTTATGCGCATTAACGGACGCTTTCCTCAATCACTTTCCGCCAGAGGCCGCAACGCCAGCCGCTTTTTTCCGCGCCTGACCAACGGCATCAGCGGCTCGCAATGCCGCCAGCACCGCCTCCGGGGTGATGGTAAACGGCTCGTTATGTATCGTTTCCCCCGTCTGACAAGACGCCCGGGCAACGGCCAGCAGTTCATCATCGCTAACGCCGGCCAGACCAATATCGGCCAGCGTAGTTGGCAAGCCGATATCTTCGCAGAACTGATACACCTCCTCGATCAGCTCAGGCGCTCTATCGGTGAGCATGAGCATTGCCAGCGTGCCAAAAGCGACTTTTTCACCATGCCAGTATTTGTGCGTGGCGGGTAGCACGGTCAGACCGTTATGAATGGCGTGTGCGGCCGCCAGCCCGCCGCTTTCAAAACCGAGCCCGGATAACAGCGTGTTCGCTTCAATAACGTGTTCGAGCGCTGGGGTAACCTGATGTTGTTCGCAGGCCAGTTTCGCCAGACGCCCATAGCGCATTAACGTAGAGTAGCAAAACCGCGCCAGCTCAAATGCGGTCATCGGCCCTGGCCTGGTCGTCATATTCCCGGCCCCTTTGATCCGACAATCTTCCGCTTCAAACCAGGTTGCCAGCGCATCGCCGATCCCAGAAATCAAAAAGCGTACCGGCGCGGCGGCAATAATGCCGCTGTCCACCAGCACAAGCGTCGGGTTACGCGGAATCATCAGGTAGCGTTTGAATTTCCCTTCCGGCGTATAGATAACAACCAGTGAACTGCATGGCGCATCCGTTGAGGCCAGCGTCGGAACCACAGCAATAGGCAGCCGCAGGCTGGCACCGGTCGCTTTCGCCGTATCCAGGGTTTTTCCACCTCCCATACCGACAATCACATCGGCACCGATTTCCTGCGCGCGTGCGCAGATGCGAGCAATTTCCTCATCGCTGCACTCGCTACTGAACACCTCGATATCAAAATCAATCACCCCGTGGAGTGCCGTTGCAACCGTATCCCGGTAGCCATTATGGACAACAGGATCCTGCAAAATCAGCGCCTTATGACCGAGCGCGGCCAGTTCCTGCGGGAGATGCGTTGTCAACGCCCCTTTTCCCTGCACATATCGTGACGGAAAGATCGCGGTAGTAACCATTGTTTCTCCTTAAAAGACAATAAAGTTCAATATATGGAACATAATTTCTATATAAAGAATTTAATGCCGTTTACTCTGAACATACAATGACCAGGTGAGAGCATAATTTTATCCTGTGAGGCAGCGCACAATTTCAGGCTAGCAGGCGCTATTCACTAGCTTACCCACTCTTTTTCACCCTGTTTCCGCTCATTTTTGAAGCAAATCACAAAACATAACCTTACTTAATATATGGAATTGACGCTATATGAATACATCATCATATTATCAATATACAGAACATAAGTTCTATATACAGAACAATAATTTTTAATACTAAAGGGATGCAATGATGAGCATTGAAACAGAGAAACCGACCACACGAGGGCGCTGGCTGCATATTATCCCAGCCACGATCCTCGTTTATATCGTGGCCTATATGGACAGGACCAATATCGCCATTGGGATCGCAGGCGGCATGGATGAAGATTTAGGCATGACCGCTTCTTTTGCCGGTCTGGTCGCCGGGATCTTCTTCATTGGTTATATCTTCCTGCAAATTCCCGGCGGTCAGATAGCCGAGCGTCTCAGCGCCAAAAAATTAATTGCCTGGACTATTGTCGCCTGGGGCGGTTTTGCACTGCTGACCGGCTTTGTTCAGACGCCAACGCAGCTGCTGATTATTCGCTTTGTGCTCGGCGTAGCGGAAGGCGCTGTATACCCCGCTATTCTGGCGCTGATTGGCCACTGGTTCCCCAATGAGGAGCGCGCCAGGGCCATCGCCTATTTCCAGATGAACCTGGCCGCCGCCTCCATCATTACCGGGCCGCTTTCCGGCTGGCTTATCGAAACTTACGGCTGGCGGGAGATGTTTATCATCGAAGGTTTGCTCTCTCTGGGGCTGCTTTTTGTCTGGCTGCCTCTGGTTTCCGATCACCCGCATCAGGCGAAGTGGCTGGATCCGAAAGAGCGCGCCTGGATCGAACAAAAGCTGCTGGCCGATCGCGCATTGAGTATTGGCGGCGAGCAAAGCAGTGTTCGCGGAGTATTAAAAAGCGTCAATCTGTGGAAGCTTGTCGGTATCTATTTCTTCGTACAGGTCGGCTTCTATGGCTTCGCGCTGTGGATGCCTAATCTGATTAAACACCTGACCGGCAGCGGCATGACCATCGTTGGGGCGCTCACCGCAGCGCCTTACGTTCTGTGCATTATCGGCCAGTATTACATTGCCAAATGGTGTGATAAAACCATGAATCGCCGCCTTTACACGGCTATTCCTCTGCTGGGTTTCGCGGTCTGTCTCGCCCTGTCCTTATTACTGAAAGATAACGTCTGGCTCGCCTACGGCATGATGGTGATTTGCGGATTCTTCCTGCAAGCCTATGCCGGCCCATTCTGGACGCTACCCCCCTTACTCTTCGCCCCCAACGTACTCGGCGGCGTGCGTGGCACCATCAACGCGCTCGGCAATATCGGCGGCTTTATCGGGCCCTACCTTGTAGGGCTGTTAACGGTGACGTTCTCGCAAACGGCAGGGATGACCGTACTGGTTGCCGCCCTGCTTATCGCCGTCGGACTGCTTTTCAGCTTGCCTTCTGTTACCGCACGCCCTGCTGGTAGCAGCAACACACCTGACACCCCGACGCCGGGTGCCTCACTTAAACAGGAAGGAATCGCCAAATGAGCCAGAAATGTCAGCATGCTCGCGACCTGTGGTCACAGCTTGACGCCCTGCGTCTTGGAATGAATTACAGCAAAGAAGATGTCAATAAACGACAAATCCTTGTCGATGACTGCTATGGCGAAAGCCATCCTGGTAGCTTCCATCTTAACCAGTTGGGCGATGAAGCCGTACTGGGCGTGCATGAAAGCGGGGGGCGTGCGGTCCGTCACCATGTGACGGATATCTGCGACGGCTGGGGCCAGGGCCACGATGGGATGAACTACATCCTGGCGTCTCGCGAAGCCATTGCCAACATGGTCGAAATTCATGCCTCAGTGGTGCCTTATGATGCCGCGATTCTGATCTCAAGCTGCGATAAATCGATCCCGGCACATCTGATTGCCGCCGCACGCCTCAATCTGCCGCTGCTGCATATTCCCGGCGGCTCCATGCGTCCTGCCCCGAATATGAGTACTTCTGACCTCGGCGGGATCACCGCTAAGTTGAAGAAAGGCGAAATCAGCATTCAACAAGTGGAAGCGATGCAGCAATGCGGTTGCCCTACCGCCGGAGCCTGCCAGTTTATGGGAACCGCCAGCACTATGCAGTGTATGTCGGAGGCATTGGGGCTGGCCCTGCCTGGCAGCGCTCTGCTGCCATCGACCCTGGCGGAAATTCGCCGCGTCGCCCGCACCGCAGGCCACCAGGCGCTGTATCTGGCGGAGAAAAATATCACCACCCATAAGATTCTGACCCCTGCGGCGTTTGAAAACGCGATCAAAGTCCATGCGGCGATCGGCGGCAGCACCAATGCAATGATCCACCTTCCGGCTATCGCTCACGAACTGGGATGGGAGCTGAAGCCTGAACTGTTCGATCGGATCAATAATGAAATCCCTTATCTGACCAACATTCAGCCCAGCGGCGAGTACGTTACCGAAATGATGTGGTTTGCGGGCGGCGTGCCAATGGTGCAGTGGTATCTGCGCGATTATCTGGATCTTGATGCACTTACCGTGACGGGCCGTACGCTCGGTGACAATCTGGAAATGCTCCATCAATCCGGCTTCTTCACCCGCAATCACGGCTACCTCAGCAATTACAAAGTCAGCCCGGAAGAGGTGATTCGGCCACCCGAAAATGCCACTAAGAAAGGGTCGATTGCGGTACTGAAGGGCAACATCGCGCCTGAAGGAGCAGTCATTAAATATGCCGCCTGTGCGCCGGATATGCACCACCATACCGGCCCGGCCCGCGTCTTTAACTCCGAAGAAGATGCCCAGCAGGCGATCATTCATAACCATATCGAACCCGGCGATGTCATTTTTATTCGCTACGAGGGGGCAAAAGGTTCTGGCGCCCCGGAAATGCTGATGACCACCGATGCCATTGTGTATGACAAGCGCCTCGACGGAAAAGTCGCGTTGATTACCGACGGTCGTTTCTCCGGCGCAACCAGCGGGCCATGCGTCGGACACGTTTCGCCGGAAGCGGCCGACGGCGGGCCGATTGCCCTGGTGGAAGATGGCGATTTAATCGAAATGGATGTCAAAGGCCGCAGGCTCAATATCGTTGGCATCGACGGGGTGCACAAAACGGAAGAAGAAATACGCCGCTGCCTTGAAGACCGGCGGGCAAACTGGCAGAAACCCGATTATTCGAACCGTCGCGGTGTCTTTAAACAATTCACTGCTAACGCCGCATCATTAATGGCCGGAGCCTGGCTTAAATAATATCCCTGGCGGGCTTCGGCTCGCCTGTTTTAAGGATCGATACATGACTCAGATTACGAAATTTCACGGCGTATTTCCGCCAGTCCCGACTATTGTTAATGCGCAAGGAGAGTTAGATAAAACCGGTATGGCGACGTTGCTCGATCATCTTATTGCAAGCAAGGTCAACGGCGTATTACTGCTGGGCAGCGGGGGGGAGTTTTGTCATATGACCAAGGCACTGCGCCTGGAAACCGCAGAGTTTTGCGTTCGTCATATTAACCGCCGCATTCCGGTGCTGCTCGGCATTAGCAGCACCAGCACGCAGGAAGTGATTGAGTATGGTCAGCATGCCGACCAGCTCGAAGTCGATGCGGTCCTGGTACTGAATCCGTACTATGCCAGATTAACCGATGAGTATATTTATCATCATTTCAGCACCGTGGCTAATCACATCAAAAGCCCGATCATTCTCTATAATTTCCCGGCGCTAACGGGGCAGGATCTTAGCGTTGATTTAATTACCCGGCTGGCGCAAGACCACCCCAATATTATCGGCATTAAGGATACCGTTGATAATATTAGCCACATCCGTGAAATTATCAATAATGTCAGGCCAGCGCGTCCGGATTTCGTTATTTTCTCCGGCTATGATGAATATATGATGGATACGCTTATTTTAGGCGGCAACGGCGGGATCCCGGCGACGGCGAATTTTGCGCCGCAGCTCACCTGCGGGATCTACCGTGCGTGGTGTGAAAAAGAGTACGAGACGATGTTTGGCTTACAGCGCAGACTGTCCGCACTTTCTACTATTTACAGCCTGGATTCACCTTTCTTCGGGATAATCAAAAAGGCGATTCAGCTGAGCGGAGTTGATATTTCTCCCCACGTGATGCCACCCGTTTTACCGGCAAATGAAGGTCATATTGTTAATCTGAAGCAGGTATTGCTGCGTGCGGGGTTATAAAAGCCTGTATTCGATATCGGGCTGATATTTCTGCCGGGTGGCGGTTGACCCCTTACCCGGCTATCAACATGCGATAAGGTATCTGTAGGTTCATGTAAGCGAAGCGTCGCGGGCTCATTCCTGAGAAGCACGCTTCCTCAGTGCTCTGGGCGGGCTTTACTGTCCGCGCTATGATGATTTCAGCACAGCAGGTGAGTCAGGCTACGGCTGGCATCCATCATTAATGTCGCGAGCGACTCGCGTTTATCGTCAGGGATCTGGAACGCAACGCCTGATACGCTCAACGCGGCAATCACTTTCCCCTGCGCATTGAATACCGGTACCGCAATACAGCGCACGCCAAGGGAGTCCTCTTCGTTGTCATAACCCCAGCCGCGGCGGCGGATTCCAGCAAGCTCCTGCTTGAGGATATTCACATCCGTGATCGTCGTCTGCGTAAAACGCGTCAGTATTTGATCCGAAGGCAGCAGCTCTTCCAGCTCCTCCTCGCTCAGCCATGCAATCAGCACTTTTCCCAGACCTGAGCTATGTAATGAGAGACGCTTGCCTTCCCAGCTTCGTATCACAATAGCCTGCGGACTTTCGACTTTCAGAAGATAAATTGGCGCATCGCCTTCCAGCACGCCAAGATGGCAGGTCAGGCCGGTGTTATCGCGGATCTCTTCGAGAATCGGTAAAGCGATTTTTTTAATGTCATACTGTTCCGCCGCTTTATTACCTAATTCATACAGGCGTAACCCCAGATAATACTTATCTTTTTCCTGGCGTAATAACCCATGTTCCACCATGCCATTCAGCAAAGATGAGGTGCTGCTTTTCGCAATCCCTGAATTTTGATGGATCTGGGTAAACGTTGCGCCGCCGCACTCCAGAAGATAATCAAATACACGCATGGTTTTATCGAGGGCCGGAATAGATGTGGTAATTTTTTTCATATTATTATCAATTAATTATGAATTGTTCTGCTAATACTATACACCAGTACTCAACCCTTTTTCCATCACAGCAGCCAAATGCCGCCAACAGATTCAGCAGACGAATAACCAGCAGCCCGACGCCAAACGTATATTTATAGACCGCGATAAAAAACGGGGCCAGTGGCCCCGTTGTGACTGCGTGACCGGCTACAGCCGTACCGGGTCGATATGCCAGATATGATCGGCATATTCCTGAATCGTACGGTCAGAAGAGAAATAGCCCATATTGGCGATATTATGCATCGCCGTCATCGCCCACTCTTCCGGATGACGATACAGCTCATCCACCTTATCCTGGCAATCCACATAGCTCCGGTAATCAGCCAGTACCTGATAATGGTCGCCAAAGTTGATCAGCGAATCCAGCAGGTCGCGATAGCGGCCCGGCTCCGACGGGCTGAACAGCCCGGTGCCGATTTGCGTCAGCGCCTGATGCAGCTCCGGATCCTGTTCGTAAAATTCCCGCGGCTTATAGCCGTTACGACGCAGCGCCTCAACCTGTTCCGCGGTATTGCCGAAGATAAAGATATTATCCTCACCCACGTGCTCCAGCATCTCGACGTTCGCGCCGTCCAGGGTACCGATGGTCAAGGCACCGTTAAGCGCAAATTTCATATTACTGGTTCCGGAAGCTTCGGTACCCGCCAGCGAGATCTGCTCTGAAAGATCCGCCGCCGGAATAATCAGCTGCGCAAGGCTAACGCTGTAGTTCGGAACAAAGACCACTTTGAGCTTCTCGCCAATCTGCGGATCGTTGTTCACCACCGCCGCCACGTCGTTAATGAGGTGAATAATGTGCTTGGCCATGTAATAAGCCGAGGCGGCTTTACCGGCAAAAATATTCACGCGCGGCACCCATACGGCGTCGGGATCGACCTTAATACGGTTGTAGCGGGTAATGACGTGCAGGATGTTCATCAGCTGACGCTTGTACTCGTGGATACGTTTGATTTGCACGTCAAACAGCGCTTTCGGGTTCACCACCACATTCAACTGATGGGCGATCGCGTTTGCCAGCCGCTGCTTGTTCTCCAGCTTCGCCTGACGTACAGCCTGATTCACCGTCGGATAGTCAATGTGCTGCTCCAGCTCCTTCAGCTGGCTCAGGTCGGTACGCCAGGTACGGCCGATGTTCTCGTCCAGCACCTTTGATAAAGGCGGATTCGCCAGCGCCAGCCAGCGGCGCGGCGTCACGCCGTTGGTGACGTTTGTAAAGCGCATCGGGAAAATCTTCGCGAAGTCGGCAAACAACGACTCCACCATCAGTCGGGAGTGCAGTTCGGAAACGCCGTTTACTTTATGACTAATCACCACCGCCAGCCACGCCATGCGCACGCGACGGCCGTTGGATTCGTCGATAATCGATGTGCGGCTCAGCAGCGCGGTATCATTGGGATACTGCTCCTGCAGCGTCTTCAGGAAGTAGTCATTGATCTCGAAAATAATCTGCAAATGGCGCGGCAGAATTTTGCCCAGCATATCGACAGGCCAGGTCTCCAGCGCTTCGCTCATCAACGTATGGTTGGTGTAGGAGAACACCTGGCAGGTGACTTCAAACGCTTCATCCCAGCCGAACTTATGCTCATCAATCAGCAGGCGCATCAGCTCCGGGATCGACAGCACCGGATGGGTGTCGTTGAGGTGAATCGCTATTTTGTCTGCCAGGTTAGCGAAAGATTTGTGCAGTTGATAATGGCGGCTGAGAATATCCTGCACCGTAGCGGAGACGAGGAAATATTCCTGACGCAAGCGCAGCTCGCGCCCGGAGTAGGTCGAGTCGTCCGGATACAGTACCCGGGAGACGTTTTCAGAATGGTTTTTATCTTCTACCGCCGCGAAGTAATCACCCTGATTAAATTTACCAAGGTTAATCTCGCTGCTGGCCTGAGCGCTCCACAGACGGAGCGTGTTGGTCGCATCGGTATCAAAGCCCGGGATAATCTGATCGTAGGCTTCCGCGAGGATCTCTTCGGTTTCAACCCAGCGCGACTGTTTGCCTTCCTGCTGAATGCGCCCGCCGAAGCGCACTTTGTAACGCGTATTATGCCGCTCAAACTCCCACGGGTTGCCGTACTCAAGCCAGTAATCCGGGGACTCTTTCTGCCGCCCGTCAACGATGTTTTGCTTAAACATCCCGTAGTCATAGCGGATACCGTAACCACGACCAGGCAAGCCTAACGCCGCCAGCGAGTCGAGGAAACAGGCGGCCAGGCGCCCAAGGCCGCCATTGCCCAGCCCCGGGTCATTCTCTTCGTCAATCAGCTCTTCAAGGTTCAGCCCCATCTCTTCCAGTGCGCAGTTCACATCCTCATAGATGCCCAACGACAGCAAGGCGTTAGAGAGCGTACGACCAATCAGAAACTCCATCGACAGGTAATAAACCTGGCGAACCTCCTGAGAAAGCTGAGCGCGATTAGAGCGCAGCCAGCGCTCCACCATACGGTCGCGAACGGCAAACAACGTGGCGTTGAGCCACTCGTGCTTATTGGCAATAGCGGGATCTTTACCAATGATAAACATCAGCTTATAGGCAATAGAGTGCTTTAACGCCTCAACGCTCAGCGTGGGTGATGCGTAGCTAAAGGGTACATTCATCGCAATGACTCCTGTGGTTACATCAAGCGTTGATAAAGTTCTCGATAAGAGTTCGCCGCGACCTGCCAGCTAAAATCCATATTCATCGCCTGACGCTGAACGTAACGCCAGAGCGACGGGCGCGACCACAGCACGAATGCGCGCCGAATAGCCCGCAGCAGCGATAGCGCATTGCTGTCTTCAAAGACAAAACCGCTGGCTACGCCATCGGCCAGGTTTTCCAGCGAACTGTCGGTCACGGTATCCGCTAGCCCCCCGGTACGCCGCACCAGCGGCAACGTGCCGTACTTCAGGCCATACAACTGTGTTAAGCCACAGGGCTCGAAACGGCTGGGAACCAGAATCACGTCGGCACCGCCCATAATGCGGTGTGAGAAAGCCTCGTGATAACCAATCTGCACGCCAACTTTGCCCGGATGCTCGGCGGCCGCGGCCAGGAAACCTTCCTGCAGTACCGGATCCCCTGCGCCAAGCAGCGCCAGCTGCCCACCCTGCTCAAGCAGGCCCGGCAGCGCTTCGAGAACTAAATCCAGCCCTTTCTGGCTGGTCAGACGGCTGACCACGGCGAACAGCGGGGCTTTGTCGTCGACTTGCAACCCCATCGCAATTTGCAGCTGGCGCTTGTTCTCCGCTTTGTCTTCAAGGCAATCGCGATCATAACGCGACGCCAGCAGCAGGTCGCTTTCCGGGTTCCAGATACCCGCATCCACGCCGTTCAGAATCCCCGATAGCCGCCCCTCGTGCTGACGCTGACGCAGCAGCCCTTCCATGCCGTAGGCAAATTGCGGTTCGGTGATTTCACGCGCGTAGGTCGGGCTGACCGCCGTAATATGATCGGCAAAATAGAGTCCAGACTTAAGGAACGAGATCTGGCCGTTGAACTCCAGACCATGCATGTTATAGAACGACCACGGCAGCTCTATCTCATTCATATGCCATGAATAGAACATGCCCTGATAAGCCAGGTTGTGTACCGTAAAGACCGATTTCGCCGGTCGTCCACGCGCTGCCAGATAGGCAGGAGTCAGGCCCGCATGCCAGTCGTGAGCATGCACGACATCAGGACGCCAGAAAGGGTCCAGCCCGCAGGCCATCTCGCTACCTACCCAACCCAGCAGCGCAAAACGCAGCACGTTGTCGGTGTAAGCATGTTGGTTAGTGTCGTGGTAAGGGCTCCCTGGACGGTCGTAGAGATGCGGGGCATCAATCAAATAGATCCCCACGCCGTTATAGTGACCAAACAGCAGCGTCATGCGTCCGGCAAAGGTCTCTCTGCGCGTCACAACCTGCGCATCGGTGACGCCACGGCGAATATCCGGGAACGCCGGCAGCAGCACGCGCGTATCAATACCCTCAGCGATTTGCGCCGCAGGCAGCGCGCCGATTACATCCGCCAGACCGCCGGTTTTTAACAGCGGGAACATCTCTGAACATACATGTAAGACCTGCATTATCGCTCCTGTTTATGCCCCAACTTCCGCAACATATCACGCGTAACCAGCACGATACCCTCCTCCGATCGGTAGAACCGACGCGCATCCTCTTCCGCGTGTTCGCCAATCACCATGCCCTCAGGAATCACACAGGCGCGATCGATTATGCAGCGGCGCAGGCGGCATGAGCGCCCCACCCACACTTCTGGCAATAAGACTGCCGAATCAATGTTACAGAATGAATTCACGCGCACGCGCGGGAACAGCACCGATTGCACCACCACCGAACCGGAGATAATACAGCCGCCGGAAACCAGCGAGTTCAAGGTCATACCGTGACTACCAGAGCGGTCCTGAACGAACTTCGCGGGCGGCAGAGACTCCATATGGGTCCGAATCGGCCAGTTCTGATCATACATATCCAGCTCCGGCGTCACCGAGGCCAGGTCAAGGTTCGCTTTCCAGTAGGCTTCAAGCGTCCCCACATCGCGCCAGTACGGTTCCGCATCCGGATCAGACTGCACGCAGGAGAGCGGGAAAGGATGTGCATAAGCCATGCCAGCTTCGGTTATCTTCGGAATAATATCTTTGCCGAAATCGTGGCTGGAGTTTTCGTCGTCGTCATCTTCAGTCAGTAGTTCATAAAGATAATCAGCATCAAAGACATAGATCCCCATGCTGGCCAGCGATTTGGTCGCATCGCTCGGCATCGCGGGCGGAGTCGCGGGTTTTTCGACGAATTCGATAATTTTATCGTTTTCATCCACCGCCATGACGCCAAAGGCGGATGCCTCTTCAATGGGCACCGGCATACAGGCCACGGTGCAGCGGGCCCCTTTTTCGACGTGATCGATCAACATGCGCGAGTAGTCTTGCTTGTAAATATGATCGCCGGCGAGGATCACCACATATTCCGCTTTATAGCGGCGAATGATGTCGAGGTTCTGCGTCACCGCATCAGCCGTGCCGCGATACCAGTTTTCGCCATGTACCCGCTGTTGCGCTGGCAGTAAATCCACGAACTCGTTCATTTCTTCGCTAAAAAATGACCAGCCGCGCTGGATATGTTGTACCAGAGTGTGCGATTGATACTGGGTGATAACGCCGATACGGCGAATACCTGAGTTAATGCAGTTAGATAATGCGAAATCGATTATGCGAAACTTACCGCCGAAATGGACAGCCGGTTTTGCACGCTTAATAGTTAAGTCCTTAAGCCGGGTACCGCGCCCACCCGCAAGAATCAATGCAACGGTTTTGATGGGGAGCTGACGCGCCAGCATCAACGGATCGTTCTTTTCTAGCCTAACCATGATTAACTCCTTTTTACATCCCAGCCTTCCTGTCCCTCTCGCCGCGCAGCGGCCGCGAGAGCAACCGGAAGCTTCAGGGCTTACGACCTTTGAAATACGCACACTCCGTGCGCGGGTCCGTGCCAGACAGCCATGACGACCGGATTATCCTCTCCGGCGAAAGGAGGAACGGCATGCCACTCCCCCTCAGGTAATTCCATATGCGCCACCTCAGCGGTGGCATTCACCGTCATTAACCAACGGCCAGACAGCAAAATTTGCAGACGCGCGGTGCCATGCTGCCATTCATCAGCAGTTAACGGTTGCGCATACTGGTTTAGCCAAACAACGTTATCATCCCCTTCCTGCCACCAGCGGTTGCTGGTTAATGCCGGTATGCATCGACGCAGGTGAATAAGCGCAGCGGTAAATGCCGTCAGCCCGCTATTTGCCTGGTTCCAGTCAAGCCAGGTCAATGCGTTGTCCTGACAATAGGCGTTATTGTTGCCGTGCTGGCTATGACCATGCTCGTCACCCGCCAGCAGCATCGGCGTGCCCTGTGCCAGCAGCAGCGTCGAGAGCAGGGCATGAACGCTGTCCCGACGCCGTTCAAGCACATCAAGACTGCCTCCTGTTCCCTCTATACCATGATTGCTGCTGTAGTTATTGTTAGTCCCATCGCGATTCTCTTCACCATTCGCCTCATTATGCTTCTGATTGAAGCAAACGCAGTCGCGCAAGGTGAAACCATCGTGGGCGGTGATCAGATTCACCGCCGCAGCGGGCTGGCGACCGTTACGTGAAAAGAGATCGCTGGAGGCGGCAAAACGCCGGGCAAACTCGCCCAGCGACACGCTTTGCTGTAACCAGAAGCGCCTCGCGACATCGCGAAAATGGTCATTCCATTCGGCAAACAGCGGCGGGAAGTTCCCCACCTGATAGCCGCCGGCGCCAATATCCCAGGGTTCAGCAATCAGCTTCACGGCCGCCAGATGCGGATCGTGACGGATCGCTTCAAACAGCGGCGCATCCTGGCGAAATTCCGGCGTGCGTCCCATCACCGAGGCTAGATCAAAGCGAAAGCCATCGACATGGCACTCATCGACCCAAAACCGCAGACACTGGCGGGCATACTCCACCACGTTCGGCTGGCTGAGATTGAGCGTATTGCCGCAGCCGGTCCAGTTGTAGTAATCCCCGTCTTCTCTGATCCAATAATAGTTACGGTTATCGATTCCGCGCAAAGAGAAGGTCGGCCCCTCAAGGTCAATTTCGGCGCTGTGGTTCAGCACTATGTCGAGGATCACTTCGATGCCCGCCGCATGCAGCGCCTTTACCGCATCGCGAAACTCATCCAGCGCACGCGCAGGCTCGCTGGCATAGCGCGGATCGAGCGCATACATCGCCATCGGGTTATAGCCCCAGTAGTTGCTTAATCCCATTCTCTGCAAGCGCGGTTCACTGGCAAACTGCGCCACCGGCATCAGCTCCAGCGCCGTAATGCCAAGGGTCCTGAAGTAATCGATCATCACCGGATGGCCCAGCGCTTTATAGGTGCCGCGGATAGACTCCGGCAACCCGGGATGCAGCCAGGTCAGCCCTTTCACATGGGCTTCATAGATAACCGTCTGGCCCCAGGGCGTTCCCGGCGGCGCATCGTTCTGCCAGTTGTAATACAGATCCACCACCTGCGACTTTGGCGCAATCGCCGCGCTGTCGCGACGATCGGGAGAAAGATCGCCGCCGTGGAGGCGCTCATCATCGTGCAGTTCGCCCTCAACCCGATGACAGCACGGGTCGAGCAGCAGTTTGGCCGGATTAAAGCGGTGCCCCTGCGCCGGATCCCACGGCCCATGCACGCGGTAGCCGTAGCGCAGACCCGGCCCGGCGGCAGGAAGCCAGCCGTGCCAGATATCGCCCGTGCGCGCGGGTAAATCGAACCGCTGTTCATTGCCTTGCGCATCAAACACGCAGAGCTCCACCCGTTCGGCATGGGCGGAAAAGAGCGTGAAGTTCACGCCCTTTCCGTCATAGCTTGCGCCCAACGGCGAGGGTTTTCCGGCCGCCAGTGTCGTCATTCTGCCTCCCGTACCAGCCAGACGGTCGCCAGCGGCGGTAGCGTAATTGAGAGAGAATGTTCCCGCCCGTGGCTGGCGATAGCCTCGCTTTCCACGATGCCGCCGTTACCGGTGTTGCTACCGTGGTAGTGCATCGAGTCGGTATTCAGTTCTTCTCGCCAGCGCCCTGGCTGGTTAATCCCGAAACGATAGTCGTGGCGCGGCACCGGAGTGAAGTTGCTGGCAACGATGATTTCATTCCCGGCTTTATCGCGACGTACAAAGATAAAGACCGAGCGCTCGTGGTCATCCACCACCAGCCATTCAAAGCCGTAGGGGTCAAAATCGAGTTCGTGCAGCGCTTTATGGTGACGATAGGTATGGTTCAGATCGCGAACCAGACGCTGGACGCCGTGATGCCAGTTATCGCCGCCTTCCAGCAGATGCCAGTCCAGGCTGCCGTCGTGGTTCCACTCCCGCCCCTGGGCAAATTCATTGCCCATAAACAGCAGTTTTTTTCCCGGGAAGGCAAACATCCAGCCGTAGTAGGCGCGCAGGTTGGCAAACTTCTGCCAGGCATCGCCGGGCATCCGGTCAAGAATCGATTTTTTGCCGTGAACCACTTCATCGTGTGACAGCGGCAGCACGAAGTTTTCGGTGTAGTTGTAGAGCATCCCGAAGGTCATCTTGTCGTGATGATGACGACGATAGATGGGATCGAGCTTCATGTAGTCGAGGGTGTCATGCATCCAGCCGAGGTTCCATTTGAACCAGAAGCCAAGACCGCCCGTCGAAGAAGGTCGTGAAACCCCGGAGAAGTCGGTAGACTCCTCGGCCATCGTGATTGCCCCCGGCGTCTGTTCGCCGAGCACGCGGTTGGTATTACGCAGGAACTCAATCGCTTCGAGGTTTTCCCGACCGCCGTACTCATTGGGCACCCACTCGCCCTCCTTGCGGCTGTAGTCGCGGTAGATCATTGACGCGACCGCATCCACCCGCAGAGCGTCGATACCAAAACGCTCAATCCAGTACAGCGCGTTCCCGACCAGGAAGTTGCTGACTTCACGGCGACCGTAGTTGTAGATCAGCGTATTCCAGTCCTGGTGATAACCTTCTCGCGGGTCGCTGTGTTCATACAACGCGGTGCCGTCAAACGATGCCAGCGCAAAGTCATCCGACGGGAAATGGCCCGGCACCCAGTCGAGGATCACGTTCAGACCCGCGGCATGGGCAGCGTTCAGGAAGTAGCGGAAGTCTTCACGAGTACCGAAGCGGCGGGTCGGCGCGTACAGGCCGGTCGGCTGATAGCCCCAGCTGCCGTCGAACGGATGTTCGTTTACCGGCAGCAGCTCCAGATGGGTGAAGCCCATCCACTTCGCGTAGGGCACCAGCTGATCGGCCAGTTCGCGGTAGCTTAACCAGAAGTTGTTATCGGTATGGCGGCGCCAGGAACCCAGATGGACTTCATAAATCGAAATCGGCGCATCAAACTGATTGGCCTGCTTGCGGGACTCCGGCTGTTCGACCTTTTCCGGCAGACTACAGATAAGCGATGCGCTTTCCGGACGCATCTGCGCTTCAAAGGCATAAGGGTCGGACTTCACGCGCAGGTGGCCGTGGGCGTCAATCAGCTCAAATTTATACAGTTGGCCGTTATGCGCGCCGGGCACAAACAGCTCCCAGATGCCGGACTCTTTGCGCAGGCGCATCGGATGACGGCGGCCATCCCAGTAGTTGAACTGCCCGACCACGGAAACCCGGCGGGCGTTCGGCGCCCAGACAGAAAAGCGCGTACCGGTGACGCCGTCCATCGTGTCAGCGTGCGCCCCCAGCGTTTCATAGGGCCGTAGATGAGTCCCTTCCGACAGCAGCCAGACATCAAGATCCTGCAGCAGCGGCCCAAAGCGATAAGGGTCGTCAATCAGGTTTTGCTGGTCGTGCCAGGTGACCGCCAGCTGGTAACGAAAAGTATTTTTGCGACGCGGCAGAACGCCGCTGAAGAATCCGCGTGAGTCGAGGCATTCGAGTTTGCCGACTTTGCGCCCGGTTTTCGGTTCAATAACCCAGACATCGGTGGCATCGGGTAATAATGCGCGTACTTCCAGCCCGGCAGCGGTTTGATGCATACCCAGTACGGAAAAGGGATCCGCAAAATGGCCGGAGATAAGCGCATTAATCACGTCTCTATCGATACGATTAGACATGGTTTCATCCTGTTGTAAGTGTCGCCCTTTCCTGTAGCTGACGACTTTTTTTGACCTGAACGGTGCAGCACACCGTGCTTTCTCCTGCTCCGTCCCACCTTCAGGTAAGGTAACGTTATCGTTCCTTACTTAAAGCATAGCCAGGGCTGTCTTACCTCCGTTGGAAAAATCTAACATCCGCGTTTACTCCTTGTATTACGCAAAAAAAAGGAGGTGTAAGACACCCCCTTTTTGTTCATCCAGTTATCAAGCCAGCTGGCGCAGCATGCGTCGCAGCGGCTCGGCGGCGCCCCACAGGAGCTGGTCACCGACGGTGAAAGCCGACAGGTATTCCGGCCCCATATTCAGCTTACGCAAACGGCCCACTGGCGTGGTCAGGGTGCCGGTAACGGCAGCCGGGGTCAGTTCACGCATCGTAATATCACGATCGTTTGGTACCACTTTAGCCCACGGGTTGTGTGCGGCCAGCAGTTCTTCAACGGTCGGGACAGAGACATCTTTTTTCAGTTTGATGGTAAATGCCTGGCTGTGGCAACGCAGCGCGCCAACGCGGACGCACAGACCATCGACCGGAATAACGGACGAGGTGGCCAGAATTTTGTTGGTCTCAGCCTGACCTTTCCACTCTTCACGGCTCTGGCCGTTGTCCAGCTGCTTGTCGATCCAGGGGATCAGGCTGCCTGCCAGCGGCACACCAAAGTTATCCACCGCCAGATCGCCGCTGCGGGTCAGCGCCGTCACTTTGCGTTCGATATCCAGAATGGCGGATGCCGGGTTCGCCAGCTCAGTCGCCACGTGGCTATGCAGCTGGCCCATCTGAGTCAGCAGCTCGCGCATGTGACGCGCCCCGCCGCCGGATGCCGCCTGGTAAGTGGCCACGCTAACCCACTCCACGAGATCCTGGGCAAACAGGCCGCCGAGGGACATCAGCATCAGGCTGACGGTACAATTGCCGCCAACAAACGTTTTCACGCCGTTATTCAGGCCAGCGGTAATCACGTCCTGGTTTACCGGATCAAGAATAATGATGGCGTCGTCTTTCATGCGCAGCGAAGAAGCGGCATCAATCCAGTACCCCTGCCAGCCGCTCTCACGCAGCTTCGGATAAACGTCGTTGGTATAATCCCCGCCCTGGCAGGTCACAATAATGTCCAGTGCCTTCAGCGCGTCCAGGTCAAAGGCATCCTGAAGCGTACCGCCGGCGCTGCCACCAAAGGATGGAGCCGGCTGCCCCAGCTGAGAGGTGGAGAAAAAAACAGGGCGAATGGCGTCGAAGTCGCGCTCTTCAACCATGCGTTGCATGAGTACAGAGCCGACCATTCCGCGCCAGCCGATAAAACCAACATTTTTCATAACGTATTTCCTGGGAGATGTGTGCTGTTTGTGCCTAGCCAGTTTCCTGCTGGATCATCTCTCACATTACAAAATGCTGCTAAAGTCGCAAGTGAAATTAATCAATGATTGCACGGCAATCAGAAAAGCAACTTATTGAACGCAGCTTCTGTCGGTATCAGTCTCCAGAAAAACCTCGAAGATTATCGGGGGAATTACCTCAGGAAGGGAATATTTTCCGCCGCTTTTTTATTGATCTGGATTATGGATCTGCGCAGAGATTTAGCGATATCGCGCCGGGGAGGAAAGCGGAGGAAACCAGGCCTGATGCGGCCTTACGAGGCGTAATCCTTTTGTCTTATCGCTCAGCAGAGAGGGATTTTGCCGGTATCAGGCGGGTGATATGCCCGGCCTCGCGTCGCTCGGCCGGGCAATCTTTCGCCGTTTAGCTTAACAGCGTAAACGCGATCATACCGACGATGGCACCGGTGGTGCCGAGGATAGTTTCCATCATCGTCCAGGTTTTCAGCGTTTGCGCTTCGCTGGCGCCGGTAAATTTCCCGAACAGCCAGAAACCCGCATCGTTGACGTGGCTCACTACGATGGAACCGCCCGCGATACAGATGGAGAGCGCCGCCATCTGCGCGCCGCTGTAGTTCAGCTGCTCGATGACCGGCATCACCAGCCCGACGGCGGTTAAGCAGGCGACGGTTGCAGAACCCTGGATAATACGTACCGCAGCCGCCAGCACGAAGCAGGTAATAGCGACAGGCAGACCCATGCCCGTCAGCGCTTCGCCGAGCGCCGGCCCCACGCCGGAGTCAACCAGCACCTGTTTGAACACGCCGCCAGCGCCGATAACCAGCAGGATAATCCCCGCAGGCTGCAGCGCATGACCGCAGATCTCCATCACCCGATCTTTCGCCATCCCCTGACGTACCGCCAGGCCATAGATAGCCACCAGACAGGCTATCAGAATCGCGGTGAACGGATGGCCGATAAACTCAAACCATTCGTAAGCGCTGGAGCCAACCGGCACAAAGCGCGCGGCGATTGTTTTCAGCCCCACCAGCACCAGCGGCAGGAGAATCAGCGACAGGCTAAAGGCAAAGGACGGCATCTTGCCTTCACCGAGGCTTGGTTCGCTAATATCGTCAGGAATATGCAGCTCAACGTAGCGGCTGATGAAGTTGCCCCACAGCGGCCCGGCGATAATCATGCCCGGAATCGCCGCGCACAGGCCAATCAGGATCATCCAGCCAAAATCAGCGTGCATTTGCGATGCCAGCAGCATCGGCGCAGGTCCGGGCAGCAGGAACGCCGCCGCGGCCGCCACGCCGGCAAACAGCGGGATAACCAGTTTCACCAGGTTGGTACCGGTATGGCGCGCCATGGAGAAGGCCACGCTGATCAGCAGCACGATCGCCACTTCGAAAAACAGCGGCAGCGCACAGATAAGACCGGCGAGGCCAATCGCGTAATGGGCGCGGCTGTGGCCGAAAGATTTCAACATCTTCACAGCAATCTGATCGACAGCGCCGGTTTCATGCAGGATCTTGCCGAACATCGCCCCGAGTGCCACAACGATCGCCAGGAAGCCCAGCGTCCCACCCATCCCTTTTTCCATCGTCGCCGCGATTTTATCCAGCGGCATTCCGGAAAAGAGACCCGCGCCAATAGAAACCACCATCAAAGCCACGAAAGCATGCATACGCGCCTTCATGACTAAAAACAGCAGCAGCAAAACGGAGCCAACTGCTGTTAAAACAAGCGTTAATGTACTCACTAGTTACTGCCTTTGTTGATCACCTCAATGGTGCTCGCGACCACGCCTTCCAGCGATTGATCAATATCGACGATTAAAACGTCGCCTTCGTCTGCGCCAGGTTCCTGCAGCGTTTCAAACTGGGTCACCAGCATCTGGGTTTTAAAGAAATGGCCTTTACGCGCCTTCAGACGGCTTTCAATCAGGTCAAAATCGCCTTTCAGGTAGACGAAAGAGAGATTCGGATTGCCCTTGCGGAGAATATCGCGATAGCTCTTTTTCAGTGCGGAACAGACGATCAGCGAGACTTTATTTGTACGCTGCATGGCAAAAGCGGCGTCGTTCAGCGCCTGCAGCCACGGCGTACGGTCATCGTCGTTTAACGGCTCGCCGGAGGCCATCTTGTTGATGTTGCTACGCGGATGCAGAAAGTCACCATCGAGAAACGCGGCATGCAGCTGATGCGCCACTTCGCTGGCGACAGCGGATTTACCACTGCCGGAAACGCCCATCAGGACATAGACGTGGTGATCATGGTTAGTCGTGCTCAAAGCTTCCTCCCACTGGACACATATACGAAGCCGTACTGGCTGCAAGAATACAGCGTGAAGGCTCGTATGCAGATTGATTGTTACGGGTAACTGTTATCGGTAACATTGTCATGCCGGATTTAGGGATAAGCAATCACCATTCGTGCCAGAAATGAATATGTGTGATCTACTTCAAACTTGTCAGTCTAAATTGATCCGCCCGGTGACAATGTGAAACCTAAATCTAACATCTTAGGCGTCACAACCTCACCCCGAATGCGGGCCAGCAGCCGCTCGGCACCAATGCGCCCCATTCGCTCGCGCGGAGTCAGCACGCTGGCCAGTCGCGGCTCCATCACCTGACCAATATCATGGCCGTGGAAACCGGCTATCGCCATATCGTGCGGAATTTTCAATCCCAGGCGCTGGCACTCAAAGGCGGCGCCGACCGCAAGGTCATCGTTGGTACAGAAGATGCCATCGAGCTGCGGATATTCGCGACGCGCCTGGCGCATCAGCTCAATCCCTGACGAATAGGATGAAGATTGTTCAACCATCACGCTATACGGCGTCATGCCGGCATCGCGCATCGCCTGTTCGTATCCCTTTTGCTTGATGATAGTACGTTCATCGAGGCGCGCCCCCAGATACGCCACGTGGCGATGGCCGCGAGCAATAATCGCTGCGGTCATCTGGCGCGCGGCATCGAAGTTATCAAAACCGACGGCGATATCGAGGCACGGCGACTGGCTGTCCATCAGTTCCACCACCGGGATACCGGCAACTTCGATCATTTTCAGCGTGCGAGGAGTATGGGTACGTTCGGTGAGAATCAGGCCATCAATGTTCCATGAGAGCATGGATTCAAGACGCTTTTCTTCCATTTCCGGCTTATAGCCGTAGTGCGCCAGCATCGTCTGGTAGCCGAAGGCATCGGTGACGCTTTCAATTCCGCGCAGCACTTCCGAGAAGACCTGGTTGGTTAACGAAGGCAGCAGCACGCCAATGGCGCGACTGGTGGCATTAGAGAGGATATCAGGCGCACGATTGGGGATATAACCCAGTTCATCGAGAGCAGCGGCAATCTTGCCACGCAGGGCCTCGGAAACCTGTTCCGGGTTACGTAAAAAGCGACTGACCGTCATTTTGGTCACGCCGACAAGATCGGCTACATCCTGAAGTACGGGTCTTTTCTTTTTCATCGTCCTGACTGTGATTCCTGACTGTGATAACGGGGAGACATTTTCTCAGTTTATCACGGACAAAGCGCAACCTTCCCAAACATCCGGGAAGGCTGCGCAATTTATTTAAACATCTTCAGAATCGCATCAGACCGGCGGCAGATCGAACAGCAGGATCTCGCTATCGCTGTCGGCGTGAACCGAAATCGCCTGCTCGTCCCAAATCGCCAGGCCATCGCTGGTGGTCGCTTTGGTACCGTTAATCGTCACTTCGCCTTTCACCACCTGGATCCACACGCGGCGTTCCGCGGCAATCTGATGCACCGACTGTTCATCTTTCAGCAGCGCCCAGCGGTACAGTTCCATATCCTGGTGCACTTTTAGTGAACCGTCACGGGCATCCGGCGACAGCACCAGCTGTTTGCCCTGCAGAGCATCAAAGCGACGCTGTTCGTAGCGCGGAGTGATGCCGTTTTCTTCCGGCATAATCCAGATCTGGTACAGATGCAGTTTTTCCGTGTTGCTTGGGTTGTACTCGGAGTGACGGATCCCGGTACCGGCGCTCATGATCTGGAACTCGCCCGCCGGAACCTGCTCTTTGTTACCCATGCTATCCTGGTGCTCCACCGCCCCTTCCAGCACGTAGGTCAGGATTTCCATATCTTTGTGCGGATGGGTACCGAAGCCCTGGCCGGCATCAATCACGTCATCGTTAATCACGCGCAGCGCTGAGAAGCCCATAAAGTTCGGATCATAATAGTTCGCGAAAGAGAAAGTATGCCAGGAATCCAGCCAGCCATGGTTAGCGTGACCGCGTTCGTTAGCTTTGCGTAAGTAGATCATGTTGCACCCCCGTATGTTTTCGATGGAGTCAGTGTGGACTCAATCCACTCACGATCATAGAGGGTGAAAATTGACTCCTCTGTTCAAAAAATATGAACAATCGCAGAGGAGCCAAGAGGGCTTATTTATCGAGGATTATTATGGCCGGAGAGGGCTGTTCAAACCCGCGTCCGAGGATCTCCATATTCGTGAGAACGTCAGATTCCTTGACGTAATTTGGCTGACCGTTAACGAGGGTTTCATACAGCGCATCATAGACCCGCCCATAGTTGCCGGTTTCAAGCGGGATCTCTTCCCGCACGGTTTCACCCGCCTCATTGACGTACTCCAGCAGGCCAAACGTATCGTCCGCGCCGAATCCCGGCTCACCCGGCATAATATTGGCTTTCAGGCTGGTTTCCTGCCGATCGATACCGTATTTGATAAATGAGCCTTTATGGCCGTGGACGATAAACTTCGGATACGGCAGCTTCACCAGGTAGCTGGTTTTGACAATCGCCTTCAGGTCGCCGTAGAACAGCTGGGCTTCAAACGTATCGTCCGGGTTGGCTTTGTTACGCAGACTGCGGATGTCATAGGTCACGCGGTCCGGGCGGCCAAATAACGAGATAATCTGATCCATCGTATGCACGCCAAGACCGTAGAATGCGCCATCCTGCGGCACTCCGGGCTGCGTTTCTGCGACCGGGCGATAGAGGTCAAAATGGCTCTCAACCTCCACGATCTCGCCCAGTTTGCCGCTCTCAATCACCTTTTTCATCGTCAGGAAACAGGAATCAAAGCGGCGGTTCTGGTATGGCGTCACGGTCAACCCCCGGCTTTTCGCCAGCGCAAACAGCGCTTTCGCCTCGGCTAACGTCGCGGTAAACGGTTTTTCTACCAGCACATTTTTACCGGCCTCCAGCGCGCGCTTTGCATACTCAAAATGGCTATCCGCATGGGTACAGACAATGACCAGCTTCACCAGCGGATCATTGAGCACCTCATCAAGTTCGCTGGTGAAATGGATATGTGAGTACTGTGGCGCCTTCTCCTGCGGCTTCACGCCGCGACGATAGATATGCGCGACGTGCCAGTGGTCTTTACGGTGCAGAACATACGGAAGGTGGTAGCGGGTAGTGCTTTTGCCAAATCCAATAAATGCGCAGTGCAGAGTCATAACGCCGTCCTGTGTTGAGGTTTCTGCTGCTAACCATAGCGCACCCCGGCGATGAACTTAACGCCTGACCCATTCAGGATGGTGGAAATGGCCGGCAAAAAAGCAAAAAAAAAGCCAGCGCGTGGCTGGCTAAAGTAATACTGGAAGCAATGTGAGCAATGTCGTGCTTTCAGGCTTTCCGCAAGGGTCTCCCTGAATGCAGGACAATAATAATCATTCTCATTCGCACTTGTCTACCCCTTTTTGCAAAAATTAGGCATTGACGCATTTTTTAAAGTCAGGGATGTTTAAAAGGCCAATAAAGGGGATCAAGACCGCGATGCCGCGGCACAGGAGAAGAGGAATGAGTGATATCGTGATACGCCACGCTGAACCGCGTGATGCAGAACCTTTACGCCAGCTTACTGCGCATCCAGAGGTCTATCACGACACGCTACAGCTACCTCATCCCTCGATGGAAATGTGGCAGGAACGCCTGCTACCGAAACCCGGTAGCCGTCATCTGGTCGCCACTGTCGACGAGCAGGTGGTGGGCCACCTCAGGCTAAGCGTCGAGCCCAGCCCTCGTCGCAGCCACGTAGCGACCTTCGGTGTGAGCGTTGCGGCGCAGGCGCGCGGTCGTGGCGTCGGCAGCGCGCTGATGCGCGAGATGGTTAATCTGTGTGATAACTGGCTACGCGTCGATCGCATTGAGTTAACCGTGTTTACAGACAACCCCTCCGCGATAGCGCTTTACCGCAAATTTGGCTTTATTGTGGAAGGGACCGGTAAGAGATTCGCCCTGCGCAACGGCGAGTATGTGGATGCGCATTTTATGGCGCGCCTCAAGTAAGCGCTAAGTATTGCCCGGCGGCGCAACGCTTGCCGGGAGACCCCGCATCATCCTGTAGGCCGGGTAAGGCGTCAGCCGCCACCCGGCATTTTATCCGCCGCTCACCGCCATCTCCTGCGCTACCGGCCCATCGATAAGCCGGAGGAGGGTAAATACCCCCGTTCAGCCCATCGGGGATTTGCCCGGCGGCGCAACGCTTGCCGGGCCTGAGACCCCGCATCATCCTGTAGGCCGGGCAAACGCAGTGCCGCCCGGCAAATAAATCAGTACCCCGCCGTCAAATCACCGGGCGAGCGCGGATCGGAGGCGCCATACAGCGTCCCGTCCGGGCCCACCATAATGCTCTGGGTACTGCCCATCGCCTCTTTCAACGCCACTTTCTGCCCTTTCTGCTCCAGCAGCTTCAGCGTATCCGGGCTGAACCCCTTCTCCACCCGCAGCTCATCCGGCAGCCACTGATGATGGAAGCGCGGCGCATTGGTGGCTTCCGCCACGTTCATACCGAAATCGATGGTGTTGACCACCATTTGCAGTACGGTGGTAATGATACGGCTACCGCCCGGGCTGCCGGTCACCAGCCAGGTTTTCCCCTCTTTCACCACAATAGTCGGCGACATCGACGACAGCGGACGCTTTTTCGGCCCGACGGCGTTGGCATCGCCGCCCACCAGCCCGTAGACATTGGGCACGCCCGGTTTCGCCGAGAAGTCATCCATCTGGTTGTTCAGCAGGATCCCGGAACTCCCCGCCACAATACCGGTCCCGAAGGTGGTATTCAGCGTATAGGTCACCGCCACCGCGTTACCCTCTTTATCCACCACTGAGAAATGGGTGGTCTGGTTACTTTCATACGGCGCCAGTTTACCCGGACGAATCTGGCTCGAAGGTTTGGCTTTGTTGATATCAATCTGTTCAGCAATCGATTTGGCGTAGGCTTTGTTGGTCAGCGCCTGCCACGGCACTTTGACGAAGTCCGGATCGCCGAGATACTCCGAGCGGTCGGCATAGGCATGTTTTTCAGCTTCCGCCATCACCTGCATGGCGTCTGCGCTGCCGAAGCCATATTTATGCATGTCGAAATTTTCGAGGATATTGAGGATCTGTACGATGTGGATCCCTCCGGACGAAGGCGGTGGCATCGAAAACACCTGATAACCGCGATATTCGCCGCTTATCGGCGTACGCTCGACCGCCTTATAGCCGGCAAGATCGGCTTTGGTGATAAGCCCACCGTTTTTGCGCATTTCATCGGCAATCTGCTCGGCAATCGCCCCTTTATAAAACGCATCCGGACCGTGCTCCGCGATCAACTCAAGGCTTTTGCCCAGCTGTTTTTGCACCAGCTTGTCGCCTTTCTGCAACGGCTCGCCGTTTTTCCAGAAGATGGCTTTACTGTTCGGGTGGCTGGGGATAACTTCGCTCCCGTAGGTCTTCAGATCGTCGGCCAACGCATCGTTCACCGTGAAGCCCTCTTCCGCCAGCTTAATCGCCGGACGGATCACCTTGTTCAGCGGCATGGTGCCGTATTTTTCCAGCGCTAATGAGAAGCCCGCTACGGTACCCGGCGTACCAGAGGCCAGATGTGAAGTGAGCGATTTTTTGCTATCCGGGTTGCCCTGATCGTCAAGGAACATATCGCGGGTGGCCTGCTCAGGCGCCATTTCGCGAAAATCAATTGCCGTCGTTTTACCGTCTTTGGTGCGCAGCATCATAAACCCGCCGCCGCCAATATTACCGGCCTGCGGATGCGTGACCGCCAGCGCATAGCCCACGGCCACCGCGGCATCGACCGCGTTGCCGCCCTGGCGCAAAATATCCACCCCGACACGGGTCGCCATCGCATCCACCGAGGCAACCATCCCCTGCCGGGCACGAACCGGGTGAAAGACATCTTCTTCTACACCATAAGAAACGGGCGGCGGGGCGGGATTTGCCGCGGCGGTAAAACTTCCGCCGACCAGCAAAGCAGCGATGACCACCTGACGCCATGAACGTGTGTTTATCATTGTCTGACTCCTGAAGTATTTTTTCCCCGCTTAAGCCTGGCTGATAAGTCCTAAAAAATCATTGTTATGCTGAAAAGGAGGTACACTTAAGTGATCCCACGCAGGGAGGAGAGAACCATGAAAGCACTGTTATTTCTGGCGGCGCTGATGCCGCTGAGCGTTCTGGCGCAGCCGCTCAATACGGACAACAACCCCAACCAGCCGGGGTACGTCATCCCCAGCCAGCAGCGGATGCAAAATCAGATGCAGGTCCAACAGCAGCAACAGCAAAGCATGCTGAAGCAGGATATGCAGAACCAGGCGCGCGCCCAGCAGCAGCAACTCCAGACGCAGCTCAACAACAACCAGCAGCGGGTCATCCAGAGCGGTAATTTGAATTCGTCACAGCAGATGCTGCCGAATACCAACGGAGGGATGTTGCAGCGGCAGACGACGCCATAGCGGCCGTCTGCCAGCGGATCAGGCCTGGAAGTCAGGACCGATGACATCAATGGCATCGGTACAAATGCAGTCCACGCCCCAGCGCAACAGCTCAGCCGCCCGCTGGGGTTTATTGACGGTATAGACGAGAATGTGCAGACCCGCGGCTTTCAGGCTTGCCACTCGCGGCTCATCCAGCAGTTGATGGTTAAGGTGGATCGAAACGCACCCCAGCCGCGTGGTCAACTCGCGCCAGTCCTCGCGCCACTCATCCAGCAGCAGCCCGCGCGGCAGCTCGGGGACCGCCTGCTGCGCTGCCTCCAGCGCGTCAATTTCAAACGATGAGAGCAGCGGCGGCGTCATGCCCTGCCACAGCTCACGAGCCGCCAGCGCCACCGCTTTCCCGGTGAGCGGCCCGGTGCCGGTCGTCGGTTTAATCTCGATATTCGCCATCATGCCGTGCTGACGACAACGATCGGCAACCTCGGCCAGCAGCGGCAGCGGTTCGCCTTTGAATTCATGGCTATACCAGCTACCGGCATCGGCTTTCAGCAGTTCGCTCCAGGCCAGCTCGCCGGCGACGCCCCAGCCGTTGCTGGTGCGCTCAAGGTTGTCATCGTGCAGCAAAAAAATCTGTCCGTCTTTCGACAGCTTGGCGTCAAACTCGATCATCGTATGCCCGAAACGGGCGCCGACATCGATGGCCGCCAGCGTATTTTCCGGCGCCAGTTTCCCGCCGCCACGATGGGCGACGATGTGAGGATAAGGCCAGTGGCTCATGCGCGTTGTCCTGTTTCACCATCAAAGAGGTGCAGATGATCCTCGGGCAGATGCAGCCACAGCGTGCTGCCTGCCGGCGGACGCTGCTGATGCGGCAGCCTGACCACCAGTTTCTGCTCGCCCCAGCGACCGTGGGCAAGGTTATCGGCACCTAAAATTTCCAGCGTATCCATCACCAGCGGTACGCCACCTTCCGCCTGGGAGCTTAATGCAAAATGCTCCGGGCGGATACCTAACGTCATCTTACGCCCGGCATGGCGGCGATGCTCGCCATTCATCGGTAAACGCAGACCGCCTTCCAGTTCAAAACGACGACCATCTTCACTGATGCGCCCGTCCAGCAGGTTCATCGCCGGACTGCCAATAAAGCTCGCCACAAAGCGACTGGCCGGTTTCTCATACACCTCGACCGGGGTGCCAATTTGTTCGGCAATACCTTTGTTCATCACCATCACCCGCTGGGCAAGCGTCATCGCCTCCACCTGGTCATGCGTGACGTACAACGAGGTGGTTTTCAGACGACGATGCAGCTGCTGGAGTTCAAGACGCATCTGGACGCGCAGCTTGGCATCGAGGTTCGACAGCGGTTCATCAAACAGAAAGACCGCCGGGTCGCGCACGATGGCGCGTCCCATCGCCACACGCTGGCGCTGACCGCCGGAGAGCTCGCGCGGACGGCGCTTGAGCAGGCCATCCAGCTCCAGAATACGCGCCGCTTCCTGCACCCGTTCGTCGATCAGGCCTTTGCCCATACCGCGTATTTTTAGCCCCCAGGCCATGTTCTCTTCCACGCTCATGTGCGGGTAAAGCGCGTAGTTCTGAAACACCATCGCGATCCCGCGATCCTTCGGTTCCATCTCGGTCACGCGCTGGCGGTTAATCCAGATATCGCCGCTGGTCACCCGTTCAAGCCCGGCCACCATGCGCAGCAGCGTTGATTTGCCGCAGCCGGACGGCCCGACCATGACGATGAACTCGCCGTCGGCAACATCCAGCGTCAGCGGTTGAATCACCTGGGTTTTGCCATCCCAGCTTTTGGTTACAGCTTGTAGTTTTAAACCTGCCATAAAAGGTTGAATCCCTTAATTGTTCATGAACGTCGCTGGCGGCTATTTTTGCTCGGGGCAAGGCGCAAACGTCGCAGTTTGGTGGGCCCAAATAAGACGCGAGTAACGCGGTACCGGGCAAAAATGGCCCCAGCCCTTCGGGACGCGTGCCGAAACCGCGTACTCTGCGTTGTCGGATTTGGACATAGGCCCACTATGTCCATCATCCTCCGCCTTGATTACGCGGTTTCGGCTCAGCGTCGACGCCACGAATAATCAAGGGATACAACCTACTTCTCACTGTCCACTAAACCACGCACAAACGCACGCTGCATGGCTAAAACGATAACAACCGGGGGAATCAACGTCAGCAGCATCGCGGCCATCACCTGGTTCCACTGCGTGGTGCCTTCTCCGATGGCGATCATGCCTTTGATACCCGCCACTGCGGTACCAAGATTCACATCCTGAATAATCAGCAGCGGCCACAGATACTGGTTCCAGCCGTAGATAAAGGTGATAACAAACAGGGCCGCAAGATTGGTTTTCGACAGCGGCAGCACGATATCGCGGAAAAAGCGCATCGGTGAGGCGCCGTCAATACGCGCCGCTTCAATCAGCTCGTCCGGCAGCGTCATAAAGAACTGGCGGAACAGGAAGGTGGCGGTCGCCGAGGCCATCAGCGGCAGCGTCAGCCCGGCATAGCTGTCGAGCATCTTCAGGTTCGCGATGACTTCCACGGTGGGAAAGATACGTACCTCAACCGGCAGCATCAGGGTAATAAAAATCATCCAGAAGAACAGGTTACGCAGTGGGAAACGGAACCAGACGATGGCGAACGCGGAGAGCATCGAGACCACGATTTTCCCGACCGTGATACCGAAGGCCATGATGAAGCTGTTCAGCATCATCAGCCAGAATGGCGCGCTGTTCGCACCAACGCCCTGAGTCCAGATAGTCGCCATATTTTCCAGCAGATGGCCGCCGGGAATCAGCGTCATCGGCGTCTCAAAAACGGCTTTGTTATCCAGCGTCGCGGCAACAAACGCGACATACAGCGGGAACAGGATGACGGCGATCCCCACAATCAGCATGATGTGGCTGAAAATCGTCAGCCCGCGACGGTTCTCAATCATTGGTAGCGCACCTTACTTTCGACGTAGCGGAACTGAACGACCGTCAGCACAATCACCAGCAACATCAGAACTACCGACTGGGCGGCGGACGCCGACAGATCGAGCCCGGCGAAACCTTCGCGATAGATCTTATAAATCAAGGTCGTGGTCGCCTGTACCGGGCCGCCGCCGGTGGCGGCATCGATCACCGGGAAGGTATCGAAGAAGGCGTAGACCAGGTTGACCACCAGCAGGAAGAAGCTGACCGGCGCAATCAACGGCAGCGCCAGTTTAAAGAAGCGGCGAATCGGTCCGGCGCCGTCAATGGCGGCCGCTTCGACCAGCGAGCGCGGGATCGATTGTAATGCGGCGAAGAAAAACAAAAAGTTATAGCTTATCTGCTTCCACACCGAGGCAAAGACCACCAGGAACATCGCCTGGCCGCTGTTTTGCGCATGGTTCCAGTCGTAGCCCATCTCGCCGAGGAAATGGGTTATCAGTCCACGGCCGGGGTTAAAGAGGAAAATCCATAATACCGCCGCCACCGCTGGCGCCACGGCATAGGGCAGCAGCATCAGGGTTTGATAAAAGCGGCTGCCGCGCACGACATAATCCACCAGCGCAGCAAAGAACAGAGAAATAATCAGCCCGCTGAAGGTCACCATGCTACTGAACTTGATAGTGGTCCAGAATGAGTCCAGATAGTACGGGTCGTGGAACAGGGTCACGAAGTTGTCCAGGCCAACGAACTGGCTGGAAAGGCCAAAAGGATCAACGCTTTGTAGCGAATACCACAGCGCTTCGCCCGCGGGCCAGATAAAGAAAATAATCGTGATAATCAGCTGCGGCGCGACCAGCACATAAGGCAGCCAGCACGAGCGGAATACCGGACGGGATGATGACATTGAGATTGGGTTCCTGAACAATGCCGGGTGGCGGCTACGCCTTACCCGGCCTACATAGGGCACATCGTAGGCCCGGTAAGCGCAGCGCCACCGGGCAAGTTACAGATTACGATTTGGTCGCTTGCTCGAAGCGGCGCAGCAGCTGGTTACCACGTTCAACCGCTGAATCCAGCGCCTGTTTTGGCGTCTTCTTCCCGGTCCACACGCTTTCCAGTTCCTCATCCACAATGGTGCGGATCTGCGGCATATTGCCCAGACGCAGGCCTTTGGTGAACGGCAACGGCGGCTTGTTCAACATCTGACGAGTGGCAATATCCGCGCCCGGGTTCTTATCGTAGAAGCCCTGCTGACGGGTCAGGTCATAAGCGGCGGTGGTAATCGGCAGATAGCCGGTTTTCTGATGCCATTCCGCGGCGATTTCCGGTTTAGCGAGGAATTCGAGGAATTTCGCCACGCCGGTGTAAGTCTCTTTATCTTTACCCTGCATCACCCACAGGCTGGCCCCGCCGATAATGGCGTTCTGCGGCGCGCCCTTCACGTCGGCGTCGTATGGCATCATCCCCACGCCATAATTGAACTTCGCGTACTGGCGAATATCGGCCAGCGAGCCGGAAGAGGCGGTGGTTATCGCGCAGTCACCGTTATAGAACTTCTCGGTAGACTCATCTTTACGCCCGAAGTAGCTGAAGTCGCCCTTCTTGTTCATCGCTTCCAGCATGGCGATATGTTTGATCTGCTCCGGCTTGTTGAACTCCAGAACCGCATCGGTACCGTCAAAGCCGTTGTTTTTGGTTGCCACCGGCAGACCATGCCAGGCGCTGAAGTTTTCAATCTGAATCCAGCCCTGCCAGCCGCTGGCGTAACCGCATTTCATTCCGGCGGCTTTCAGCTTATCGGTATAGGCAGCCAGCTCCTGCCAGGTTTTCGGCGGCTGATCCGGGTTTAAGCCGGCTTTTTTGAAGGCATCTTTGTTGTAGTACAGCACCGGCGTGGAGCTGTTAAACGGCTGGGAGAGCAGATGGCCGCTTTTGGAATCGGTGTAGTAGCCGGAAACGGTCGGGACGAACTGCGACTCATCAAACTTGATACCCGCATCGCTGAACACCTGATACACCGGTTTAATGGCTTTGGAAGCCATCATTGTCGCGGTACCCACTTCATAAACCTGCAGGATAGCCGGCGCGTTACCGGTACGGAACGCCGCAATGCCGGCGCTCAGGCTCTGTTCATAGTTACCTTTGTACACCGGCGTAATTTTATAATCCGGATTGGCCGCGTTGAAACGTTGCGCCAGAGAATCAACTTCTTTACCCAACTCCCCTTCCATTGAATGCCAGAACGGAATATTGGTCACTGCCAGCGCCTGACCGGCACATGCCAGGCTGAGCGCCAGTCCTAAAGCTGTATGTCGTAACGATATCATCGGTTATCTCTCTTGTTGTTCCAGATGCGCGATTTCACGCGTTTTATGTTCGCGGGGGTAACATGACATGCTCGAATTACAGAAAAATAACTCTTTTATTACAAAAAAAAGATAGTAACGCGTCAGAGAGATGGCAAGACGATGAAGGATTGGAGACAGGAAAGTGGGCGCTGAGGCACATATAGGGGATAATTCCCGGGCAGCGGCGTCAGCACTCCGTTCTGGCTAAGGAATATCCCGGCCGGGCGGCCGGGAATAAGAGCGAGGAGATTAGCCTCCCAGATAGGCGCTACGCACCGCCTCGTTCGCCAACAGCGCATCGCCGGTGTCTTCCAGCACCACGTGACCGTTTTCCAGCACATAGCCGCGGTCAGCCAGCTTCAGCGCCTGGTTAGCGTTCTGCTCGACAAGGAAGATAGTCATCCCCTGCTCGCGCAGCTGTTCGATGGTGTTGAAAATCTGCTGAATGATGATCGGCGCCAGTCCCAGAGAAGGCTCATCAAGCAGCAGCAGGCGCGGCTGGCTCATCAGCGCCCGACCAATCGCCAGCATCTGCTGCTCACCGCCGGACATGGTGCCCGCGCGCTGAATACGGCGTTCAAGCAGGCGCGGAAACAGTTCGTAGACCCACTTAATACGGGTCTGGAACTGGTCTCGATCGGCAAAAAAACCGCCCATCGCCAGATTCTCTTCCACCGTCATGCGCGAAAAGACCCGCCGCCCTTCCGGAACAATCGCCACCGCTTCGCGCATGATTTTTGCGGTCTGCCAGTCGGTGATATCTTTACCATCAAAGACCACTTTCCCGCTGGACGCTCGCGGATCGCCGCACAGGGTGCCCAGCAGCGTGGTTTTCCCCGCGCCGTTGGCGCCAATCAGGGTCACAATTTCCCCCTGATTAATATGCAGACTGACGTTATGCAGCGCCTGAATCTTGCCGTAGTGGGCGCTTACGTTGTCAAAAGATAACATCACTTTTTCCATACTTATGCCTCACCAAGGTATGCGCGGATCACGTCCGGGTTATTGCGGATCTCTTCCGGCGTACCGTTAGCCAACGGCGTGCCCTGGTTTACCACATAAATACGATCGGAAATGCCCATCACCAGCTTCATATCATGCTCAATCAGCAGGATGGTGGTGTTGTGATGACTGCGCAGCTCGGCGATCAGCTCGTCCAGCTCTTTGGTCTCTTTCGGGTTCAGACCCGCTGCGGGTTCATCGAGCATCAGGATTTCCGGCTGGGTGACCATGCAGCGGGCAATCTCCAGACGCCGCTGGTCGCCATAGGCCAGGTTGCTCGCCTGACGGTTCGCATGCTCCAGCAGGCCGATGCGCTCAAGCCAGGTCGCGGCGCGATCCAGCGCTTCGCTCTGCGCGCGGCGGAATGACGGAGTTTTCAACAACCCGGAGAAGACCCCGGTTTTCAGCTGCTGATGTTGCGCCACCAGCAGGTTTTCAATCACCGTCATTTCGCGGAACAGACGCACGTGCTGGAAGGTACGAACAACGCCCATCCGGGCGATCTGCTGACCCGGCAGCCCTTCCAGGTGCTGATCGCGCAGCATGATGGTCCCGCCGGTCGGCTTGTAAAAACCGGTCAGGCAGTTGAAGACCGTGGTTTTCCCGGCGCCGTTAGGGCCTATCAGCGACACGATCTCCTGCGGACGCAGCTCCAGCGACACGTTGTTGACCGCCAGCAGGCCGCCAAAGCGCATCATCAGGCCGCTGACGGATAATAATGGCTGACTCATGCCTGCTCTCCTTTCGCCTGACCTTTTTTCAGCTTCAGCTGCGGACGCGTCATCGGCAGCAGACCCTGCGGACGCCAGATCATCATCAGTACCATCAACCCGCCGAGCATCAGCATGCTGTATTCGTTGAAATCACGCATTAACTCGCGCGATACCACCAGCAGCACCGCGGCGAGAATGACCGCAAACTGCGATCCCATCCCGCCCAGCACCACAATCGCCAGCACGAAAGCCGACTCGGCAAAGGTGAAGGATTCCGGGCTGACAAAGCCCTGGCGCGCGGCGAACAGCGTACCGGCAAAACCGGCAAACGCGGCGCTGATGGTAAAGGCGGTCAGCTTGATGCGCGTCGGGCTCAGGCCCAGAGAACGGCAGGCGATTTCGTCTTCACGCAACGCCTCCCATGCCCTGCCCAGCGGCATACGCAGCAGGCGGTTGATCACAAACAGCGACAACACAACCAGCAGCAGCGCCACCAGATAGAGGAAAATAACCCGATCGCCCGGGTCGTACTTCAGGCCGAAGAAGTTACTGAAAGTATCCCAGCCGCCTTCGCGGGCGCTGCGGCTAAACTCAAGGCCAAACAGCGTCGGTTTAGGGATCTGGCTGATGCCGTTGGGGCCGCCGGTGATGTCGGTGTTATTAAGCAGCAAGATACGCACGATTTCGCCGAAGCCAAGCGTGACGATCGCCAGATAGTCGCCGCGCAGACGCAGCACCGGGAACCCCAGCAGGAAGCCCGCGGCTGCAGACACCAGCCCGGCCAGCGGCAGACAGGTCCAGAAGCCAAGACCGTAATAGTGGTTCAGCAGCGCAAAGGTGTAGGCGCCGATGGCGTAGAAGCCGCCATAGCCCAGCACCAGCAGGCCGGACAGCCCCACCACCACGTTAAGCCCAAGGCCGAGAATGATATAGATCATGGTCAGCGTGGCGATATCCACCGTCCCGCGCGACACCATGAACGGCCACGCCACGGCGATGACCAGCAGCACCATCAGGAACAGCTTCTGCTTAACCGTCGAACCGTCGATGGCCGGCATAATAAACTTCGGCCCGGAGACGTTTTTCAGGGTTTTCTGGAACAACGGACGCATCAGCTGGAAGAAGAAGACCACCGCGGTGCCGATGAAGATCCACTGCCAGCGGATATCGGCTGCGGTATCGACAACCAGTTTGGTGCCGTCCAGCTCCAGCTGCACGCCCATAAACACACCAGCGAGGACAAAGAACATCGCCGCTGACAGCAGCGACATAGCAATATGCATCGGTTTCATACTTTCTCGACCTCCGGGCGGCCCAGAATGCCGGTAGGCATCACCAACAGCACCAGAATCAACAGGGCAAAGGAGACGACGTCTTTATATTCCGTGCTGAGGTAGGCAGACGAGAGCGCTTCGGCAATGCCCAGAATCAGGCCACCGATCATCGCGCCAGGAATGCTGCCGATACCGCCCAGTACCGCTGCGGTAAAGGCTTTCATCCCGGCCATAAAGCCGATATACGGGTTGATGACGCCGTAAAACTGGCCCAGCAGCACGCCCGCTACCGCCGCCATCGCCGCTCCGATAACAAACGTCAACGCAATCACCCGGTCGGTATTGATACCGAGCAGGCTCGCCATTTTGAGATCTTCTGCGCAAGCGCGGCAGGCGCGGCCCATGCGTGAATAGCGGATAAACAGCGTCAGTGCCAGCATCGCAACAAAAGTCACGACCCAAATCACCAGTTGCATTGTGGTCACGGTGGCGGCGAAGTTTTCGCTGCTGCCAATAATCCACTGGCCATTAAACAGACTCGGCAGCGCGATATCGCGCGAACCTTCCGTCAGGCTGACATAGTTTTGCAGGAAGATGGACATCCCGATGGCGGAGATCAGCGCAATCAGGCGCTTGGAACTGCGCACCGGTCGATAGGCCACGCGCTCAATGCTCCAGCCGTAGGCGCTGGCGATAATAATCGCCCCGATAAACCCGGCGGCCACCAGCAGCCAGCTGGTATCAATCCCCATCATCATGAGGGCGGCGATGATCATGAAGGAGACGTAGCTGCCAATCATGTATACCTCGCCGTGGGCGAAGTTAATCATGCCGATAATGCCGTACACCATCGTATAGCCGATGGCGATCAGCGCATAGGTACTGCCCAGCGTGACGCCGTTAAACATCTGCTGCAGAAAGTAGAGAAACTGCTCGGACATAAGGTAACCTTTTTCATGCCGCCCGCTTCACACGGGCGGTGGGATAACGCATCTTATTTTGCGACAGAGGATGATCCATCCGCATGCCACTGGAAGACACCAAACTCAAATCCCTTCAAATCGCCTTTTTCGTCCCAATTCAGCGGCCCAATCACGGTTTTCGCCCCGTGAGCTTTCAGATCTTTGATTAAGTCCAGCGGCTCCTGGCTGCTGCTTCTGTCCATCGCCTGCGCCAATGACTGCACGGCAGCGTAGGTGATCCAGACATATGGACCGCTCGGATCTTTTTTCTCTGCTTTCAGCGCGTCAACAATAGCGCTGTTGGCCGGATCCTGGTCATAACGTTTCGGCATTGTTACCAGCATGCCTTCCGCCGCTGCGCCGGCAATATTCGACAGCGATGCGTTGCCGACGCCTTCAGGACCCATGAAGACAGTTTTCAGCCCTACGGAGCGTGCCTGACGCAGCATCTGCCCCATTTCAGGGTAGTAGCCGCCGTAATAAACGAAGTCGATATTTTCTTTTTTCAGACGTGCCAGCAGCGCGGAGAAATCTTTCTCCCCGGCGGTGATGCCATCAAAGAAGACGATATTCGCCTTGCCTTTCTTCAGGCTCTCCTGGACGGAGCGTGCCAGACCTTCGCCATACTGCTGTTTGTCATGAAGGATGGCGATACGCTGCGGTTTCACTTTTTCGAGGATGTATTTGGCGGCGGTCGGCCCCTGTGCGGAGTCCAGGCCAGCGGTACGCATGATGTACTGATAGCCACGTTGGGTCAGTTCCGGGTTCGTCGCACCCGGAGAGATCATCAGAATGCCTTCGTCTTCATAGATATCGGAGGCAGGCTGGGTAGAAGAGGAACACAGATGGCCGATGACGTACTTGATGCCTTCATTCACAATTTTGTTGGCGACCGCCACGGCCTGTTTCGGGTCGCAGGCATCGTCGAATTCAACGCCAACCAGCTTATCGCCTTTAATGCCGCCCTGCGCGTTAATATCTTTAATGGCCTGCCGCGCGCCGTTGAACTCCATGTCGCCCCACTGAGCTACCGGGCCGGACATCGCGCCAACGACGGCAACTTTAATATCCTTAGCCATGACCGCGTGCGACATCGTCAGTGCAACGAATCCCGCAATAATGGTTTTTGCGTTCCTTTTCATGCTTCAGAACCCCGTTCGTGATGTGGTGTAAATATTTTGTATTTTTATGGTTAAAAAGCATTCTGTGCTTTTATTAAACAACGCTACTTTTACCATTATCTTTAATGGTTTAGCGATGTTTTTTGCCTGAATTTAGATTAAAATCTCTATTTTTCAGGCGATTAAGCAAATATAATATTCTGTATTCAAGCGAAGATAAACAAAAAAAGTCCCCTTCACAGCATAAAATAACGATACATAAGGCGGAATAAAACGCTACACATTAGGCTAAAATCCTGCTTATTTTTCGATCCGTGACGGATTGCTCTACTCTGAACTCGCCAGAAGAACGAATCCCCTAATGAACGGATAAAAAACAGCGTCCCTGCAGACAGCAAATTTGGGTACACTGCCCTATTCGTTCTGACTGGACTTGTCGCGCATGAAACTGACCATTATTCGATTACCACTTTTCAGCGATCAGGATCGCATCGACTTAGGGAAAATCTGGCCGTCGCAGGATCCCGACGCGATCCCTCTGGACGATCATAACCGACTTTACGCCGCCCGTTTTAACGAACGTCTGCTGGGCGCCGTGCGCGTCACGCTGCACGGCAATGAAGGCGAGATCAGCGCGTTGTGCGTACGCGAAGTCACCCGTCGGCGCGGCGTCGGGCAATATTTAGTCGAAGAAGTGTTGCGCAATAATCCGGAAATCAGCCGCTGGCAGGTCAGCGATGCGGGGGTGGAAGATAACGCGGTGATGTCCGCCTTTATGCAGGCGCTGGGTTTTAGCGCCCGACAGAATGGCTGGGAAAGGTCGCTCCGCTAAACGCCTTACCCGGGCTACCTCCGACCGTAGCCCCGGTAAGCGCAGCGCCACCGGGGAACTACCAGGCTACGGCGTCAACGCCTTACCCGGACAACCTCCGACCGTAGCCCCGGTAAGCGCAGCGCCACCGGGGAAATACCGGGTCGCGGCGTCAACGCCTCACCCGAACTACCTCTGACCGTAGCCCCGGTAAGCGCAGCGCCACCGGGGAAACCCCGGGTTACGGCGTCAACGCCTTACCCGGACAACCTCTGACCGTAGCCCCGCTAAGCATCGCGCCACCGGGGAAATCCCGGGTTACGGCGTCAACGCCTTACCCGGGCTACCTCTGACCGTAGCCCCGGTACGCATCAAGCCACCGGGGAAATCCCGGATTACGGCGTCAACGCCTCACCCGGACTACCTCTGACCGTAGCCCCGGTAAGCGCAGCGCCACCGGGGAAACCCCGGGTCGCGGTGTCAACGCCTCACCCGAACTACCTCTGACCGTAGCCCCGGTACGCATCAAGCCACCGGGGAAATACCGGGTCGCGGCATCAACGCCTTACCCGGGCTACCTCTGACCGTAGCCCCGGTACGCATCAAGCCACCGGGGAAATCCCGGATTA
>NZ_PIBO01000016.1:0-92877 GCF_002806725.1 Raoultella sp. T31
CCCCGGTGGCGCTACGCTTACCGGGGCTACGTGGGAATGGTAGCCCGGATAAGGCGCTCGCGCCGCCATCCGGGGAGGGACCTGCCGTGGCCCGGGAACGGCCCCACAGCGGTCCGGGAACAGTCCCCGGTGGCGCTACGCTTACCGGGGCTACGTGGGGTGGTAGCCCGGATAAGGCGTTTACGCCGCCATCCGGGAGGGCCCATCGCGGCCCGGGAACAGTCCCCGGTGGCGCTACGCTTACCGGGGCTACGTGGGAATGGTAGCCCGGATAAGGCGTTTACGCCGCCATCCGGGGAGGGACCCTCCGCTATCCGGGGCTAATCAGGCTTAGCTTTCAGCCACTTGTGCGGCTTCGGGGCGGAGGCGACGTCAGCCGAGGTCGGCCATCATGACTTTGGAGCGGCGCTGGTAGTTGTACATCTCTTTCTTACTTTCCGGCAGCAGATCGATATCGACCGGCGTGAAGCCGCGCTCCTGGAACCAGTGAATACTGCGAGTGGTAAGGACAAACAATTTGCTCAATCCCATCTGCTTCGCCTGGGTGGCAATGCGGTTCAGCAGCACTTCCCCGCGCGATGAGCTGCGGTAGTCCGGATGCACCGCGACGCAGGCCATTTCGCCGATTTTCTCTTCCGGGAACGGATAGAGCGCGGCGCAGGCAATCGTGGTGTTATCGCGCTGAATAATCGTGAATTTATCGATTTCCATCTCCAGCTGCTCGCGGGAGCGGCGCACCAGAATGCCCTGTTGCTCCAGCGGGCTAATCAGCTCAAGAATACCGCCGATATCGTTAATGGTAGCGCGACGAATCTGCTCGGCGCTTTCCATGACGATCTGGGTGCCGATACCGTCGCGTGAGAACAGCTCCTGCAGCAGCGCCCCGTCTTCCTGATAACTGATCAGGTGGCAACGCCGCACGCCGCTGCGACAGGCCTTCACGGCACCGCGCAGAAAACGCACCGTGCCGGAGTTGTAATCCTCTTCCGCCTCCAGCTCTTCCACGCGCGCCTGAGCTTCGTTGGGGAACAATTCGGAAACAATCACCCCATCCTGGTTGTAAACCCCCTGCGAAGAGCAGAAACCGATCATCTTTTCCGCCTTCAGCTTAACGGCCAACTGGGTGGCAATCTCTTCCGAGGTCAGATTGAAGCTTTCGCCGGTGACCGAAACGGCAACCGGGCCCATCAGCACGATAGCGCCGTTATCCAGCTGGCGATGGATCGCCTCTTCATCAATACGGCGGATGCGCCCGCTATGGCAATAATCCACGCCGTCGTCGACGCCCAGAGGCTGAGCGATAATAAAGTTGCCGCTCACCACGTTGATATGGGCGCCCTGCAGCGGGGTGTTATTCAGGCTCATCGACAGACGCGCGGTAATTTCCAGCTGCAGCATGCCCGCGGCCTGCTTGACCAGTTCAAGGGTTTTGGCATCGGTGACGCGGGTCTGTTTATGGTAGACCGGCTCGTGGTGATGCTCTGCCAGATTGGCGTCAATCTGTGGGCGCGCGCCATAGACCACCACCAGGCGGATGCCCAGGCTATGCAAAAGGCCAATGTCATTGACAATACTGGAGAAATTTTCATGCTCGATTGCTTCTCCGCCGAGCATGATGACAAACGTTTTTCCCCGATGAGCGTTAATATAGGGGACAGAATGGCGGAATCCTTCTACCAGTTCGGTGCGACGCTCCTTCACCATGACTCAACCCTCAATGCATGATTATTCGTAATTAGTGTATTTTTATTCTGTTTCGTAGCTAAACGCAAGTCTAAATTTGCGACGAAACTGAGAAAAATCTGTGATCAAATGCGTATTGCCTGAGATTGTTTACCCTTTTATTGATGACAGGTTATGCAGCTTTCGTTAAAGTTTCCGGTCAATCTGTCTGTTTTGAGTTCGAATACGTTTTTTTGCTTGGGAGTGGCATGCCGGGATACAAGTCAGGATTAAGCCGTCGTCGTTTTTTACAGGGGGCAGGCGCAATGTGGTTAATGAGCGTCAGCCCGCTGGGTTTAGCGGCGGCCGCGCAGGTCGTCGCCGTGCGCGTCTGGCCGTCGTCGACCTACACGCGCGTAACGGTAGAATCCAGTCATGTGCTGAAATATCGGCAGTTTGCGTTGAGCAATCCGGAACGGCTGGTGGTGGATCTCGAAGGCGTCAATCTTAACTCCGTGTTAAAGGGGATGGGGGCGAGTATTCGCGATGATGACCCTTATATTAAGTCCGCGCGCGTCGGCCAGTTTGATCCGCAAACCGTGCGCATGGTCTTTGAACTCAAGCAGAACATCAAACCGCAGCTCTTTGCCCTGGCGCCGGTGGCTGGCTTTAAAGAACGTCTGGTGATGGATCTCTATCCTGCGAACGCCACCGATGTTCAGGATCCGCTGCTGGCGTTACTGGAAGATTACAACAAGGGCGATCTTGAACGTCAGGTTCCTCCGGCAGAAAGCGGGCCGAAGCCGGGTAAAGCCGGGCGCGATCGGCCTATCGTCATCATGCTTGACCCAGGCCACGGCGGCGAAGACTCCGGCGCGATCGGCAAATACCATACCCGTGAGAAAGATGTGGTGCTGCAGATTGCCCGTCGGCTGCGGGCGCTGATCGAAAAAGAGGGCAACATGCGCGCCTACATGACCCGCAATGAAGATGTCTTCATTCCGCTGAAGGTTCGCGTGGCCAAAGCGCAAAAGCAGCGCGCTGACCTGTTTGTGTCGATTCACGCCGATGCCTTTACCAGCCGACAGCCGCGAGGCTCCTCGGTATTTGCCCTGTCGACCAAAGGCGCCACCAGTACCGCCGCGAAATTCCTCGCGCAGACCCAGAACGCCTCTGACCTGATCGGGGGCGTCAGCAAGAGCGGCGATCGCTATGTCGACCATACGATGTTCGATATGGTGCAGTCGCTGACCATCGCCGATAGCCTGAAGTTTGGTAAAGCGGTGCTGCAAAAAATGGGCGGAATCAATAAGTTGCATAAAAATCAGGTCGAGCAGGCGGGCTTTGCGGTGCTGAAAGCGCCGGATATTCCGTCGATCCTGGTGGAGACGGCGTTTATCAGTAACGTCGAAGAAGAGCGGAAGCTGAAAACGGCAACCTTCCAGCAGCAGGTGGCGGAGTCGATTCTGGCGGGGATTAAAGCCTACTTCGCCGATGGCGCCACGCTGGCAAGGCGCGGATAACACGGGAGCGGGAGATGGCGCTACTGAAGAGCGTGCACGGCGGTAATACCCGGGAAGCCGCTGCGCTGCTGGGCATTGAGGCGCAGCAGCTGCGGGATTTCAGCGCCAATATTAATCCTCTTGGTATGCCGGAGAGCGTCAGACGTGCGCTTATCGATAATCTTGTCCTGGCGGAGCGCTACCCTGACGTTGAATACCAGCAGCTGCACCTTGCGCTGGCGGAACACCACCGTATTCCCGCATCGTGGATCTTGGCTGGCAATGGCGAAACCGAATCCATTTTTACGCTCGTGCACGGGCTGAAGCCGCGCACGGCGATGGTGGTGAAGCCCGGTTTTGCGGAATATCGCCGCGCGCTGCAGACGGTGGATTGCACTCTGCGTGAGTTCGCGCTGCGTGAAGAAGATGGCTGGCAGTTGACCGACGCGATTCTCGCGGCGTTGACGCCAGAGCTGGACTGTTTGTTCCTCTGTACGCCCAATAATCCGACCGGCCTGCTGCCGGAACGCCCGCTGCTTGAGGCGATTGTCGCCCGCTGCCGGGACGCCGGCATCGCGCTTATTCTTGATGAAGCGTTTATCGATTTTATTCCCGACCAGCCGGGATTTATCCCCTTTCTGCAGCACAACCCGCATATCTGGGTGCTCCGCTCGCTCACCAAATTTTACGCCATTCCCGGCCTGCGTCTGGGCTATCTGGTTAACAGCGACGAACGGGCGGTGGCCCGACTGCGTGAGAAACAAATGCCGTGGTCGATCAATGCGTTTGCCGCTCTGGCGGGGGAAATAGCGCTTAAGGATCGCGCCTATCAGCAGGCCACCTGGCGATGGCTGGCGCAGGAGGGAAGCCGTTTTTATCAGGCCCTCCGCCAGCTTCCCGGCCTGACCGTGTATCCCGGGCGGGCGAACTATCTTTTTTTACGTTGCCACCTCCCGGGACTCGATCTGCAACAGGCGTTGCTGCAACAGCATATTCTGGTTCGCAGCTGCGCTAACTATCCGGGACTGGAAAACGGCTATTATCGCGTGGCGATTCGCAGCCCTGAGGAGAATCAGCAGCTGCTTACGGCGCTCAGCGCCATCCTCACCGCCGCCGTCTGACGGCAAGCGACCGGCTCCGGCGTATGGCATAATAGGCCGCCTGCTGTTTCAGACTCCCCGGCTGACGAGAGCCCGCATGCAGCGGCAGGAGACCAACAGGCGCCAGGTCGCAGCCCCGCGGCTGTCATGCTGGCAACCCCGTAAATCCCACCGGCCGCGGATCCGGGAAGGGCGAGGAAGACGCTAAGCCAGCAAACCTGTCTGTCGGTCATGACCAACAATTTCGGTGGGAAGTGGGGGCTCAGATGCGTGCCGTCGCCAAACGGCGTCAGGCGCACTGTGACACCCCGACCACCCTGAACAGGAACAGGGTATGGCGGTACGACTGCATTCATCCATTGGCGCCCGTATGCTGGCGGCTACGAGGCCCGGGCGATGACGCTACTTGCCTGGTGCGTGGCCTGGATTCTCGATTTTATCATCGGCGACCCGCCGCGCTGGCCGCATCCGGTACGCTGGATAGGCAATCTCATCACCTTGACTCAACGTATCGTGCGCCGGTATTGCCATAGCGACCGCGCGCTGCGCGTCGGCGGCGCGCTGATGTGGCTGACGGTGGTCGGCCTGACCTGGCTCCTCTCCTGGGGCGTACTGAAACTGGCGGCAAGCCTCCATCCCTGGCTGGGCTGGGGCGTTGAAGTGTGGATGATATTTACGGTCCTGGCCGGCCGTTGCCTTGCGGATTCCGCACGGGAAGTCGAACGCCCGCTGCGCGCGGGCGATGTGGCGCTAAGCCGGGAAAAGCTCTCATGGATTGTCGGGCGCGAGACCGCGCGGCTACAACCGGAACAGATAAATCGCGCGGTGGTGGAGACGGTTGCAGAAAACACCGTCGATGGCATTATTGCGCCGCTGTTCTTCCTGCTGCTGGGCGGTGCGCCGCTGGCGATGGCCTATAAAGCGGTCAACACCCTCGACTCCATGGTGGGGTATAAACATGAAAAATATCGCGCCATTGGTATGGTCAGCGCCCGGCTTGACGATGTGGCGAACTGTCTTCCCGCGCGTCTGAGCTGGCTGCTGTTGAGCCTCGCGGCGTGGCTATGTCGCTACGACGGCGCGGGCGCCCTGCGTATTGGCTGGCGCGATCGCTATCAACACAGCAGTCCCAACTGCGCATGGTCGGAAGCCAGCGTCGCCGGCGCGTTAGGTATCCGACTCGGCGGCCCGAATGACTATTTTGGCCAGCGGGTGGACAAACCCTGGATTGGCGACGCCGTACGCGATATTTCGGTCGAGGATATTCCCCGCGCTCTGCGCCTGATGTGGGTCGCCTCGACGCTGGCGCTGGCGATGTTTATGGTCGCGCGGTATCTATGGACAGGGATGGCCTGAGGGCGAAATCAGATGGCTTTCCGGCGCCGGGCAGGGGCAGCATAAAACAGAGCAGGATGGGAAAACAATGCGCGAAAACGCGAGCGAGGAGGGCTCATGACGCAGGCAATCATGTTGCAGGGGACGGCGTCCGATGTCGGTAAAAGTGTTCTGGTGGCCGGTTTATGCCGCATTTTTCATCAGGATGGCTGGCGTACGGCACCGTTTAAGTCACAGAATATGGCGCTCAACTCGGGGAGCACGGCGGACGGCAAAGAGATGGGGCGGGCGCAGATCTTTCAGGCCGAAGCCGCCGGTATCGAACCCGATGTGCGGATGAACCCTGTCTTGCTGAAACCCACCAGCGACCTGAAAGCCCAGGTGGTGCTGATGGGCAAAGTGGCGACCGATATGGATGCGGTGAGCTATCACGAGTACAAACCGCGCCTGCGCGAACAGATCCTCTCGGTCTATCGCAGCCTGGCACAGGAGTATGAGGTGCTGGTTCTGGAAGGGGCCGGTAGCCCGGCGGAGATCAACCTGCGCGATCGCGATATCGTCAATATGGGGATGGCGGAGATGGCGCAGTGCCCGGTTATCCTTATTGCCGACATCGACAGAGGGGGCGTCTTTGCTGCGATCTACGGGACGCTGGCGCTACTTGAGGAACGGGAGCGCGCGAGGGTGAAAGGGGTCATTATCAATAAATTTCGCGGTGATATCGCGCTGCTCTATTCCGGAATCGAACAGATCGAAGCATTAACTGGCGTCCCCGTGCTGGGAGTGCTGCCGTGGCTGGAGGTCGATCTGGAGGATGAAGACAGCGTGGTGCTGCAGAAAGGCAAGTATCTGCGTACCGCGCAGCGCGAAATCGACATCGCGGTCGTGCAGCTTCCCCATACCTCAAACTTCACCGATTTCAACGCGCTGGCGGCGCAGCCGGATGTTCGCGTGCGCTATGTACGGCACCCGCAGGATCTGACGCAGGCCGATCTGGTTATCCTGCCCGGCAGTAAAAATACGCTGGGCGATCTGCTGTGGCTGCGCGACAGCGGAATGGAGACGGGCATCTTGCAGGCGCATCAGCAGGGGATTCCGCTGCTGGGGATTTGCGGCGGCTATCAAATGCTGGGTGAGGCGATTGTCGATGAAGTGGAGTCCGGTCTGGGAACGCTGCCCGGACTCGGTCTGCTCGACACAGTGACGCAATTTGCCCGACATAAAACCACCACTCGGGTCGAGGCGACAATGGCAAGCGCGCTGCCGGGCTGGCTGGCGGGAGCGTCTGCCCTGCGGGTGCGCGGTTACGAAATTCATATGGGGGAAACGACCCTTAACGGGCGCTGCCGTCCGGTGATGCAACGGGAGAAAGACGGCGAGCAGACGGCGGACGGCGCGATGACGGACGACGGGCTGGTGTTCGGAACTTACCTGCACGGCCTGTTCGACAGCGATGATTTCACCCGCGCACTGGTCAACGGCCTGCGTCGGCGCAAAGGGCTGGAGGCGCTGGATACCACGCTTCACTATGCACAATATAAAGCGCAGCAGTTCGATATCCTGGCCGCCGCCATACGCCAGCATATTGATATTGAAAAGATTTACCACATTATGCAGCAGCATCAGGAGCCATCATGCTGATTCTGGTTACCGGCGGTGCCCGCAGCGGGAAAAGCCGCCACGCCGAGGCGCTGATCGCCGATTCAGCGCAGGTTTTGTATCTTGCGACCTCGCAGATCGTGGATGACGAAATGGCCCAGCGGATCCAGCACCACCGCGATAGCCGCCCGGCGCACTGGCGCACCGTCGAGCGCTGGCGCCATCTCGATGAGGTCATTACGCCGCATAACGATCCGCAAGAAGCCGTGCTGCTGGAGTGTATGACGACCATGGTGACCAACATGCTGTTTGCCGAGGGGGGCGAGCGCTCCCCGGACGACTGGGATTATGCGGCAATGGAGCGGGTGATAGACGATGAGATTCACTCGCTGATTGCCGCGTGCCAGCGCTGCCCGGCAAAAGTGGTGCTGGTGACCAATGAAGTGGGGATGGGGATTGTCCCGGAAAACCGCCTTGCGCGGCATTTTCGCGATATTGCCGGCCGGGTTAACCAGCGCCTGGCGGCGGCAGCGGATGAGGTCTGGCTGGTGGTATCAGGTATTGGAGTCAAAATTAAATGATCAAATTATTCTGGGCAACGCTCTCTTTTCTCAGCCGCTTACCGATGCCGGATCGCTGGTCGCAGGGGCTTGAGATCGATCGGTATGTCCGGGGGATCGTCACTTTCCCGTTGGTCGGGGCGTTGCTGGGAGGGTTAAGCGGGCTGGTGTTTCTTGCCGTTCAATCCTGGTGCGGTCTGCCGCTTGCCGCGCTGTTTAGCATTTTAGCGCTGGCGCTGTTAACCGGTGGTTTTCACCTCGATGGTCTCGCCGATACCTGCGATGGCGTCTTTTCCGCCCGCCGTCGGGAACGGATGCTGGAGATTATGCGCGACAGCCGACTGGGAACCCACGGCGGACTGGCGCTTATTTTTGTTTTACTGGCAAAAGTGCTGGTGGTCAGCGAGCTGGCGCTGCGTGGAACGTCGGTGCTGGCCGCACTGGCGGCCGCCTGCGCAGCCGGGCGTGGCGTCTGTGTGCTGCTGATGTACCGCCATCGTTACGCCCGCGAAGAAGGGCTGGGTAACATCTTTATCGGCAAGGTTAACGGGCGGCAAACCTGCGTCACGTTGGGCTTAGCGGCAATTCTCGCCGCCATATTGTTGCCCGGCATGCACGGCGTGGTGGCGTTGGGGATCGCCATAGTGGCCATTTTTATCCTCGGCCAGCTGCTGAAACGCACCCTGGGCGGGCAAACCGGTGACACGCTGGGGGCGGCGATTGAGCTGGGCGAGCTGATTTTCCTGCTGGCGCTGCTGTGAGTCTGGCAACACGATAAGCCGCATCGGGGCTATTCGTCAGCGCGCCATGTCCGCTGCGCAACGGAAGGCGATGGCGCGTCTGGCATTATGCGGGCAAGAACAGGCGAGCCTTGACGCGGACAGAGAACGCGCGGCTGACTAACGCCAGTAAGTCGGTCTGTTGTGAGAACGGGAGAGGACGCTGGTGCGACCGTGAGCGGTACGCAGAAACAAAAAAACACCCGTCAGGGTGTTCATTGTGTTGGTTGCGGGGGCCGGATTTGAACCGACGACCTTCGGGTTATGAGCCCGACGAGCTACCAGGCTGCTCCACCCCGCGTCCGTTTTTACTCTTCATCGAGTAAATTGCGTATCAGATTTTAAATTGGTTGCGGGGGCCGGATTTGAACCGACGACCTTCGGGTTATGAGCCCGACGAGCTACCAGGCTGCTCCACCCCGCGTCCGTCTTTACTCTTTCATCGAGTAAACTGCTATCTGATTTTAATTGGTTGCGGGGGCCGGATTTGAACCGACGACCTTCGGGTTATGAGCCCGACGAGCTACCAGGCTGCTCCACCCCGCGTCCGTGGAAGCGCACTATACTCCGCTCGCGTTTTGATGCAACCCTTTTTCAGTAAAATCATCAAATTTGTAATAAATGCTGTATAAAGAACCACTTTTGGCTGGTTTTTTGCGCAATGTTGTATTTGTGGTGCTTTCGCGCATTTCAATAGCCCTGGGGGTTTGTTATCTTCCCTCATCACGAACCGCGGCTAAGCAGCATAAAGAAGAGATACCATGAAAGGATGTTGGGCAAAGTATATAGCGACAGGAGCAATGCTGGCGATGCTCGCCGCCTGTTCCTCAAAACCGACCGATCGCGGCCAGCAGTATAGTGAAGGGAAGTTTACCCAGCCGTTCTCTTTGGTTAACCAGCCTGATGCGGTCGGTTCGCCAATTAACGCCGGGGACTTCTCCGAGCAGGTCCGTCAGATCCGCAGCGCGTCTCCGCGCCTTTATAATAGCCAGAGCAACGTCTATAACGCGCTGCAGGAGTGGCTGCGTGCCGGTGGTGATACCCGCACCCTGAGCCAGTTCGGCATTGATGCCTGGCAGATGCAGGGCGCCGATAGCTACGGTAACGTTCAGTTCACCGGTTACTATACCCCGGTGGTGCAGGCGCGCCATACCCGTCAGGGTGAATTTCAGTACCCGATTTATCGCATGCCGCCGAAGCGCGGTAAGCTGCCGTCCCGCGCCAGCATTTACGCCGGCGGCCTGAGCGACGCCTATGTTCTGGCCTACAGCAACTCGCTGATGGACAACTTTATTATGGACGTTCAGGGCAGCGGCTATATTGATTTTGGCGACGGCTCGCCGCTGAACTTCTTTAGCTATGCCGGGAAAAATGGCTGGTCATATCGCAGCATTGGTAAAGTCCTGATCGATCGCGGTGAAGTGAAGAAAGAAGACATGTCGATGCAGGCAATCCGGGAATGGGGCGAGAAACACAGTGAAGCCGAAGTTCGCGAGCTGCTTGAACAGAATCCGTCGTTCGTCTTCTTTAAACCGCAGTCCTTTGCTCCGGTAAAAGGCGCCAGCGCGGTGCCGCTGATTGGTCGCGCCTCGGTGGCTTCCGATCGCAGCATTATTCCGCCGGGAACGACCTTGCTGGCGGAAGTGCCTCTGCTGGATAATAAAGGCAAGTTTAACGGCCAGTACGAACTGCGTCTGATGGTCGCGCTGGATGTGGGCGGGGCGATTAAAGGCCAGCACTTCGATATCTACCAGGGTATCGGCGCTGACGCCGGCCACCGCGCCGGTTGGTATAACCACTATGGTCGCGTCTGGGTGCTGAAAAATGCCCCGGGCGCCGGCAACGTCTTTAGCGGTTAACGCGCTACCGTCCATCTTTTGTCGCCCGGACCGGCGCAACGCGCCGCCTCCGGGGTTACCTGGCGGTCGCATCTATTTTTTATTCGCGCGACGGGGCTTGCGCTGGCAGGCCCTGATGCATTCTGAGGTTTTATGTCTGTTGTAATCAGCGATGCCTGGCGTCAACGCTTTGGCGGCACGGCGCGTTTATATGGTGAAAAAGCGCTGCAATGTTTTGCCGGTGCGCATGTTTGCGTGGTCGGTATCGGCGGCGTGGGCTCCTGGGCGGCGGAAGCGCTGGCAAGAACCGGGATTGGCGCGATTACCCTGATTGATATGGATGATGTCTGCGTCACTAACACCAACCGACAGGTTCATGCCCTGGGGGGCAACGTCGGGCTGGCGAAAGCCGAGGTGATGGCCGAGCGTATTCGTCTGATTAACCCCGAGTGTCGGGTGACGGTCGTGGACGATTTTGTCACGCCGGAAAACGTCGCGGAGTATCTCGGCGTCGGCTTCAGCTATGTGATTGATGCGATTGACAGCGTACGTCCCAAGGCGGCGTTAATCGCGTACTGTCGCCGTTATAAGGTGCCGCTGGTGACCACCGGCGGCGCGGGCGGGCAAATCGACCCGACGCAGATTCAGGTAGCCGATCTGGCGAAAACCATCCAGGATCCGCTGGCGGCAAAGCTACGCGAGCGGTTAAAAAGTCAGTTTGGGGTAGTGAAGAACAGCAAAGGTAAGCTGGGAGTGGATTGCGTCTTCTCGACCGAAGCGCTGGTCTATCCGCAGGCCGACGGCAGCGTTTGCGCCATGAAGAGCACCGCCGATGGCCCGAAACGGATGGATTGCGCCTCCGGATTTGGCGCAGCGACGATGGTCACCGCGACCTTCGGTTTTGTCGCCGTGTCCCATGCGCTGAAGAAAATGCTGGCGAAGGCGGAGCGCGGAGCGGCTTCAGCCGGATAATTCCCCCAGGCCACGATACGGCGCAGACCGTAGCCCCGGTAAGCGCAGCGCGACCGGGGGAATGACCCGCTCGGCGGCGTAGGGAGATGTACCCGGGCTGCGGGTAACCCCTTGCCCGGGCTACGATATAGCGCCGATTGTAGCCCCGGTAAGCGCAGCGCCACCGGGGGACTGTACCCCTCGGCGGCGTAGGAAGATGTACCCGTGTGACGGAGTTGGGAGATGTACCCGGGCTGTGGGTAACCCCTTGCCCGGGCTACGATATAGCGCCGATTGTAGCCCCGGTAAGCGCAGCGCCACCGGGGGAGGTTTAAAGAGAAATTAAGCCTCGCGGGCGGCGGCGAGAACCGCTTCGCTCAGCGCGCTCAGCCCCTGACTGCGCGAGGCGCTCAACTGACCGCGCAGCCCCAGCTCATCAAACAGCGTCAGCGGATCCTGAGCCAGCAGCTCGGCGGCGCTTTTCCCCTCGACCGCAGTGAGCAGCACCGCCAGCATACCGCGCACAATCCGGCCTTCGCTATCGCCGAAGAAGTGCAGCTTACCCTCAGCATCAACGGTATGGCCCAGCCAGACGCGGTTTTCACATCCGGCAATCTCCGTCGCCTGTTCTTTCAGGTCATCTGGCAGCGCAGGCAGCCGCTTACCCAATAAAATCAGCTGGCGATACTTATCTTCCCACTGGCTGAGCGGGATAAACGTCTGGCGTAAGGTTTCTGCGGTGATGCCGGTAGCAAAAGGGTGAGAAGTCGTCATTAATCCACCAGTATTTCCAGAGCGCGGTCAACGGCATGCACCAGCGCGTAAACATCATCCTGAGTATTATAGGGGGCAAACGAGGCGCGTAAGGTTCCGCTGACGCCCAGCGCCGCCAGCAGCGGTTGGGCGCAGTGCTGCCCGGCTCGCAGCGCAATCCCTGACTCCGCCAGCAGAGTCACCATATCGCTGTGATGTACGCCGGCGAAATCAAATGCCAGCAGGCTGGCCTCCTGACAGCGGAAGGAACGAAAGCCTGGCCGCTTCGCCAGCTCATCTTCCGCCAGCGTCGCCAGGCTACGGCTCCAGTTTTCGGCCTGGGCAATATCGGTCTCTTCCAGCCACTCCAGCGCCGCGCTCAGGCCAATGACGCCGGCAATATTTGGCGTCCCGGCCTCCAGACGATAGGGGACCGGCTGAGTGGCAAACCCGGCGAAGGTGACCTCGGTAATCATTTTGCCGCCGCCGAGCCAGGGCGACATGGCATCCAGCAGCGCGCTTTTGCCGTACAGCGCGCCAATCCCAGTCGGTCCGTACAGCTTATGGCCGGAAAACGCATAAAAATCGATATCCAGCTGCTGAACGTCGGCGGGAAAATGCACCGCCCCCTGGGCGCCGTCAACCATCACCACCATACCGGCATCATGCGCATGGCGAATTGCCGTCGCCAGGTCCGGACAGCCGCCGGTGACGTTGGACATCTGGCCGATGGCCAGCAGCCGACTGCGCGGCGTAATAAGAGAAGGCAGGAGCGCGACGTCGGGCAGGCGATCGGCTCCGATGGGCAGCTTCACTACCCGGGCGCCGGTTTGCTCTGCGACCATCAGCCAGGGAACCAGGTTGGCATGGTGCTCCGCTTCGCTGACGATGATTTCATCGCCGGGTTGCAGGCGCGGGCGAAGATAGCTCTGCGCCACCATATTGATGGCTTCGGTGGTGCCGCGCGTCCAGACGATATCTTTCGCGCACGGGGCGTTCAGCAGCGCCGCCACGCGCTCGCGCGCATTTTCATAGCGTTCAGTCAGACGCTGTGCGGCGGCAAACTGGCTACGGTGAACGTTGCCCGCGCTGAGGCGGTAAAACTGGTCGCTGGCGTCAATCGTGGCGAGCGGCTTCAGCGTCGTCGCCGCGCTGTCAAGGTACGCGCCGGCATCGGCCAGCGCTGGAAACTGGGCGCGAAAGTGAGCAGGATTGAATGCGTTCATGGAGTTCCTCGTTGCAATACGCCGATCGTCGCGCAATTTAGTCATCAGGGCAAGGCTGGCGAAAGGAAGAGAGGAGGCGATTCTGGTCGGTGCGGCGGCAGACAGGCAAAAAAAAGCACCGCTTGTTGCGGTGCTACATTAAATCACTATGGACAGACAGGGTAAATGTACAGGAAGTGAAAAGGGTAGCTTAACTACCATGGTCTGCAAACACAGACCAATTGCAAACACAACAACACAACATCACAACCGTAAGCCAAAAGCTTGTTGGAACACGCATTCCAAAAAAAAGCTCTTCGTTCCGGCTCAGGAAGTGCCGCCACTATAGGTATTTGCTGGTAGAACCTCAACGGACAAATTATAATGGCTCAGATAAAAAAAACTAATAGGTTAACTGTTGTTTCCTGTTTGTTAAAGCGCCTTAACATCTAAGCCAGAATAACCATGTCAAAGCGATTACCGCCCCTGAATGCATTACGTGTTTTTGATGCCGCCGCACGTCATCTAAGCTTCACTCGCGCAGCAGATGAGCTTTTTGTGACGCAGGCCGCAGTAAGTCACCAAATCAAGTCACTAGAGGATTTTCTAGGGCTGAAGCTGTTTCGCCGCCGCAATCGATCGCTGCTGCTGACGGAAGAAGGCCAGAGCTATTTTCAGGATATTAAAGAGATTTTTTCGCAGCTGACCGAGGCAACGCGTAAACTGCAGGCGCGAAGCGCGAAAGGGGCCTTAACGGTGAGTTTATTGCCCAGTTTTGCTATCCAGTGGCTGGTGCCGCGACTCTCAAGCTTTAACTCAGCTTATCCGGGGATTGATGTCAGAATCCAGGCCGTGGACCGTCAGGAAGACAAACTGGCGGATGACGTCGACGTGGCGATTTTCTACGGTCGCGGAAACTGGCCGGGTCTGCGTGTCGAAAAATTGTACGCCGAATATCTGCTGCCCGTCTGTTCGCCGGCGCTGCTTACCGGAGACAAGGCATTGAAAACCCCTGCGGATCTGGCGCAACATACGCTGTTGCACGATGCTTCCCGCCGCGACTGGCAAACTTATACCCGTCAGCTGGGTCTAAGCCATATTAATGTGCAGCAGGGGCCTATTTTCAGCCACAGCGCGATGGTGCTGCAGGCGGCTATTCACGGGCAAGGGGTCGCGCTGGCCAATAATGTGATGTCCCAGTCCGAAATCGAGGCCGGCCGGTTGGTCTGCCCGTTTAATGATGTTCTGGTCAGTAAGAATGCGTTTTATCTCGTTTGTCATGACAGTCAGGCTGAACTGGGTAAAATAGCCGCTTTCCGACAATGGATACTGGCGAAAGCGGCGAGCGAACAAGAAAAATTTCGTTTTCGTTACGAACAATAAATGATTGTAGGGTAAAAACATGACCAGCCGTTTTATGCTGATATTCACCGCGATAAGCGGTTTTATCTTTGTTGCTCTGGGCGCCTTTGGCGCGCACGTGTTAAGCCGGTCGTTAGGCGCGGCGGAAATGGCCTGGATTCATACCGGGCTTGAGTACCAGGCCTTCCATACCCTGGCTATTTTGGGTCTGGCGGTGGCGATGCAGCGCCGTATCAGTATCTGGTTTTACTGGAGCAGCGTCTTTATGGCGCTCGGTACCGTTTTGTTCAGCGGCAGTCTCTATTGCCTGGCGCTGTCGCATTTACGCCTGTGGGCGTTCGTAACGCCGGTTGGAGGCGTGAGCTTCCTCGCCGGTTGGGTTTTAATGTTAATTGGTGCAATTCGTCTGAAACGTAAGGGCGTTGTTCATGAATAAGGTTGTCCTCTATTGTCGCCCCGGGTTTGAGAAGGAGTGCGCAGCAGAAATTACCGATAAGGCCTCCCGCCTTGAGGTGTTTGGTTTTGCCCGAGTGAAAGAAGACTCTGGCTATGTCATTTTTGAATGCTATCAGATGGAAGATGGCGACAAACTGGTGCGTGAACTGCCGTTCAGCTCGCTGGTTTTCGCCCGTCAGATGTTTGTAGCCGGCGAGCTGCTGCGCGACCTGCCGCCGGAAGATCGCATCACGCCGATCGTCGGGATGCTGCAGGGCGTGGTCGAGAAGGGCGGCGATCTGCGGGTGGAAGTGGCCGATACCAATGAAAGCAAAGAGCTGATGAAGTTCTGCCGTAAGCTGACGGTACCGCTGCGCGCGGCGCTGCGTGACGCGGGCGTGCTCACTAACTATGAAACGCCGAAGCGCCCGGTGGTGCATGTGTTCTTTATTGCCCCCGGCTGCTGCTATACCGGCTACTCGTACACCACCAACAACTCGCCGTTCTATATGGGGATCCCGCGTCTGAAGTTCCCGTCCGATGCGCCGAGCCGTTCTACGCTGAAGCTGGAAGAGGCGTTTCACGTCTTTATCCCGCAAGATGAGTGGGACGAGCGTCTGGGCAACGGGATGTATGCGGTGGATCTGGGTGCCTGCCCCGGCGGCTGGACCTATCAGCTGGTGAAACGCAACATGTGGGTCTCTTCCGTGGATAACGGCCCGATGGCGCAGAGTCTGATGGATACCGGACAGGTGACCTGGCTGCGTGAAGATGGCTTCAAGTATCGCCCAACGCGCAACAACATCTCATGGATGGTGTGCGATATGGTGGAGAAACCGGCGAAAGTGGCGGCGCTGATGGCGCAGTGGCTGGTGAACGGCTGGTGCCGGGAAACCATCTTTAACCTGAAACTGCCGATGAAAAAGCGCTATGAAGAGCTGTCGCGTAACCTCGCCTATATCCAGGAACAGCTGGATGAACACGGGGTTAATGCCCAGATCCAGGCGCGCCAGCTGTATCACGACCGTGAAGAAGTGACCGTTCACGTCCGTCGCCTGTGGGCGGCCGTTGGCGGTCGTCGCGACGAACGCTAAGCCCGCGTCGCGTCCCGGATAACGGCTTCGTTATCCGGGCTCTCTTCTCTCTTGCCTCGCCGGCTATTTTGCCGCTATCTGCGCATCCGAAAGAATGTGCGTCACATCACAGATGGTCAATCCCGGCCTGTACGATTGCAGGCTACATCACGTGGGCGGCTTCGCCCTGTCTGTTACGCCTGGGGGGCCAGCCGCAGCTGCTGTAAATTGCCGTCGAGCTGTAAATCGGTCTGCAGGCGGGCTATCTCGCGGCAGGTAAAGGCCATCTCTTTATGCTCTTCCAGTTTTTTACGCCATTTTTCAGGCACCTCTGCCAGCTGAGCATAGATGCCCTCCAGATCCTGATACTCCGTTAACAGTTGCGCCGCGCTCTTCGGTCCGATTCCGGCGACCCCCGGGACTTTTGAACTGCTTATCCCCGCCAGTCCCCAGTAATCAGGCAACTGCTCCGGCGTGACGCCGAACTCTTTGGCGATGAAAGGGGCGTCCAGCCAGCGTTTCTGAAAGTAGTCGCGGATCAGAATCGTCGGCGACAGCAGCTGGCAATAGCCTTTATCGGTCGAGACGATCGTCGCCTGATGCCCGGCATGGGCGACTTTGCATGCCAGCGTGGCGGCGAGGTCGTCCGCCTCGTTGCCTGCTAAAGCCCAGCAGCGGATCCCGCGCTGCTCAAAGGCTGCGCGCAGGGCGGGCATTTCGGCGTCGAGGGTTTCTGGCATCGGCGCTCGTCCGGCTTTGTATTCCGGCAGGCGCTGGTGTCGCCAGCCCTGCGCGCGATCTTCGTCATCAAAAACCGCCACGGCATGGGTGGGCTGGCTATGAACGATGAGCTGCTCCAGCGCGTGCAGGCAGGTGTCAACGCAGGGGGACCCCTGCACCGCATGAATGCGGCGGATCAGATTGAGTGCGTCGACAATTAACAGATGAACGGCCACAGATACCTCCTGGCGAGCCTGTCGAAACCGGCCCTTATTCACAGAACCTTAAGGGTATCATTGCCGTGGCGGAGAGGCTATCGGCACGGGGGGATTCGGGAAGAGGCGCCGCAAAGAGGCTTAATCGGCGTGCAGCAGCAGGCCCGCTTCGCTGTTGGTGGCCTCGCCGTACCAGACCGCTTCGCGGACCGACACCGGCTTGCCGATTAGGCCCAGCGCATAAAAGCGGTCGGCAATAGTTTGCTGCGCGCGGATCACTTTGAGGTCCATCATCCGCGGGCGATGGCTGCGGCGGGCCAGCGCCAGGGACAGCGACCCGACGTTAATCCCCAGCTCCGCCGCCAGCAGTCCGGCGGCTTCATCCCGCCGACGATCGATAAACTGCCCGGTTTGCGTCAGCTCGTGCAGCAGGCGCTGCATGATATCGCCGTGGCGCGTCACGTAGTCGCGGCGCGACAGGTAGAACTGATGGTTTTGCACCCGACCTTCGCCGTTGGCCACCACCCGTAGCTCCCCGGTGTGTTCGGCGTCGCTTAACAGCGGATCCCACATCATCCAGGCATCCACCGCCAGATAGTCGCTGGCGGTCAGCGGGTATTTGGGCGGGGTGTAGACAATCCTGACGTCATTTAAGCCCAGCCCCGCCTCCTCGAGAATCTGCAACAGCAGCCAGTGCACGTTTGACCCTTTATTCAGCGCAATACGCTTCCCGCGCAAATCGGCAATTGTGCGGATCGCGCTATGCTGCGGGACAACCATCGCGACGCTCTGCGGCGCGGGCGGTTCCCACGCCACGTACACCAGCTCGCTGTTGCTGGACTGGGCAAAGACCGGCGGCGCTTCGCCGGTGGTGCCAAAATCGATTTCGTGACAGGCGAGGGCGTGCAGCAGCTGCGGTCCGGCGGGAAATTCGCTCCACAACACGCTGACGCCGAGATGGGCGAAGGCGCTCTCCAGACTCTGCCGGGCCTTTAAAATGCCCAGATTGCCAAAGCGCTGATAGCCAATTCGTAACTCGCGGTCGGCGGAAACGGCGCCGGACAGCGGGCGCTGCGGGGTTTCTGGTCGCCGACGGCTTTTAATCAGTCCAATGTTGGCCAGCTGCGTGCGTAAGGTATGGCGACTGATGCCCAGCAGCGCCGCCGCCTGACTTTGGTTATCATCGCAGTGGGCCATCGCCCCGCGGATCAGCGCCCCGGTCATGCGCTCCCACAGCGCCTCGCCGGGTTGGTTAAGCTGCTGATAGATAAAACTATCCAGTTCGTTGTCCGTGGCGGTCGCCGGCGTATCGTGCAACGTGCTCAGCCGCAGCTGCGCGGGCGTGATCTCCTCCTCTTTGCTGAGTAACACTGCGTTATGTAATGTATTTTCCAGTTCGCGGATATTGCCGGGCCACGGATAGTCCATCAGTCTCGCCAGCGTTTCCGGCGCCAGGCGGCGGGTCGGGCGGCCCAGGCGGCGGGCATATAGCGTTAAAAAGTGATTGGCCAGCTGAGGAATATCCTGGCGGCGCTGGCGCAGCGGCGGCAGCGGCACAATGGCGATATTCAAACGGTAGTAGAGGTCTTCGCGAAAGCGGCGTTCGCGGATCGCCTGGGCTAAATCGACATGGGTGGCGGCGATGACCCGCACATTCACTTTGATGGCCTTGCGCGAACCGACGCGGGTAATTTCCCGCTCCTGCAGCACGCGCAGCAGCTTAACCTGCAGCGGCAGGCTGAGTTCGCCGATCTCATCGAGCAGCAGGGTCCCGCCCTCGGCGGCTTCAAACCAGCCGGGGTGGCTCTGCACCGCGCCGGTAAAGGCGCCTTTTTCATGGCCGAAGAGTTCAGCTTCCGCCAGGCTTTCGGTCAGCGCGCCGCAGTTAACGGCAAGAAACGGCTGGTGGCGACGCGTGCTGTGATGATGAAGATAGCGGGCGACCACCTCTTTACCGGTGCCGGTTTCGCCGACGATCAGCACGGTGGCTTCCGTGGGCGCCAGTTTATCCAGCAGGCTCTGAAATGCTTTCGACGCCGGGTCGATGAGCACGGGCGTATCGGACAGGGATTCAGGATTGAGCATGGCGGACCTCCGTTAAATGACGCTTTGAACTTATCCTTTGCCGGCGGCAGACACCAGAGGGGGACGCCACCGGTTTGCTGCAAAACCGACAGCGCCCACGCAGGCGCTGACGCATTTGCAACAGCTGAGACGCCGGGTGTGTTTTTTAATGTATTGATTTTGTTTTATTTATTTTCATCTCGTCGTTGGCACGATAATCGCTAACAGTCATATAACCAAATTAAAACATCTCTTCGATAAATATCGAATATGGTTATATAGGAAATGGATAATGACGCAGAAAGCGAACGATAAGATCAATGTGTTCTGGTTTTTGCCCACCCACGGCGATGGCCGTTATCTGGGCACCACTGAAGGCGGCCGCCCGGTGGATCTACCTTATCTCCAGCAGGTCGCGCTGGCCGCCGATAGTCTTGGCTATTACGGCGTCCTGATTCCGACCGGAAAAAGTTGTGAGGACTCCTGGCTGGTGGCGTCGGCACTGGCGCCGTTGACCCGTCGCCTGCGCTATCTGGTGGCGGTGCGCCCTGGGCTACAGCCGCCGACGCTGGCGGCGCGAATGGCGGCCACCCTCGATCGTTTGTCGGAGGGGCGGCTGCTGATCAACGTGGTGACCGGCGGCGATCCGGTGGAGAACAAAGGCGATGGGATCTTCCTCAACCACAGTGAACGCTACCAGGTGACCCGCGAATTTCTCGACGTGTACTCCCGTTTGCTGAAAGGCGAAAAGGTGGATTATCGCGGCAAGCATATTCATGTCGAAGGGGCGGAGGTGCTGTTTCCGCCGGTGCAGGAAGATGGTCCGCCGCTCTATTTTGGCGGCTCGTCAGACGACGCCATCGACGTCGCCGCTGAGCATATCGACAGCTACTTAACCTGGGGCGAGCCGCCGGAAAAAGTGGCGGAAAAGCTGGCTATCGTCAGTGAACGCGCCGCCGCCCGTGGACGTACCCTGCACTACGGTATTCGCCTGCATGTGATTGTCCGTGAAACGGAAGAGGAGGCCTGGGCCGCCGCCGACCGGCTGATCGCTCACCTGGATGATGACACCATTGCCCAGGCGCAGAAGATTTTTGCGCGCATGGATTCTGCAGGCCAGGCGCGGATGAGCGCCCTGCACAACGGTTCCCGCGACAATCTGCGTATCGCGCCAAATCTGTGGGCCGGCGTCGGTCTGGTGCGCGGCGGGGCGGGGACGGCGCTGGTGGGCAATCCGCAGCAGGTGGCGGAGCGCATCCGTGAATATCAGGCGCTGGGGATCACTAACTTTATCTTCTCCGGCTACCCGCATCTGGAAGAGGCGCACCGCTTTGCCGAGCTGGTGATGCCGCTGCTGCCGTTGGCCAGCAACGCGCAGCCAAAGGCGCGCGGTGTCAATACCGGGCCGTTCGGTGAAACCATCGGCGGCGATAAGCGCCCGGTAAAACAGGTCAGCGCCAGCTGAGCGGGGGTCGCTATGTTTCGCTTCTTCTTTCATAAGGCGGTGGTCTATGCCAGCTGAACCTCACATCGTTATCGTCGGCGGCGGCTTTAGCGGCGCGGCGGTGGCGATTCATCTGCTTGGCCTGATGCCGCAAGGGCTACGGGTGACGCTGCTGGAGCCGCGTACCGTTCCCGGAGCGGGCGTTGCCTATTCCACCGCTGAACCCAGCCACCGCATCAACGTGCCCGCCTCGCGGATGCAGTTGGCCGGTGAGGAAGAGGGCGCTTTTGACCGCTGGTACCGTAGTCAGCCTGCTTTTGCTGACGACCCGCTGGCGCGGCGTGAAGACGGCGCGCTGTATCCCCAGCGCGGCCAGTTTAGGCGTTATGTCAGCCAGCGTTTTGCCGCGGCGGTACAGGCGAGCGGCGGACGGCTGGTTCACCTGCGCGAACAGGCGCTGAGCGTTGACGAAAGCGGTCTCATTACCGATACCGGTCGTCGGCTGCAAAGCGATGTGCTGATTCTGGCGATTAGCCATCCGCCGCCGGCGCTGCCGCGGCTGGCGGCGCCGTTTCACGACCATCCGGCGCTGATTGCCAACCCGTGGCGCGCGGACAGTCTGGCGACAATCGCCCCGGATGCGCGGGTGGCGGTGATGGGAACCGGGCTGACGATGGCGGACTGCATCGCCACACTATCCCGGCTCGGCCACCGCGGACCGATTAGCGCCTTTTCGCGCCACGGTCTGCTGTCCAGGGGCAACACCGGCGGCGCTGCGACGCCCTGGCCGGGCGAGTACGCTCAGGGCTCGCTCCGTCAGCGGCTGCGGCAGGTGCGCGCCGATGTTGCCCGCGCGGCAGAGCAGGGGCTTCCCTGGCAGGTGGTGCTCGACGCGGTGCGCCAGCAGGGACAACACATCTGGCAGAGTCTGACGTTTGCCGACCGTCAGCGCTTCCTGCGTCATCTGCGGCGCTACTGGGATGTGCATCGTTATCGCATTGCGCCGCAGGTCGCCGAGGTGCTTGAGCAACGTCAGCGCGAGGGAAGTCTGAAGGTGCTGGCCGCACGGCTGACGGCGCTGGAGAGCGAAGCGCGTTCTTTGAGACTGACCCTGACCGCGCGCGAAGGTGCACGCATTGCCCTGACGGTCGATAGCCTGATTCTGACGACCGGCCCGGCCCACGGCGGGTTGATCGACAGCCAGCCGCTGCTGCGCGAACTGGCCCGGCGCGGTCTGATTCGCGCCGATAAGCTGGGTCTTGGGCTGGACGTTGATGCTCACTCCCGGGCGATTGGCCGCGAGGGGCGCGCGTTGCCCAATCTGCTGATCTCTGGCCCGGCGGCGCGCGGCTATTTTGGCGAACTGATGGGGCTGCCGCAGGTGGCCGACCATGCCGCCGCCGTCGCCGCTGAAGCTTTACAGGCGCTGGGGATTGGGCAATTCGTCCGATGTCCCACGATCTAACCCCCATTCCCCCTTTTTCTTTGATGTATTAAGCGTGCGTTCCGTTGACGGAATGCACCGTGGAGAGCCCTATGTCATCACAACGTGAAATTCGCCTGAATGCTTTTGATATGAACTGCGTCGGCCACCAGTCGCCGGGGCTGTGGACCCATCCGCGCGACCGCTCCTGGCAGTATAAGGACCTTGATTACTGGGTTGACCTGGCACGCCTGCTCGAACGCGGTAAGTTTGATGGCCTGTTTATTGCTGACGTGCTGGGGATTTATGACGTACTGAATGGCAATGGCGATGCCGCCATTCGCCAGGCGACGCAGGTGCCGGTGAACGATCCGCTGGCGTTGATTACCCCGATGGCGCTGGTGACGGAGCATCTGGGCTTTGGCCTGACCGCGTCGCTGTCGTTTGAGCACCCGTACCCGTTTGCCCGCCGTCTCTCGACCCTTGACCACCTGACCAAAGGCCGGGTGGGCTGGAACATCGTCACCTCGTATCTGGAAAGCGGGGCGCGCAACATTGGTCATCAGGCGCAGACCGATCACGATGCGCGCTATGACTACGCCGATGAGTATCTCGATCGGCCAGTATCAGCCGGATCAGGTGCTGAAATACCTGCATACCAACGCCATTCAGTCGGCGGTTGAAGCCTTTTCCACCGCCGATCCCGATCGCCAGTGGACGGTGCAGGCGCTGGCCGACTGGGTCGGCATTGGCGGCTTCGGCCCGCTGATTGTCGGCAGTGCGCAAACCGTCGCCGACGAACTGCAATCGTGGGTTGAGGAGACCGATGTTGACGGTTTCAACCTGGCGTATGCCGTCACCCATGAAACCTTCCGCGATGTGGTGGAACTGCTTATTCCCGAACTGCAAAAACGCGGCGTCTTTAAGCAGGAGTATCGCGAAGGCACCCTGCGCGAAAAACTGTTTGGCGCCGGGCCACGGCTGGTGGCGCCGCATCCGGGCGCCGGATACCGGCGTGGCGCCCGCATCGACGTCGGGACAGAGGAGAAGGTGACATGATCGAAATCGACAACCTGCATAAAAGCTATCGTACCGCAGACGGGCGGGTCAGCGAGGTGCTGAAGGGGCTGTCGCTGCGGGTGCCGACCCGCTCGATCACCGCGGTGGTCGGGCCGAGCGGCGCGGGAAAATCGACCCTCGCGCGCCTTATCAGTCTGCTGGAGCGCCCCGACAGCGGCAGTATTCGGGTTAACGGCAACGACCTGTCGTTGCTCAGCGGCGACGCACCATCGGCACCGTTTTTCAGTCCTCCGCGCTGCTCAGCCGTAAAACGGCCTGGCAGAATATCGCCCTGCCGCTGGAATACCTCGGGGTGGTCGAGCGCGATATTAAAGCCCGCGTCGGCGAACTGCTGGAAAGCGTGGGGCTGAGTCATAAGGCGGATGCCTGGCCGGCGCAGCTCTCCGGCGGCCAGCGCCAGCGGATTGCTATTGCGCGTGCGCTGGCGCTGCGCCCGTCGGTGCTGCTGGCGGACGAGGCCACTTCGGGGCTGGATCCGCAGGCCACCGCAACGGTGCTGAATTTGCTTAAACGCCTGCGCGATGAATACCGCCTGGCGATCGTGCTGATCACCCACGAGATGGATGCGGTACGGGCGGCGGCGGATGCGGTGGCGGAAATTCGCGATGGCGCGATTGTCCAGTCCGGCCAGGTGAAAGAGCTGCTGGCGCGCCCGGATTCGCTGCTGGGCCAGCAGCTGCTGCCACTCTCTCCGGTTACGGTCGCCAGCGATCTGCTGTTGCGGCTGAGCTATCGCTGGGATGTTCCGGTGGCGACCGACTGGATCAGTCGTCTGAGCCAGCAGTTCGCCCTGCAGATAGATGTGCTCGGGGGGCACGTTGAGTTGATCAACGACCGGCTGGCGGGAAGGCTTCAGGTGGGCGTGCGTTTCCAGGGGGAGCGGCTGCCGCCGTCGCGGGTGCTGGCGCTGCTGGCACAGCTTGGTATCGCGGCGCAGGTGCTGGATGGCGCGCCGGAACTCAAGGAGGCGGTATGAAACCCACGGTGATAAGCCAGGATACCCCCTGGAGCGAGATCCATACGCTGCTGCTGCCCGCCTATGGCGAAACCTGGCTGATGGTGGCCATTGTGATGCTGTTTGTGGTGACCCTTGGCGGGGTGGTCGGGGTGGTGCTGTTCAATGCCTCGCCGCGCGGATTATTCCCGCATGTCGCGCTGTACCGGGTACTGAACTGGCTGGTGAATATGGGGCGCTCTCTGCCGTTTCTGGTGCTGATGGCGGCGATTATTCCCTTCACCTTCTGGCTCACCGGGACGACGATCGGCATCCCGGCCGCCGTGGTGCCGATGATTGCCGCCGGGGTGCCGTTTTTTGGCCGGCTGGTGGAAAACGCGCTGCGCGAACTGCCGGCGGAGGTCACCGCCGTGGGGATCGTCTGCGGCGGCTCGCGCTGGCAAATTATCCGCAGCGCCCAGTTGAGCGAAGCCCTGCCAGCGCTGGTGGCGGCAGTGACGCTAAATCTGGTCTCAATGATCGAATATTCCGCGATTGCCGGCACCATCGGCGCGGGAGGCATCGGTTATCTGGCGGTGGTTTACGGCTACCAGCGCTTCGACAACCACATCATGATCGCCACCATTATTGCGCTGATCGCCACGATTCAGCTGATTCAATTTTTCGGTGACCGCCTGGTCACCAAACTTCGCCACACGCAGGGGATCTCTTCATGACAACAGAACCGTTTGAATTACGTAAGGCCCGTCGCTGGCCGTGGCTGGCGGCGCTGCTGGTGATAGTGGCGCTGGCCGTCGCCTTCTGGTGGTGGCGGGGACAGGCCCAGTCGCAGCAGGTGGTGTTTGGCACCACCCTGAAAATCCACTATGAACCGGCGATGGCCGGCGAACAGAGAATTATCGAGTACATCGGCCAGCATATTGCGCCGGATTATGGCCTCAAGCTGGAGGCGGTGGGCGTGCAGGATCCGGTGCAGGCGGATCGCGCGGTGGCGCAAGGGGAGTACGCCGGAACCATCTATCAGCATCAATGGTGGCTGAAGCAGGTGGTGGATGCCAACGGCTTCGCGCTTTCCACCACGGTGCCGGTGTTCCAGTGGGCCTTTGGCATCTACTCCGATCGCTATAAATCGGTTAAGGATCTGCCGAACGGGGCGACGATCGTGGTGCCGGATGACGGCGCCAACCAGGGGCAGGCGCTGTGGCTGCTGCAGCGTATTGGCCTGATTACGCTCGACCCGGCGGTGGAGCCGCGTACGGCGAAGCTGAAAAATATCGTCGGCAACCCGCATCAGTTTCATTTCAAAGAGCTGGACCTGTTAACCATGCCGCGGGCGCTCAATTCGGTGGATGCGGCAATCGGCTATGTCTCGCAGTTTGATGCCGGAAAAGTGCCGCGCGAGAAGGGCATCTTATTCCCGCCTGCACCGCGGACTTTTGCGTCGCAGCTGGTTATCGGGACGCCTTATCTGTCGCAGGAGAATATCGTCAAATTGCAGAAGGCGTTTTCCGACCCGCGCATTCAGAGCTGGTTGAAAACCACCGACGACCCGCTGGTTAAGGATGTGCTGGTGCCGGTTTCTGCGGAATAAATTTGCCAATCGATGACCTTGCAGGACGGGCGAAAGCACGTCCTGATTTTGTTGTTTTATTTTTTAACTTATTGAATATATTGATTTTTATATGCGTTTTTGTTGGTTTCACTTTATCGTCTGACGGCCTATAACTGCGATCACCTGCACAACATAATAAGGTGAAAACATGAGTACGCTGTCTGTTGATAATCCCGGCGTGGCCTCCGCACCGGTGAGTAGCGTCGGGGATGTGGCGCGGCTGATCAATTCAGGCAAGGAACAGGCTAAATATGCGCGGATGATTGTCTTCCTCGCTCTCGGCGGCGTCTTTCTCGACGCCTATGATCTCACCACCCTCTCCTACGGCATCGATGACGTAGTGCGTGAATTCCAGCTCTCGCCGCTGCTGACCGGTCTGGTCACCTCATCGATCATGGTGGGTACCATTATTGGCAACGTGATCGGCGGCTGGCTGACGGATAAATATGGTCGCTATTCGGTGTTCATGGCCGACATGCTGTTTTTCGTCGTCTCGGCCATCGCTGCGGGTCTGGCCCCCAACGTCTGGGTGCTGATTGGCGCGCGTTTCCTGATGGGCATCGGCGTGGGTATCGATCTGCCGGTCGCTATGTCCTATCTCGCTGAATTTTCCCGTTTTACCGGCAAGGGTAATAAAGCGGCGCGCCTCGCCGCCTGGTGCCCGATGTGGTATGCCGCCTCGACGGTCTGCTTTCTGATTATTTTCGGCCTCTATTTCCTGCTGCCACAGGAGCACCTCGACTGGCTGTGGCGCGCCTCGCTGTTGTTTGGCGCCGTTCCGGCGCTGCTGATTATCGCCGTGCGCAGCAAGTTTATGAATGAGTCGCCGCTGTGGGCGGCAAACCAGGGGGACCTGACTTCAGCGGTGAGGATTCTGCGCGACTCTTACGGCATTGCCGCCCATGAGGCGCCGGCTGAACATCGCGCGCCGCCGCCGAAAGTGAGCTTCCGGGTATTGTTCGAAAAACCGTACCGCGAACGTACTATCGTCGCCGGGGTGATGAATATCTGTATCGCCTTTGAGTACACCGCCATCGCTTTCTTCCTGCCGTCGATTCTCGCCCAGTTTCTCGGCGCCGGGGTGTTTGAAACCCTCTCCGCCTCGCTGGGACTGAATGCGCTGTTTGCCTTTACCGGCGGGTTGCTGGGGATGCATCTGGCGTGGAAATACCCGTCGCGCCATGTGGCGATTGCCGGGTTTGCGCTGCAATTTATCGCCCTGATTGTCCTTGCCCTCGTCGGGCAGCCGCAGGCCACCGTCGGCGTGGTGCTGGCGATTGCGATGCTTGGGCTGTGGCTGTTTGCCGAGGGGGTTGGCCCCGGCGCGCAACTGATGATTTATCCGGCGCTCTCCTATCCCACCGCGATTCGCGCCACCGGCGTCGGTTTCAGCCGGGCGCTCTCCGGGATCGGCAGCGCGCTGGCGCTGTTTGTGTTGCCGCTGCTGCAAGCCTCTCTCGGCACGCAAATGTTCTGGGTGGTGTCGCTGGCCGCCATTATTCCGATTTTCTTCCTGCTTGCGGTCCGCCACGAGCCGACGCGTCACGATATTGACGACAGCCACCATTGAGGAACAGATGATGACATTACTCTCTACCGGCACCGATTATGAACAGCTGGCCGCGGCTTTCCGGCCAATTTTTTCCCGTATTGCGCAGGGGGCGGCGAACCGCGAACAGCAGCGTATTTTGCCCGATGAGCAGATTCGCTGGCTGAAGGAGGCGGGGTTTGGCACGCTGCGCATTCCGCGGGAAAAGGGCGGCTGGGGCGCATCGCTGCCGCAGTTGATTGCCCTGTTGATTGAGCTGGCCCAGGCTGACTCCAACCTGCCGCAGGCGCTGCGCGCCCATTTTGCCTTTGTTGAAGACCGTCTGAATCAACCGGACTCCGCGCAGCGCGATCGCTGGTTTCAACGTTTTCGCGACGGTGAGCTGGTGGGCAGCGGCTGGACCGAAACGGGCGGGGTTAAACTTGGGGAGGTGATGACCCAGGTGACGCCGGATGACCACGGTTGGCGTTTAAACGGCGAGAAGTTTTACAGCACCGGAACGCTGTACGCCGACTGGATTGATGTTTTTGCCCGCCGCAGCGACAACCACGGCGACGTCATCGCGCTGGTCAGCACCCGGCAAAATGCCGTTGAGCGGGAAGATGACTGGGATGGCTTTGGTCAGCGTCTGACCGGCAGCGGCACCACCCGCTTTAAGCAGGCGCAGGTTGAGCAGGAGCATGTCTACGATTTTGCCGAGCGCTTTCGCTACCAGACCGCCTTCTATCAGCATATCTTACTGGCGACGCTGGCGGGAATCGGCCTGGCGGTAGAGCGCGACGCGGCCGAGGGGGTGAAAAAACGCCGCCGCATGTACAGCCACGGCAATGCCGCCGTGCCGCGCGACGATGCTCAGGTGCTGCAGGTGGTGGGGCAAATCAGCAGCTGGGCGTGGGCGACCCGCGCGGCGGTACTGCAGGCGGCGGAGTCTTTACAGCAGGCCTATATTGTTCATGCCAGCGGCGATGAGGCGCTGATTGAGCAGCGCAACCGGCTGGCGGAGGTCGAAGCGGCGCAGGCGCAGGTGGTTGCCAGCGAGTGGGTGCCTCGCGCGGCGACCGAGTTGTTTAACGCCCTCGGCGCGTCGGATACCCGGGTGGGGAAAGCGCTCGACAGGCACTGGCGCAACGCGCGCACCGTGGCCTCGCATAACCCGGTTATCTACAAAGCGCGCAATATCGGCAACTGGCTGGTCAACGGCGAAGCGCCGACCTTTATCTGGCAGATTGGCGATGGCGAAAAGGCGCAGGGGTAACAACGGAGAAGGCGACGGGAGGCCCGTCGCCGGTATGGGCTATTTATCCTGCTTATCCTGCGACCAGCTGGCGCTGCGTACATCCACCTTCACCGGCAGCAGACCGATACGGGTGAAGGTATCCGCCAGCGCCTGCTGCTCGTTATACACTTCAGGCGTCATGCGTTCAGCGCCGTAGGGCAGGCGGGCAAGGGCTTTCAGCCAGATAGCCTTGTCCAGCCCGGTTGAGGTTGACAGAATGCCGGCGGCATCCTCCTGGTGGGTGTTGGCCCAGTCGCTTAGCTGACTTAACTCATCCACCACCTGTTTTGCCGTCTCAGGGTGGTTTTCGGCAAATTTGCGGCTGGCGAGATAGAAGGTGTAGTGCGGCACCAGCCCTTCAGCGTTGCGGATCTGTCGCGCCCTGGCATTGGTTTCGACTTCGGCAAGGTACGGATCCCAGATAACCCACGCATCAATGGCCCCGCGCTGGAAGGCGGCGCGGGCATCGGCCGGAGGCAGGTAAACCGGAGTGATATCTTTATAGCTCAGTCCGGCTTTTTCCAGCGCGGCGACCAGCAGGTAGTTGACGTCAGAGCCTTTATTCAGCCCCACGCGCTTGCCTTTCAGGTCGGCCACGTTGTGAATCGTCGAGTTTTCCGGCACCACGATGGCTTCAGTTTTGGGGTTGGCCGGCGAGTGCGCGAGGTAGACCAGATCCGCCTGTGCCGCCTGGGCAAAGGCCGGCGGCGCATCGCCGGTGGCCGCCAGGTCAATACTGCCGACGTTCAGCCCTTCCAGCATCTGCGGGCCAGCGGGAAATTCAATCCAGCGCACGGCGATTCCCTGCTTTTTGAAGCTTTCATCAAGGGTGCCACGATATTTCAACAGGGCGAAGATATTGGCCTTCTGGTAGCCGATGTTGACGGTTTCCGGCGCTTTCGCCAGCGCGGAAGTGGATAAGCCAGCCAGCAGTAGCAGCGCGGCGCGGGATAATCTGTGCATGATTCGTTCTCCTTGAGCGGTTTTGCGTAAGGTAACAAATCGTCTTTATAACCAATAAATAACTAAATTATCATTTATATAACATAAATGAAGGGGGGCGGGAAGAGGAGAGCCCGGCATGCCGTAGCATACCGGGAGGGGGCGTTAATCGCAGGCGACGATTTTCATCGCCAGGCCACCGCGCGAAGTTTCGCGGTACTTGGCGTTCATATCTTTACCCGTTTCGTACATGGTTTCGATGACCTTATCGAGGCAGACGCGCGGTTCGCTGGTACGGCGCAGCGCCATTCGCGCGGCGTTGACCGCTTTGACGGCGGCGATGGCGTTACGTTCGATACAGGGAACCTGTACCTGGCCGGCAACCGGGTCGCAGGTCAGACCCAGGTTGTGTTCCATACCGATCTCCGCCGCGATGCACACCTGGCCGGGGCTGCCGCCCAGCAGTTCCGTCAGGCCGGCCGCTGCCATTGAGCAGGCTACGCCGACCTCGCCCTGGCAGCCGACTTCGGCGCCGGAAATCGAGGCGTTCATCTTATACAGCGAGCCGATAGCGCTGGTGACCAGCAGGTAACGCGCCAGCGAATTGGCATTCACCTTGCGGATAAACTTGTCGTAATAGGCCAGCACCGCCGGCACGATGCCGCAGGCGCCGTTGGTGGGCGCGGTCACTACGCGTCCACCGGCGGCATTCTCTTCATTGACCGCCAGCGCAAACATGTTGATCCAGTCAACCACCGCCATCGGGTCGCTGTTGGTATTGTCCTGGCTGACCAGCATCCGGCGCAGGGCGGCGGCGCGACGCGGTACCCGCATCTTGCCTGGCAGTACGCCTTCGGTGGTGATCCCACGCTCAATACCGCTGCTCATCACTTCCCAGACGGCGGCGAAGTGCTGTTCCAGCTGCTCTTTGCTGTGCAATGCCAGTTCGTTTTGCATCATCAGACCAGAAAGCGAGAGCCCGCTTTCGCGGCAGTGTCTTTGCAGGTCGGCCGCATTTTTGTACGGGTAAGGCACCACGGGCGGCGCTTCATTGCTCTGGCCGAAATGTTGTTCATCGACAATAAACCCACCGCCGATGGAGTAGTAAGTCTGGCTGTAGAGAACCTTGTCGCCGCCCAGGGCGGTAATGCGCATGCCGTTCTCATGCAGCGACAGGTTATCAGCATGGAAATTCATGCACTGGTCAACCGGGAATTCAACTTCCTGCTGACCGTTTGCCAGCATCAGGCGGCCGTGGGTGTTGACGTCCTGAATAAATGCCGGAATGGCGTCGATATCAACGCTGTCAGGCAGGTTGCCCGCCAGGCCCATAATAATCGCGATGTCGGTATGGTGGCCTTTACCGGTGAGGGAAAGGGAGCCGTAAACGTCGACAACGACTTTGGTGACGTCGGCAAGCAGCCCGCGGGCGATAAGATCGTCCGTGAATTGCTTGCCCGCTTTCATGGGGCCAACGGTATGGGAGCTGGAAGGGCCAATGCCGATTTTAAAAATATCGAATACGCTGATCATGTTGCATCCAGTACTGTCGGGGAGCGCGCCGCCTGCTGGCGGCGCGGGGGAGAGATTAGCTGAACAGAGAGTAGAAAATCGCGGAGATAGCAATCAGGCCCATGAGCACCACGAAGACGTTGCTGATGTGGCCGCTGTATTTGCGCATGGCCGGGACTTTCTGAATGGCATACATCGGCATCAGGAACAGAATCATTGCGATAATCGGGCCGCCGAGGGTTTCGATCATCCCGAGGATGCTTGGGTTCAGCGTCGCCACAATCCAGGTGGTCACCAGCATGAACAGCGCCGTGATTTTGTTCAGTTTATTGATTTCGATGGATTTGCCTTTACCGCGCAGGGATTTAATCACCATGCCGTTAAAGCCTTCACGGGCGCCAAGGTAGTGGCCGAGGAAGGATTTAGTGATGGCGATCATCGCGATGATCGGCGCCATCCAGGCAATGACCGGTGCGTTAAAGTGGTTCGCCAGGTAAGACAGAATCGAGATGTTTTGCGCTTTTGCCTCCGCCAGATCGGCCGGGGACAGGCTCAGTACGCAGCTGAAGACGAAGAACATCACGGTCAGTACCATCATGATATGCGCGCGAGCCAGGATGCTGGAGCACTTCTTCTCTGCGTCCTGACCGTACTCTTCACGCTTCGCCACGGCGAAGGAAGAGATGATCGGCGAGTGGTTAAAGGAGAAGACCATCACCGGAATCGCCAGCCAGAGAGTCATCCACAGACCATTGCCGCTAAAGGTGCTGCTGTTCAGGGAGAGGGTTTCCAGCGCCGCGCCGTTCCACTGAGGAATCAGGTACAGCGCGAGGATCATCAGCGCGACAACGAACGGGAACACCAGAATACTCATCGCTTTCACAATCATCTGTTCGCCGAAACGCACGATGGTCATCATGCCCACAATCAGAATCAGCGACAGGATCGCACGCGGCGGTGCGGTCATCTGCAGCTGGTGGGTCATAAAGCTCTCGACGGTATTGGTAATCGCCACGCTATACACCAGCAGAATCGGGTAGATGGCGAAGAAGTAGAGCAGAGTAATCAGTTTGCCTGCGCCGATACCGAAGTGCTCTTCCACCACTTCCGTGATGTTTTCCCCCGGATTCTTACCGGAAAGGACAAAACGGGTCATTCCGCGGTGGGCGAAAAAGGTCATCGGGAAGGCAAGAATTGCCATGATGATCAGGGGGATCATGCCGCCGACACCGGCATTAATCGGCAGGAACAACACGCCCGCGCCGATTGCCGTACCGTACAGCCCCAGCATCCACATGGTATCTGTTTTGCGCCATCCGCTACGGGTTTCGCCCGATACGATAGTGCTGGTTTGAGTGGTTTCCATCTGTATCTCCTGGATGAAGCGACCAAATATAATGATTAAAATCAATTAAGTGATATGAAATGCGTTTGATTACGGTTTTTTAATGATTTTCTCCGTAACAAGTGGGGCGGAAAGATACATTTATCTGCTAAATGCATCAGTGATCGCGATCCCAATTGCAATAATCCACTTTCTGGGTGGGTATTTTTAGTTCAACAGTCTGTATCTGGTGATCAGCCAGGTATTTGTGGCGCGAAGGCTACCATTTACAGGATATGAGATAAAAGGAGGGAGGCTTAATAACGATGTTTTTACTGTAAAAATGAGATACTGACGATGTTTTTGCGCTTAAACACCTTTTTGTTAGTGATATTTATTGCTGGTCATGGAAACGCAAACGATTGGCTTTGTAAAAATGTTACAAAGCATTCTTAAAATAAATGGATCAATGGGAGCCTGGGTCGGGGAAGTTCAAGAGGCTAAAGGGAGTTTAAGATGGCAAGAAAAGGAGAAAGCGGATTACGCCAGCGCGTGCCGTAATCCGCAATGACGGGTTAACCCGCTATCAGGAACCGATTTCGTAGCAAGGGATATAAGCGGTGCCGCCCGGCAGCTTCATACGGTGCTGGGCGACGAAGCCTTGCAGCAGGTCGTCCATCCGACGCATCATCTCCGGATCGCCGTGCAGCTTGTAAGGGCCGAATTTTTCAATCGCCTGGATACCCACCTCTTTGACGTTACCGGCCACGATGCCGGAGAACGCGCGTCGCAGGTCAGCTGCCAGCAACTCGACCGGCTGATCGGGATAAAGCTTGAGGTTGGCCATGTTTTCGTGCGTCGGATCGAAGGGCATTTGCAGATCCGGGGCGATACGAATCGACCAGTTAAAGCTGTAGGCATCGTCGGTTTCCCGGCGGCTCTCTTTCACCAGCGGCATCGCTTTCTTCATCTGGCGCGCCACTTCGCTGGCGTCGTCGATGATAATGCGATAGTGGCGACGCGCCGATTCGCCCAGCGTATGGACGATGAACTCATCCAGCACGCGGAAATAGTCGGCGCTCTCTTTCGGACCGGTGAGGATCAGCGGCAGGACCTGCGATGTGTTGGCCGGGTGCATTAGAATCCCCAGCAGATAAAGCAGCTCTTCCGCGGTACCGACGCCGCCAGGGAAGATAATAATGCCGTGGGCGATACGGACAAACGCCTCAAGACGTTTTTCGATATCCGGCATGATCAGCAGTTCGTTAACCAGCGGGTTAGGTGGCTCGGCGGCGATAATTGATGGCTCGGTCATGCCGATAAAGCGGCTGTCTTTGTAACGCTGCTGGGCGTGGCCGACCGCGGCGCCTTTCATCGGCGCTTCCATCGCGCCCGGACCGCAGCCGGTGCAGATATTCAGTTCGCGCAGACCCAACTGAGTCCCGACGCGACGGGCGTACAGATATTCGTTTTCGTTAATCGAGTGGCCGCCCCAGCAGACGATCATATTCGGCGCTTCGCCGACGTGCAGCGCACGGGCGTTACGCAGAATAGAGAACACCAGGTTGGTGATATGCACTGAACTTTCGAGGTCGAGATTCGGGAAACGCACGGTGTTGTGAATCTGCCCGTAAACGAACAGGATATCGCGCAGTACGGCAAACAGGTTGGCCTGCAGGGAGCGGATAATGCGCCCGTCAACGAAGGCCTCTTCCGGAGGATTAATCAGTTCCAGCTTCACGCCGCGTTCACGACGCAGCACGTTGATATCGAAGTTTTCAAAACGAGACAGCAGCTCCTTGCTGTTATCGGTCAGACTCCCCGAGTTGAGTACAGCAAGCGAGCAGTTACGAAAGAGTTGATAGAGATCACTGCTGGCGGTGCGTTTAAGCATATCCACTTCCAGCTGTGACAGCATATCCATTGAACCAAGCGGGCTAACGTGTGTAATCAAGTGAACTCCTTACAGGACGATTATCGTCTTCCTGTGATTACAATAGCCTTGCTGATGGCGTTTTCACAACCTTGCGCGCGGGTTAACGCACGCAAATTGTGAAAATGTTTATTATTGCCGCGCGAGGCGACCGGTGGCCGGAACAAAATCGGTGTTACTGCGCCACGGGTTGATGTCCAGGCCGCCGCGTCGCGTGTAGCGCGCATAAACGGAAAGGGTTTCCGGCTGGCAGAAACGCTGAATATCGTTGAAGATGCGCTCTACGCACTGCTCGTGGAATTCGTTGTGGTGACGGAACGACACCAGGTAGCGCAGCAGCTTTTCGCGATCGATTCTGGAACCGCGGTACTGAATTTGCACCGAACCCCAGTCCGGCTGATGGGTAATCAGGCAGTTGGACTTCAGCAGATGGCTGACCAGCGTCTCTTCGACGACTTTGCCGCTTGCGGCATCCTGCAGATAGTCGGCGCTGAACTGGTAGTTATCGATTTCAATATCCTGAAAGTCGATGCAGGTGCCGTGCAGATGTGCGACCGGCTGGCCTTCGAGTTCGTCGAGGCGATAGAGTGAAACCGTGACTTCCCCCTGCGCGCAGGCGCTGAGATCGCGCGTCAGCGTCGCCTGAACCTCCTGCCAGCTGGCAAAACGGGTCTGGTTAAAGCTGTTGAGGTAGAGCTTAAAGCTCTTCGACTCGACCAGGTTCACGGTGGTGTCATTGAGTTCAACATGGCCCACGGCGACCTGCGGCAGCCCTTTAGCGTTGAGCCAGGAGAGTTCGTACAGCGTCCAGATATCGCCACCGTGAAAAGGCAGATTGTCCGCGTGCAGGCCCAGCGGATCGCGGTTCAGACTGCGCGGTACGCCCTGTAGCAGCGAGGCATCGTAAGTATCGCGGTAATCGGTTGATTTACCGAGCGTCAGGCCAGCGAGCGCCTGATGATTATCGTAAGAATACATGTTTCACCATAGTAAAGCGGGTACACTATACGCCAAGTGTATCCTGTCTGACGTGAAGAGAGAAACCGGTGGACTATCAAACCGCAGAAGCGCTGCAAGCCTTCACCCAACGTTATTGCGCCGCCTGGCAGCAGCAGCGCGCCAGCCTGCCGCGTAGCGAAGAGCTTTATGGCGTACCGTCACCCTGCATCAGCGCGACGAACGACGACGCCGTTTTCTGGCAGCCGCAGCCTTTTACCGCAGAACAAAATATCAGCGCGGTTGAACGGGCACTGGATATTGTGATACAACAGCCGATTCACAGTTATTATACCACTCAGTTCGCTGGCGATATGGCCGCGCGCTTTGCCGGTGAGACGATGCTGCTGCTGCAAACCTGGAGTCCGGATGACTTCCGGCGCGTGCAGGAGAATTTAATCGGCCATCTGGTGGTGCAAAAACGGCTGAAGCTGTCGCCAACGCTGTTTATCGCCACGCTCGAGAGCGAACTGGAGGTCATTTCGGTGTGCAATCTGAGCGGCGAAGTGCTTAAAGAGACGCTCGGCACGCGTAAACGCACCACTCTTTCGCCTTCCCTGGCAAGCTTCCTTGAGCAGCTTGAGCCGGTGCTGTAATCCATTTTTCCCCACCCGTTTGTGAGAGATCTCTTACAAGACCTGTAAGAGATCGTCATCATTTAAGCCAATTTTCCGAAACTTTATTTCTTTTAAATCAATACAATTCAGTGAGTTATTCTTCCTTTTGCCTGTTCAGCCAGGGATTAACCTTAAGAGATTCTCTTAAGAAGGCTTGTAAGACGAAGCGGAATCAGGGATCCTATGTGTGTCGACAGGAAGTCGCGAAATGAAGTGAACATCAGGATGATGACTCTTCATGCAGGACCCGCCGGGAAGGCGTTGCAAGGACAGGCTTCAGGATGAAGCGCAGGATAACGCAGGAACGCGTAAAGGACACCTCCAGGATGGAGAATGTGAGCCGCTCATGATGAACGGTGGATCAGGAAGATCGGGACAGACTTAAGGATAAGTGATTTCACATCGGGGTGGTGTGGGAGCAGGATGCACAGGTTTACGGATGAACATGGTCAGGAGACCTCAGGAAAAGTTTTCATGGACGAGCAGGGAGCACCAATGTAGCTGGATTGCTGCAAAACGAACCGGGAGCACTGTTTATACAGTGCTCCCTTTTTTATGCCTGTTTTTTATCGCAGCGCCTTTGGCCGGGGGCATTTGAGCGAAGGCCGCATCGCCTGGGACAGCTTCAGGCCAGACCGGGCAACGAGTCTGGCGCCTGGCGCATGACCGCGCGCGTTGTCATGCGCCAGGCGCCATGATTTTGAGTAGTTTTCGCCGCTGTATTTGCTATCCTGCGTCCGGTTTACAACTCATCGAGGTTTCCCATGACTCTTCACCTTAGCGTGCGCGAGCGTTTGCACGCCCTTGAAGCGCTGCTGCGCGAAACGGACCACTGGCAAGAAAATGCGCCGGAAAGCGGTGCTTTTGCCAGCCAACAGCCTTTCTGTATGGACACGCTTGAACCGCTGGAGTGGCTGCAGTGGGTCCTGATCCCTCGTATGCACCATTTACTCGATAGCGAACAGCCATTGCCGCAGGATTTCGCCGTTGCGCCCTACTATGAGATGGCTCTCGATGCCGCGCATCCGCTGCGCGAGCGGGTACTGGCGGAGCTGCTGCTGCTGGATACGTTATTTGCCGGTGATGACGCCTGATGCTGGAGATTATCTATCAGGATGAGTGGCTGGTGGCGGTGAACAAACCCTCCGGCTGGCTGGTTCATCGCAGCTGGCTGGACCGCGATGAAAAAGTGGTGGTGATGCAAACCGTGCGCGACCAGATTGGTCAGCATGTGTTTACCGCCCATCGCCTTGACCGCCCGACGTCGGGTGTCCTGCTGATGGGGCTGTCGAGCGAAGCGGGAAGGCGCCTGTCTCAACAGTTTGAGCAGCATCAGATACAAAAGCGCTACCACGCGGTGGTGCGCGGCTGGCTGACCGACGAAGCGGTGCTCGATTACCCGCTGGTGGAAGAGCTGGATAAAATCGCCGATAAATTTGCCCGCGACGATAAAGAACCCCAGCCGGCGGTTACGCGCTATCGTGGAATGGCGACCGTCGAAATGCCGGTGGCCACCGGACGTTATCCGACGACGCGCTACAGCCTGGTTGAGCTGGAGCCTGAAACCGGGCGTAAACACCAGCTGCGCCGCCATCTTTCCCATTTACGTCACCCGATTATCGGCGACAGTAAACACGGCGATCTCCGGCAAAACCGCAGCGCCGCAGAGCATTTTTCCGTTGACCGCTTGATGCTTCACGCCAGCCAGCTATCGTTAACGCATCCCTTTACCGGCGAGCCGTTGACGATCCGTGCGGGCCTTGACGAGGTCTGGATGCGGGCGCTGTCGCAGTTTGGCTGGCGCGGCCTTCTGCCGCTAAATGAAAGGGTTGAGTTTGCTGACGACAGCGGTCAGGATGAAGAAATTGAGGTCAATTCAGGGAGATAATCATGGCAGATATCGGTATTTTTGTAGGCACGATGTATGGAAACGCGCTGCTGGTGGCCGAAGAGGCTGAAGCCATTCTGAGCGGTCTCGGGCATAAAGCGAAGGTGTTTGAAGACCCGGAGGTTCAGGACTGGGAGCCGTACAGCGGCAAATATGTGCTGGTCGTCACCTCCACCACCGGTCAGGGCGATCTGCCGGACAGCATCGTCCCGCTGTATGAAGGGATGAAAGACATGTACCAGCCGCACCTGCGCTACGGGATTATCGCGCTTGGCGATAGCACCTACGCTAACTTTTGCGGCGGCGGTAAGACCTTCGATGCATTGCTGCAGGAGCAGGGGGCCAGGCGTATCGGCGACATGCTGATGATCGATGCCAGCGAAGACCCTGAACCCGAGAGCGTGTCTAACCCATGGGTTGAACAGTGGGCGAGTCTGCTCGAATAAGCCAATCCATCAACGGATAAAAGTTGCGCCCTCTCCCTACATAGAGGGCGTCACTTCCTGATGCCAGTGCCAGATAAACGGTCGATGAAATGTTAACCCTTTTACCGGTCCCGGACATCGGGCATTTGCACGACAAGCGGTTCACGCGGACGATTTATTCCGGGAGTTTCCACCGGGTCAAGTGAGGCATTTCACACTCCTGCCGTTTGTCTCGCCGTTTCCGCTGTTCCTCGCCTCCGCTTTTCATTTCCGTGAACTACCCCCCATCCAGTCAGGCATAAGCCATAAATCTATTGCTAAATCTCCGCTAAAGCTGTGTGTATGCACGGTGAGCCGCTCAGGCCCTCTTTTTATACTTTCCCTGCCAGTTAAAAAAGCAGCGCGCCAGATAAAACGAAAACAATGAAAAACTCAAACACGTCATTCTGACTACCCTACAGGTTGTGCCATTCAGAATGAACGTAGCTAACGGCTATGATTCAGGAGTGCAACAATGAGTACATTAAGTCAGGCGGCTAGCGGTGCAGAAAAACGCACCAATGCCCGCTACTGGATAGTGGTGATGCTGTTTATCGTCACCTCTTTCAACTACGGCGACCGCGCAACGCTGTCGATAGCCGGTTCGGAAATGGCCAAAGATATTGGCCTGGACGCGGTGGGCATGGGCTATGTTTTTTCCGCGTTCTCATGGGCCTACGTTATCGGTCAGATCCCCGGCGGATGGTTGCTGGACCGCTTTGGTTCAAAACGGGTCTATTTTTGGTCTATCTTCATCTGGTCGATGTTTACCCTGTTACAGGGCTTCGTCGATATCTTTAGCGGCTTCGGTATTATTATCGCGCTGTTTACCCTGCGATTTCTGGTCGGGCTGGCGGAAGCCCCCTCGTTCCCCGGCAACAGTCGAATCGTCGCGGCCTGGTTCCCGGCGCAGGAAAGGGGAACCGCGGTGGCGATATTCAACTCCGCGCAATACTTTGCCACCGTTATCTTCGCGCCGATCATGGGCTGGTTAACCCATGAAGTGGGCTGGTCGCACGTCTTCTTCTTTATGGGAGGGCTGGGGATTGTCATCAGTTTGGTATGGCTTAAAGTCATCCATGAACCGAATCAGCACCCCGGCGTAAACAAAAAAGAGCTGGAGTACATTGCTGAAGGCGGCGCGCTGATCAACATGGATCAGAAGAAAAATGTCCGCAAAGTCCCGCTTAGCGAAAAATGGGGGCAGATCAAACAGCTGATCGGCTCCCGGATGATGGTCGGGATCTATATCGGCCAGTACTGCATCAACGCCTTGACCTACTTCTTTATCACCTGGTTCCCGGTCTACCTGGTGCAGGCGCGTGGCATGTCGATTCTGAAAGCCGGTTTTGTCGCCTCGGTGCCGGCAATCTGCGGGTTTGCTGGCGGTGTGCTGGGCGGGATTATTTCCGACTGGTTAATGCGTCGCACCGGCTCGCTCAATATTGCCCGTAAAACCCCGATTGTCGCAGGCATGCTGATGTCGATGGCTATGGTGTTCTGTAACTACGTTAACGTGGAGTGGATGATTATCGGCTTCATGGCGCTGGCCTTCTTCGGCAAAGGGATTGGCGCCCTCGGCTGGGCGGTGATGGCCGATACGGCGCCGAAAGAGATCAGCGGTTTGTCGGGCGGATTATTCAATATGTTCGGCAATATCTCCGGCATCGTGACGCCGATTGCGATTGGTTACATCGTCGGAACGACGGGCTCATTCAACGGCGCGCTGATTTACGTCGGGGTGCATGCGCTGGTGGCGGTACTGAGCTATCTGGTGCTGGTGGGCGATATCAAACGCATTGAACTTAAACCGGTCACGGAGCGCTAATCATGAATACTCAATCCAGTCCGACAATCACCGATATGAAAGTCATTCCGGTGGCTGGCCACGACAGCATGCTGTTGAACATCGGCGGGGCGCATAGCGCCTGGTTTACCCGCAATATCGTGGTACTGACCGATAACGCGGGGAATACCGGCATCGGCGAGGCGCCCGGCGGCGAAGTGATTTATCAGACGCTGGTGGACGCTATTCCGCTGGTACTGGGAAAAGAGGTCGCCCGCCTGAATAACGTGGTTCAGCAGGTTCATAAAGGCAACCAGGCGGCGGATTTTGACACCTTCGGTAAGGGGGCCTGGACCTTTGAACTGCGGGTTAATGCGGTCGCGGCGCTGGAGGCCGCGCTGCTGGATCTGCTGGGCAAAGCGCTGAATGTCCCGGTTTGTGAACTGCTGGGACCGGGTAAACAGCGTGATGCGGTCACCGTGCTGGGCTATATCTTCTATATCGGCGATCGAAACAAAACGGACCTTCCTTATCTGCAGAGTACCCCAGGAGCTCATGAGTGGTACCGCCTGCGCCATCAGGAGGCGCTGACCAGCGCTGCGATAGTGCGCCTTGCCGAGGCTGCGCAAGATCGCTACGGCTTTAAAGATTTCAAACTGAAGGGCGGTGTTTTACCCGGTGAGCAGGAAATTGAAAGCGCGCGTGCGCTGAAACAACGCTTCCCGGATGCGCGGATTACGGTCGACCCGAACGGCGCCTGGCTGCTGGATGAGGCGATTGAACTGTGTAAGGGCCTGCAGGAGGTGTTGACCTATGCGGAAGATCCGTGCGGCGCCGAGCAGGGCTTCTCCGGGCGGGAGGTGATGGCGGAATTTCGTCGTGCCACCGGGCTACCGGTCGCCACCAATATGATTGCCACCAACTGGCGGGAAATGGGGCATGCGGTGATGCTCAACGCGGTAGACATTCCGTTAGCCGATCCGCACTTCTGGACGCTCTCCGGCGCGGTGCGAGTCGCCCAGCTGTGTGATGAATGGGGGCTGACATGGGGTTGCCACTCGAACAACCATTTTGACATTTCACTGGCGATGTTTACTCACGTGGGCGCCGCCGCGCCGGGCAACCCGACGGCAATCGATACTCACTGGATCTGGCAGGAAGGCGACTGCCGTCTGACCAAAAATCCGCTGCAGATTGAGCACGGCAAGATTGCCGTACCGGATGCGCCCGGCCTCGGTATCGAGCTGGACTGGACGCAGGTGCAAAAAGCCCATGAGACCTATAAGGCGCTGCCGGGAGGCGCGCGTAATGACGCGGCGCCGATGCAGTATCTGATCCCCGGCTGGAAATTTGACCGCAAGCGTCCCGTGTTTGGCCGCCGCGCGGTCGCCAATCAATAACAAAAGGATTTCATCATGACCACCCTGTTTTCTACCCCCGTCGTCACCGCGATGCAGGTTATTCCGGTTGCCGGCCACGACAGTATGCTGATGAATCTTAGCGGCGCGCATGCCCCGTACTTCACCCGCAATATTGTGATTATCAAAGATAACTCAGGCCATACCGGCGTAGGGGAAATCCCCGGCGGCGAGAAAATCCGCCAGACACTGGAAGAGGCCGCGGAGTGGGTCGTCGGGAAAGCGCTCGGCGAATATAAAAACGTCCTCGGGGCGGTACGCCGCCGCTTTGCCGACCGTGACGCCGGCGGGCGCGGTTTGCAAACTTTCGATCTGCGTACCACCATTCACGTTGTCACCGGGATTGAAGCCGCGCTGCTGGATCTGCTGGGACAGCATCTGGGCGTCAACGTCGCCTCTCTGCTCGGCGATGGCCAACAGCGTAGCGAAGTCGAAATGCTGGGCTACCTGTTCTTCGTCGGTAACCGTCATGCCACGCCGCTGGCCTATCAAAGTCAGGGCGATGAGAAGTGCGACTGGTACCGGCTTCGTCATGAAGAGGCCATGACGCCGGACGCCGTCGTGCGTCTGGCGGAGGCGGCCTACGAAAAATATGGCTTCAACGATTTCAAACTCAAAGGCGGCGTGCTGGCGGGCGAAGAAGAGGCGGAGTCGATTATGGCGCTGGCTAAACGTTTCCCGCAGGCGCGCGTGACGCTCGATCCGAACGGCGCCTGGCGCCTGGATGAAGCCATCAACATTGGCAAACAGCTGAAAGGGGTGCTGGCCTATGCGGAAGATCCCTGCGGCGCTGAACAGGGCTTCTCCGGTCGTGAAGTGATGGCGGAGTTCCGCCGCGCCACCGGCCTGCCGACGGCCACCAATATGATTGCCACCGACTGGCGTCAGATGGGGCATACTTTATCTTTGCAATCGGTGGACATTCCGCTGGCGGATCCGCACTTCTGGACCATGCAGGGATCGGTGCGCGTGGCGCAGATGTGCCATGAATTTGGTTTGACCTGGGGCTCGCATTCCAACAACCATTTCGATATCTCGCTGGCGATGTTCACCCACGTTGCGGCGGCGGCGCCAGGCAACATTACCGCTATCGATACCCATTGGATCTGGCAGGAAGGCAATCAGCGATTGACCCGACAACCTTTTGAGATCAAAGGTGGTATGGTGCAGGTGCCCGCCACGCCGGGCCTCGGCGTTGAGCTGGATATGGACCGCGTGATGCAGGCGAATGAGCTATATAAAAAGCACGGGCTGGGCGCGCGTGACGATGCGATGGCCATGCAGTACCTTATCCCGAACTGGACGTTTGATAACAAGCGTCCGTGTATGGTGCGCTAAGGAAAATCCGCTTCCTGCGGGAACCTGAGTGGTTTTGCTACCGGATGTTTGTGCATATTAAGGACAGCGTATGAAAATAGTGATTGCACCGGATTCATACAAGGAGAGCCTGAGTGCTCTGGATGTTGCAACGGCGATAGAAGCGGGGTTTCAGGAGATTTATCCTGATGCGGAGTATGTCAGGTTGCCTGTTGCCGATGGCGGAGAAGGGACCGTCGAAGCGATGGTTGCCGCCACTCAGGGGCGTCTGGTGCCGGTGACGGTGACCGGCCCGTTGAACAAACCGGTGCACGCTTTCTACGGCCTTTCCGGCGATGAGCGCTGTGCTTTTATTGAAATGGCGGCGGCCAGCGGACTGGAAAGCGTACCGCCGACGTGCCGTAACCCATTGGTAACGACCACCTGGGGAACCGGGGAACTGATTCGTCACGCGCTGGATGCCGGCGTCCAGCAGATTATTATTGGTATTGGCGGTAGCGCGACGAATGACGGCGGCGCCGGAATGGTGCAGGCGCTGGGTGGAAAGTTGCTGACGGCGGATAATCAGCAGATTGCCGTCGGCGGCGGCGCGCTGGAGCAACTGGCGCGCATTGATCTGAGCGAACTGGATAGCCGTCTCGCCGATTGCCGCATCGATGTGGCCTGCGATGTGACCAATCCGCTAACGGGGCCGGAAGGCGCTACTGCGGTATTTGGGCCGCAAAAAGGGGCGACGGCGGAGATGATAGTCCGTCTCGATCGCGCGCTGGCGCATTATGCGCGCATTATTCAACGTGATTTAGCTGTCGACGTGCTGCATCTTGAGGGCGGCGGCGCGGCAGGCGGCATGGGTGCCGCCCTGTATGCATTCTGTGGCGCGCGGCTGCGTCCGGGCATTGAGATTGTGACTGATGCGCTGCGCCTGGCGGAGCTGGTGGCGGACGCAGACCTGGTTATCACCGGCGAAGGGCGCATTGACAGCCAGACGATCCATGGCAAGGTGCCGGTGGGGGTGGCGAAGGTTGCGCAGCGCTATAACGTACCGGTTATTGCTATTGCCGGCAGCCTGACTGCGGATGTGGGGATTGTTCATCAGCACGGGCTGGATGCGGTATTCAGCGTGATTTATTCGGTCTGTACACTGGAGGAGGCGCTGGAGAACGCGGCCGATAACGTGCGCATGACGGCGAGAAACGTTGCCGCGGTGCTGAACATGGGACGCAAGCTGTAAGACGCTTCCCCGGTCACGCGCCGCCCGCCGGGGCGGCGTCGTTTGCGCCATAGCCCGCGCAAGCCGGGGAAGGCGATTTATATGCCCAGCATTTTGCACGCTTCCCGCGTGACATTATCCATTTCATCCAGCAGTTCCAGCAACTCCGGCTCCAGCTCTTCGGCGGTGGTACCGGCGCGCAGCTGGCTTTCGAGGGTCTGGCACAGCTTTTTCAGCCGCGGAACTCCGCTATAGCTGCAGCTTCCGTGAAGTTTATGAATCAAATCCAGCAGCCCCTCCGGCTCTTCGCCAACCAGCTGTTCTTCCACTTTATTACGCACCTCTGGCATAAAGGCGAGCAGCATTTGCAGCATCTCCCGCGCCAGATCCGGTTTCATGGCGGCCTGGCGTAGCGCCAGCTGCCAGTCGAGCGTCACGTTACAGTCGATGGGGGCTTCGACAGGCTCCACCGCCCGCCGCGGCACGGTATGCCTGCCCGGCTGATAGTGCAGTAGCAGGCTGTGCAGCTTATCCTCTTCGATGGGCTTCGCCAGGTAGTCGTTCATCCCGGCCTTCATCAGCTTCTCTTTTTGCCCGTCAAAGGCGTGGGCGGTGACGGCGATCACCGGCGTTTGCTGCTGATGGGGAAGGTGGCGAATCAGCTCGCAGGCGCGAATACCGTCCATATCCGGCATCTGAATATCCATCAGAACCAGATCCAGCTGCATCTCTCTGGCCTGCTCGACGGCGCGCTGACCGCTCTCACACAGCGTGACGTGCTGGACCAGATCTTCGAGCAGCACGCCGATAAGCTTCAGGTTCGCCGGATTATCGTCCACCGCCATCACCGTCATCGGCAGCTTGTGGCTGTCAGTATGGGGCGCGACTATCGGCGTTCGGCTGCGGCAGGAGGCGGTGAGCGCCGGGATTAACCGCGTGGCGGTCAGCGGCTTGAGCAGGCAGGCGGCGACGCCGTCTTGCTTCAGGGTTTCGCCATTGATATGCGCATGGCAGGGGAGCGCCAGCAGTAAGTTGTCGGCTATGGCGCAGGCTTTCGTCAGGTTATCCTTTTGCTGGCTCAGGTCGCGCATTGATACCGGAAGGCCGGCCAGCAGGATATCGTAGTGTGCTTCCGGCAGCGCGGAAAATGTCGGGCTGTACACCACCTCCAGCGGCAGGGTCGCCAGCAGCTCCATGGTGCACTGCGCCGCCGCCGCATTGGCCTCGACGTAGGCCAGCGTTTTGCCCGCCAGACCTTGGGTCGGCGGACTCTCCTGAACCGCGTTGGGATTGAGGTCGAGGTTGATATGGAACCAGAACGTGGAGCCGCGATTCGGCTGGCTGTGGAATGAGATATCGCCGCCCATCTCTCTGACCAGCCGCTGGGTAATCACCAGTCCGAGCCCGGTGCCGCCGTGACGACGGGAAATACTGGCATCGGCCTGACGGAACGCCTGGAACAGACGGGACTGATCGCGTTCCGGGATCCCAATCCCGGTATCGTGGATTTGAATTTCGATTTGTACGCTGGTGTTGCTCAGCGCGCGCTGTTCGACCAGAACATCAATATTGCCATGTTCGGTAAACTTGATGGCATTGCCCACCAGGTTGGTGATGATCTGCTGCAGGCGCAGAGGGTCGCCGATAATATTATCCGGAACATCATTTTTGATGTTCAGCGTCAGCTCCAGTCCCTTATCGTGCGCGGAGTGCGCCAGCAGCGTCACAACCTCATCCAGCGCATTACGCAGCAGGAACGGAATGCTCTCGAGAATCAGTTTACCCGCTTCCAGCTTCGAGAAGTCCAGCACGTCGTTAATGATAGCGAGCAGGTTGTTCGCCGAGCGCTCGATAGTGGTGAGGTGGTCGCGCTGAGTGGTATTTAAATCGGTCTTCAGGGTCAGGCGGGTAAAGCCAATAACGCCATTGAGCGGCGTTCGTAGCTCGTGAGACATATTGGCGAGGAATTCTGATTTGATGCGGGCCGCCTCCTGGGCGCGCTTCTTCGCCAGATCCAGCTCAACGTTCTGAATCTCCATCTGTTCGAGGGTTTCGCGCAGATCGGAGGTCGCCTGGTCAATATTGTGCTGCATCTCTTCGTGGTAGGCCGCCAGCGACATAGCCATGGAGTTGATGCCGTTTTTCAGCATATCCAGTTCGCCGAGCATAAACCCTTCGACGCGGCTGTCGAGCTGGCCGCGACGAATGCGGTCGACGGTATTCACCATATTGCGGATCGGCCCGGTGACATCGCGCATCAGGCGCCAGCCGAAAATCAGCGCAATGCCGATACAGAACAGCATCATGACGCTGGAGATGAAAATCTCTTTGTACTGCTGCAGCCGCACCGATTTGAGATCCAGTTCGAGGGCGACATAGCCCAGCATGTTGCCGGGCATTTTGGCATCGGACATCGGCGATTCATCGGGTGAATAGCTTTCCGAGACGATAGGCGTACGCAAAATCATGACGTCGCCCTTGCGCACCGCGCTTAGCTGGCGAGGAAATTTCGCCCCATTCTCCAGACGCAGCTCGCTGGGGTTGAGCTGAAAATTAGAGGTGACGAATAGCCGGTTTTGCGAATCATAAATCGAAATAGCGCGTACGATATCGGAATGGCGGCGATGCAGAACGCTAATCAGCTGGCCGATGGACTCGCGGTTTTGCAGATTCATACCGTATTCACTGGAGACCGCCAGCGGTTCAATAATACTGGCCCCGGCGTCTTCCAGCTGACGCTGCAGGTCGTGATAGCGATGCGCGACGAAGAAAATACTGAGCAACAAACCGATCAGTACGGTTGGCGCCAGAATAAGAATCATCATGCGGGCACGTAGGCTGTAGTTGGTCATGCGGTTCCATTATGGGAGAATATACCCTTCATCCATCAAGTGCTCTGCGTTGGCGGTTCCTGCGACGGGCCACTCTTCGCCGCCGGGGACGCTGACTGGCCGCCCTGACGCACTGTGTATGGACTCGTGTACAGAGTCAGTTTATTTGATTGAGACAAATCTCTACGATGGCGCAATTCTACTCTGCAAAACGGCGTGTGACGACGCGCCAGATCATAACCGTTACAGTCAATGACCTCGATCCCTTTGGTCAGGGCGTTGCTCGTCACCATGGTAAAGCGCTATTTATTCATGGCTTATTGCCCCAGGAACAGGCTGACGTTGTCGTGGTTGAAGACAAAAAACAGTACTCCCGGGCGCAGGTCAAACGTCGTCTTAATGACAGCCCGCAGCGCCAGGCGCCGCGCTGCCCGCATTTCGGTACCTGCGGCGGCTGCCAGCAACAGCATGCCAGCGTAGAGCTCCAGCAGCAAAGTAAACGCGCCGCGCTTGCCCGGCTGATGAAGCGCGATGTTGACGACATTATAGCCGCTTCGCCGTGGGGATATCGTCGACGCGCACGTCTGAGCTTGAATTATCAGCCAAAGACCTCACAATTACAGATGGGGTTTCGTCAGGCTGGATCCAGCGAGATAATCGACGTGGTGCAGTGCCCCATTCTGGCGCCCGATCTTGAGGCATTGCTGCCGGCGGTGCGCGAGTGCTTGTCCGGCCTGAAATCGCTGCGTCAGCTCGGGCATGTCGAGCTGGTGCTGGCGGACAATGGCCCGTTGATGGTCCTGCGCCACACGGCAGCGTTACCGGCCGTCGATAAAGAAAAACTGGAACGATTTTCGCAATCTCACGCACTCGCGCTGTACCTGGCGCCGCAAAGCGAGAAACTGGAACATATTAGCGGGGAATCCCCCTGGTATACTTCCGAGGGGCTACGCTTAATGTTTAGCCCGCGCGACTTTATCCAGGTGAACGATGGCGTCAATCAGCTGATGGTGCAAACGGCGCTGGCGTGGCTGGATATTCAGCCTCAGGACCGGGTGCTCGATCTGTTCTGCGGTATGGGGAATTTTACCCTGCCGCTGGCTACGCGCGCAGCCAGCGTCGTGGGCGTTGAAGGCGTTCCGGCGCTGGTCGAGAAAGGGCGGGAAAATGCCGCGCTTAATCAGTTGCATAACGTGACGTTCTTTCATGAAAATCTGGAAGAAGATGTAACCCGTCAGGCCTGGGCGCAGCATGGTTTTGATAAAATATTACTCGACCCGGCGCGAGCCGGGGCGCCGGGCGTGATGTCACACATTATAAAACTTGCCCCGCGTCGCGTCGTCTATGTCTCCTGTAATCCGGCGACCCTGGCGCGCGATAGCGACCTGCTGCTGCAGGCGGGCTATAAGATTCAACGCCTGGCGATGCTGGATATGTTCCCGCACACCGGACATCTGGAATCAATGGTGTTGTTTGAGCACAGAGATGCATAGAATCGTTCGGATCAGACCGAGGCAGCCAATCCCCCGGCGTACCGAAGGATGAAGTGTCAACGTTGAGGCTTGCCGACTTCGGCAGGCCAGGTCCCTTAAGGAGAGGACAATGGTTGCGGTAAGAAGTGCACATTTAAATAAAGCTGGTGAATTTGACCCGAAGAAATGGATCGCGAGTCTGGGAATTTCCAGCCAGCAGTCGTGTGAACGCTTAGCCGAAACCTGGGACTATTGTCGCGAGAAAACGCAGGGGCATCCTCGAGCGGATCTGATCTTATGGCGCGGCGTAGAAATGGTGGAAATCCTTTCTACACTAAGCATGGATATCGATACGCTACGGGCCGCGATGCTGTTCCCGCTGGCGGATGGCAACGTCGTCAGCGAAGAGGTGATGCAGGAGAGCGTCGGCAAGTCCGTCGTGACATTGATTCACGGCGTGCGCGATATGGCGGCGATTCGCCAGCTTAAAGCCACCCATACCGACTCGGTCTCATCGGAGCAAGTTGATAATATTCGCCGCATGCTGCTGGCGATGGTCGACGATTTCCGTTGCGTGGTCATCAAGCTGGCCGAGCGGATCGCCCACCTGCGGGAAGTCAAAGATGAGCCCGAAGACGAACGCGTACTGGCGGCAAAAGAGTGCACCAATATCTACGCCCCGCTGGCCAACCGTTTAGGTATTGGCCAGCTGAAATGGGAGCTGGAAGATTATTGCTTCCGCTACCTGCATCCCGATGAATATAAGCGGATTGCCAAACTGCTGCACGAGCGGCGCATCGATCGTGAACACTACATTGATGAGTTTGTCGGCCATCTGCGTGTCGAAATGAAAACCGAAGGGGTGAAGGCCGAAGTCTATGGCCGACCGAAGCACATCTACAGCATCTGGCGCAAAATGCAGAAAAAACATCTCACCTTTGATGAGCTGTTTGATGTGCGCGCGGTACGTATTGTCGCCGAGCGCCTGCAGGACTGCTATGCCGCACTGGGGATAGTGCACACTCACTATCGCCATCTGCCGGATGAGTTCGATGATTACGTTGCCAATCCCAAACCGAATGGCTATCAGTCGATTCATACCGTGGTGTTGGGGCCGGGCGGTAAAACGGTGGAGATCCAGATTCGTACCCGCCAGATGCATGAAGATGCCGAGCTGGGCGTCGCCGCGCACTGGAAATACAAAGAAGGCGCCGGCGCGGCGGCAGGCGGTGGACGCGGCTATGAAGATCGTATTGCCTGGCTGCGTAAGCTGATCGCCTGGCAAGAAGAGATGGCGGATTCCGGCGAAATGCTCGATGAGGTGCGCAGCCAGGTCTTTGACGACCGGGTATATGTCTTTACGCCAAAAGGCGACGTGGTCGATTTACCTGCCGGCTCCACGCCGCTCGACTTCGCCTACCATATCCATAGCGACGTCGGCCACCGCTGCATTGGCGCCAAAATCAGCGGGCGCATTGTACCGTTTACCTATCAGCTGCAAATGGGCGATCAGATTGAAATCATTACCCAGAAGCAGCCAAACCCAAGCCGCGACTGGCTGAACCCCAACCTCGGCTATGTCACCACCAGCCGCGGACGTTCCAAAATCCACGCCTGGTTCCGCAAGCAGGATCGCGACAAGAATATTCTCGCCGGGCGACAGATTCTCGATGATGAGCTTGAGCACCTGGGGATTAGCCTCAAGGAGGCAGAGAAACAGCTGCTGCCGCGTTACAACTTCAATGAGCTGGATGAGCTGCTGGCGGCCATTGGCGGCGGAGATATTCGCCTTAACCAGATGGTCAACTTCCTGCAGTCGCAGTTCAATAAGCCGAGCGCCGAAGAGCAGGACGCGGCGGCGCTGAAACAACTGCAGCAGAAAACCTGGGCGCCTCAGAATCGCAGCAAAGACAACGGTCGCGTCGTTGTGGAAGGGGTGGGCAATCTGATGCACCACATCGCGCGCTGCTGTCAGCCGATTCCAGGCGATGAGATCGTCGGTTTCATCACCCAGGGGCGCGGGATTTCCGTGCACCGGGCAGACTGCGATCAGCTGGCTGAGCTGCAATCGCACGCCCCGGAGCGTATCGTTGACGCGGTCTGGGGAGAAAGCTATTCCGCTGGCTATTCGTTAGTCGTTCGGGTCGTGGCCAACGATCGTAGCGGCCTGCTGCGCGATATCACCACCATTCTCGCTAACGAGAAGGTGAATGTGCTGGGCGTTGCCAGCCGTAGCGACACCAAACAGCAGCTGGCGACTATCGATATGAACATTGAAATCTACAACCTGCAGGTCCTCGGCCGCGTGCTCGGGAAACTGAACCAGGTTCCGGATGTGATTGATGCCCGCCGCCTGCACGGCGGCTAACCGCTTTGCCTTCCATGCTGACCCTCTCTCTGACGGAGAGAGGGTTTTGCGCGTCTTTTACCCGCGAACTGCGCTGATTTTTCCCGTGTTTTAGCCGGGGAAGGTAAATAAAACCAATATGTTGCAAGGAATCACTATGACCCAAATCGATCGCCTGCTTGGCATTATGAAACGCCTGCGTGATCCGGAAAACGGCTGTCCGTGGGACAAAGAGCAGACCTTCGCCACTATCGCCCCGTATACCCTTGAAGAGACGTACGAAGTGCTGGATGCCATCGCCCGTGAAGATTTCGACGATCTGCGCGGCGAGCTGGGGGACCTGCTGTTTCAGGTGGTGTTCTACGCCCAGATGGCCCAGGAAGAAGGTCGCTTTGCATTTGACGACATCTGTGCCGCCATCAGCGACAAGCTGGAGCGCCGTCATCCGCATATCTTCGGCGAGGCTACCGCCGGCAACAGCGCTGACGTGCTGGCGCGCTGGGAGCAGATAAAAAGCGCTGAACGGGCGGAAAAGGCGCAGCATTCCGCGCTGGACGACATTCCGCACAGTCTGCCGGCGCTGATGCGTGCGCACAAAATTCAGCGTCGCTGCTCGGCGGTAGGGTTTGACTGGACATCGCTCGGACCGGTGCTGGATAAAGTGCATGAAGAGATCGATGAGGTCATGCACGAAGCGCAGCAGGCGGTCGTCGATGAAGCTAAACTGGAGGAGGAGATGGGCGATCTGCTGTTCGCAACGGTCAATTTATCCCGCCATTTAGGGGTAAAAGCTGAAGTCGCCTTGCAGAAAGCGAACCTGAAATTCGAACGTCGTTTCCGTGAAGTTGAACGAATCGTCGCCGCTCGCGGCCTGGAAATGACCGGTGTAGACCTCGATACCATGGAGGAAGTGTGGCAAGAGGTAAAACGCCAGGAAACTGATCTCTAAAGAAATTTTGCGATCAAGCGCTATTTGTGTGATTTTTTAAATGACAAGCGCTTGATTTGCGTCAAAAACATTTACCCAAAAGGGGCTATTTTCTCACTCCTTATGTTTGTCATGACCTGGAAAGGAGACGGAGAATGAAAGTTTGTGGCGCTCGCCGTGTTCGGGTATACTACTTTCCCGTCCTGGTTATTCCATCGTTTCACCCTAACTTCTCAGGTTCAGCATGACAACGAACTATATTTTTGTGACCGGCGGGGTCGTATCCTCTCTGGGTAAAGGCATTGCCGCAGCCTCCCTGGCCGCTATTCTCGAAGCCCGTGGGCTTAACGTAACCATGATGAAACTGGATCCGTACATCAACGTCGATCCGGGCACCATGAGCCCAATCCAACACGGGGAAGTGTTCGTTACTGAAGACGGCGCTGAAACCGATCTGGACCTGGGGCACTACGAGCGTTTCATCCGTACCAAAATGAGCCGCCGCAACAACTTCACCACGGGCCGTATTTACTCCGACGTTCTGCGTAAAGAGCGCCGCGGCGACTATCTGGGCGCAACCGTACAGGTTATCCCGCACATCACTAACGCCATTAAAGAACGCGTGCTTGCCGGTGGCGAAGGCCATGACGTGGTGCTGGTAGAAATCGGTGGTACCGTCGGCGATATCGAATCCCTGCCGTTCCTCGAAGCTATCCGTCAGCTGGCGGTAGATATCGGACGTGAACACGCGCTGTTCATGCACCTGACCCTGGTTCCTTATCTGGCGGCAGCGGGTGAAGTCAAAACCAAACCGACTCAGCACTCTGTAAAAGAACTGCTGTCCATCGGTATTCAGCCTGACATTCTGGTGTGCCGTTCCGATCGTGCGATTCCGGCTAACGAACGTGCAAAAATTGCATTGTTCTGTAACGTGCCAGAAAAAGCCGTTATTTCGATGAAAGATGTCGATTCCATTTATAAAATTCCAGGCCTGTTGAAATCTCAGGGCCTTGACGATTATATTTGTAAACGATTCAGCTTGAACTGCCCGGAAGCAAACCTGGCCGAATGGGAACAGGTGATTTACGAAGAAGCTAATCCGGCTGGTGAAGTCACGATCGGTATGGTCGGCAAGTACATTGAACTGCCGGACGCGTACAAGTCAGTGATTGAAGCGCTGAAACACGGTGGTCTGAAAAACCGCGTGACCGTTAACATCAAGCTGATTGATTCGCAGGATGTGGAAACGCGCGGCGTTGAAATTCTGAAGAATCTCGACGCTATCCTGATCCCTGGCGGCTTCGGCTACCGCGGTGTTGAAGGGAAGATCGCCACTGCACGCTATGCGCGTGAAAATAATATTCCGTATCTGGGTATTTGCCTGGGTATGCAGGTTGCGCTGATTGAGTTCGCGCGCAACGTCGCGGGGATGGAAAACGCCAACTCCACAGAATTTGTGCCAGACTGTAAGTATCCGGTCGTGGCGCTCATTACTGAATGGCGTGATGAAGAAGGCAACGTTGAAGTGCGCTCTGAGAAGAGCGACCTCGGCGGCACCATGCGCCTGGGCGCGCAGCAGTGCCAGCTGGACGACGCGAGCCTGGTGCGCCAGCTGTACGGTGAGTCAATCATTACCGAGCGCCACCGTCACCGCTACGAAGTCAACAACATGTTGTTGAAACCGATTGAAAATGCGGGCCTGCGTGTTGCAGGCCGTTCCGGGGATGATCAGTTGGTCGAGATCATCGAAGTGCCGAATCACCCGTGGTTCGTTGCTTGTCAGTTCCACCCGGAGTTTACTTCGACGCCGCGTGATGGCCATCCGCTGTTTGCCGGTTTTGTGAAAGCGGCAAGCGAGTATCAAAAGCGTCAGGCGAAGTAAAAGAGTTAGAACGGCAATGCACCCCTTCGGGTGCATTGTTTGTCTGGAGTTTTAGTTTAACTTGTACTGAGGAAAACCTAATGTCCAAAATCGTTAAAGTCATCGGTCGTGAAATCATCGACTCCCGTGGTAACCCGACTGTTGAAGCCGAAGTACACCTGGAAGGTGGTTTCGTTGGTATGGCAGCAGCTCCGTCAGGTGCTTCTACTGGTTCCCGCGAAGCGCTGGAACTGCGCGATGGCGACAAATCCCGTTTCATGGGTAAAGGCGTACTGAAAGCTGTTGGCGCGGTCAACGGCCCGATTGCTCAGGCTATCCTTGGCAAAGACGCCAAAGATCAGGCTGGCATCGATAAAATCATGATCGACCTGGACGGTACTGAAAACAAATCTAACTTCGGTGCGAACGCCATTCTGGCTGTGTCCCTGGCTAACGCCAAAGCAGCCGCTGCCTCTAAAGGCCAGCCGCTGTACGAACACATCGCTGAGCTGAACGGCACTCCGGGCAAATACTCCATGCCGGTTCCGATGATGAACATCATCAACGGTGGCGAGCACGCTGACAACAACGTCGACATCCAGGAATTTATGATTCAGCCGGTTGGCGCTAAATCCCTGAAAGAAGCCGTACGTATGGGTTCTGAAGTGTTCCACAACCTGGCTAAAGTTCTGAAAGCTAAAGGTATGAACACTGCAGTGGGTGACGAAGGCGGCTACGCGCCGAACCTGGGTTCCAACGCAGAAGCGCTGGCTGTTATCGCTGAAGCGGTTAAAGCAGCAGGTTACGAGCTGGGCACAGACATCACTCTGGCGATGGACTGCGCAGCGTCTGAATTCTACAAAGACGGTAAATACGTTCTGGCTGGCGAAGGCAACAAAGCGTTCACCTCTGAAGAGTTCACTCACTTCCTGGAAGACCTGACCAAACAGTACCCGATCGTTTCTATCGAAGACGGTCTGGACGAATCTGACTGGGCTGGTTTCGCATACCAGACTAAAGTCCTGGGCGACAAAATCCAGCTGGTTGGTGACGATCTGTTCGTAACCAACACCAAGATCCTGAAAGAAGGTATCGACAAAGGCATCGTTAACTCCATCCTGATCAAATTCAACCAGATCGGTTCCCTGACCGAAACTCTGGCTGCGATCAAAATGGCGAAAGACGCTGGCTACACTGCCGTTATCTCTCACCGTTCTGGCGAAACTGAAGACGCGACCATCGCTGACCTGGCAGTGGGTACCGCTGCAGGCCAGATCAAAACCGGTTCTATGAGCCGTTCTGACCGCGTTGCTAAATACAACCAGCTGATTCGTATCGAAGAAGCGCTGGGCGAAAAAGCACCGTACAACGGTCGTAAAGAGATCAAAGGTCAGGCATAAGCCTGTCTTTATCTGATATGAAAATGCCAGTCTTCGGACTGGCATTTTTTTTACCTTTGCGGTTTATCTTCGCGCCGGCGATTACTTAAAGTCGACCGCCATCTGCTGCGGAATCGAAAGCCCGCGGGTGGTCTGTACGCAGCGATCGATATAATCGGTAAAGCGCGGTGGCTTCGGCATTCCCAGACTGAGCAGCTTATCGTTGCTGAAGCGTACGTTAAGGGTCGCGAAGGCACCATAGAGGCGCATGGCTTTGAGCATCAGACGTTCATTGCAGGGCCCGAAGATATCCTTCAGTTCGCGACGCATCTTGACCAGCGTCTCATAGCTGACCTGCGCATACTTATCGCCGACGGGCACCTGTTCCAGCGCAGAGGCCATGGCGCGATCGATCTCCGCAAATTTCACGCTATTTTCTTCGCCTGCCGAAATGTGCACGACTTCGCCGCGCGCAAGCTGGTTATCAAGCAGCATCATCAGCGCATCGGCGCAATAGTCGACGGGAATCACATCGATCCGATCTTCCATCGAGCAGAGGAATTTTTGCAGCATTAAACCCATGCTGAATACCCAGAAGATACTGCTGGAGGGCTGACAGCCGTGATGAGTATGGCCCACCACAATCGACGGGCGAGCGATCGTCAACGGAAGCGTCGGACAGGTCTGCTGCATCAGTTGTTCTATTGCGGATTTAGAGTGAGTGTACTCGACAAGGTGTTCAGCGCGCTCACGGAATTCGGCGCTTTCCGCCACCAACGAGTCAGGTTCAGGCGAGCATGACATTGCCGTGCCGACGTGCAGAAAGCGCTGTAATCCGGCAACCTGGGACATGCGTTGGGCAAACTGCAGGGTGCCTTCCACGTTCACCTTCCAGATGAGCGGGTTATTGCCAAAGGAGGCGACGGCAGCGCAGTTGAGGACGTGAGTCACCTGCTCCAGGCGCGGATCGTCAAGAAACCCTTGTGGATTGACCAAATCACCGAGGAGGATATTCCGCGAGGTCAGCGCCGCCAGTTTTTCCTCAGCAATGTTGAATTTGCGCATGTTTTCTTTCACGCGGTTAAGAGCCGCTTCGGCATTTTCGGCACGAACTAAAAGCAGTAGATTAATTCCTTTTTTTTGATTCAGGATATTCTCTAAAACCGCTCCCCCCAGAAATCCGGTAACGCCTGTAATTAATAATGTATTCATGAATGCAGTCTCAACATGGTTAGTCGACTGGATTCTAAGCGGGGAAAACTAAACAGTAAATCAATAGAAAAAGGGGATTAAAATGGCTTCTTAAGACTAAATTAAGGTTACTAGCCGATGCGGATTAGATAAGACATTCTGACATTTAAAAAGATTCCATTTATTATGTATCCATTTGTACTATGCTGATTTTTATAGATGTTTTATTTTTCTTTTCGAGTTTTATAGTTTCATATAAATGTTATATATAAAATATTTTGTTACATCAATGGAGAGAAAAATAAAACGGCTGAGCCAATCAGGTGAAGCAATATCCTGCTAAGGCGCCGGAAGCAATGGCTCACGACAAGCAGTATAGAACCATGGATAGCGGATAATGTGCAATCACTGCTGAAGACAAGACCCCGGGCGCTAAATCTGCGATAATGCGCGTTTCGAACTTAAACAGAGATGATTATGCAGTACCCGATTAACGAGATGTTCCAGACCTTGCAAGGCGAGGGTTACTTCACCGGCGTGCCTGCCATTTTTATTCGTCTGCAGGGATGCCCGGTTGGTTGCGCCTGGTGCGATACTAAACATACCTGGGATAAGCTTGCGGATCGGGAAGTGTCGCTGTTTAGTATTCTGGCGAAAACCAAAGAGAGCGATAAGTGGGGCCCGGCAAGCGGCGAAGACCTGCTGGCGATCATTGGGCGTCAGGACTGGACCGCCCGTCACGTCGTGATCACCGGCGGTGAACCCTGCATCCACGATTTAACGCCGCTGACTATGCTGCTGGAGCAGAACGGATTCAGTTGCCAGATTGAAACCAGCGGTACTCATGAAGTGCGCTGTAGCCCCAATACCTGGGTAACGGTATCGCCGAAGGTCAATATGCGCGGTGGTTATGACGTGCTGTCGCAGGCGCTGCTGCGGGCCGATGAAATTAAGCATCCGGTAGGGCGCGTGCGGGATATCGAAGCGCTGGACGAACTGCTGGAAACGCTGAGCGATGAAAAACCGCGGATCATTGCCCTGCAGCCCATCAGTCAGAAAGACGACGCCACGCGTTTATGTATCGAAACCTGTATCGCCCGTAACTGGCGGTTGTCGATGCAGACGCATAAATATCTGAATATTGCCTGATAAAAAGGCCCGGTTGCAGGATGCATACCGGGCCTTTGTGTTCTGCGGGCCAGCAAACGATCGGTTTACGACCCGCGCGTTATTCGCCGCGATAGATACAGCCAGCGGTGCAGGTCTCTTTAATCATCACGGCGCTCAGCAGCGGCACCAGCGGTTTCATCTGCTGCCAAATCCACTTCGCCAGCACTTCGCTGGTTGGATTTTCCAGGCCGGGAATATCGTTCAGGTAGTAGTGATCCAGGCGATCGTAGGTCGGTTTAAACGCGGCCTTGAGTTCGGCAAAATCCATGATCCAACCCGTATGGGGATCGACTTCACCGGTAATCTCCAGTCGCACCATAAAAGAGTGGCCGTGCAGGCGACCGCACTTATGACCTTCCGGTACGTGAGGCAGGCGATGGGCGGCTTCGAAGGTGAAATCTTTAAACAGGGTGGTGGACATCTTTTACTCTCAATAAGACAAAAAAACCGCCGTAGGGTACCGGAAAGCGATTTTTTTATCATTAACTAAAACTGCCCTGAGCAAAATATCGACGCATTCGCCAGCTGATTACGTAATATTCTTTTTAATTTCATGAGCTTAATTAATCGTTTTTGTTGTTAATAACTATAACTAAAACAGGTTAGTCCATTTGGTTATTTGTTATTTCCATCCCTTCTTTAATTGTTACTATTAGCACCGTTAACCTTACATTCTCTTCTGTTTTTGCCGCGCTGACAGGGTGCGAATAACAGCTTTGCTTACTGGAACATAACGACGCATGACGACACAGGCCCCACCTTCCAATTTGCTTCCGCTGAACCCGGAGCAACTGGCGCGCCTTCAGGCGGCCACGACAGACTTCACGCCGACTCAGCTTGCCTGGGTTTCGGGCTACTTTTGGGGCGTGCTGAATCAGCACGCTGGCGCGGCGACAGCGGTTCCTGCGCAGGCGGCAGAAATGCCGGGCATTACCCTTATTTCCGCATCGCAAACCGGCAACGCCCGCCGGGTGGCGGAAGCGCTGCGTGACGATCTGCTGGCAGCACAGCTGAACGTTAAACTGGTGAACGCAGGCGACTATAAATTCAAACAAATTGCCTCCGAAAAGCTGCTGGTTATCGTGACGTCGACGCAAGGTGAGGGCGAGTCGCCGGAAGAGGCCGTTGCGCTGCATAAATTCCTGTTTTCCAAAAAAGCGCCGAAGCTTGAAGGCACCGCCTTTGCGGTATTTGGCTTAGGCGATACCTCCTACGAATTCTTCTGCCAGTCCGGGAAAGATTTTGACAGCCGTCTGGCTGAGCTGGGCGGTGAACGCCTGCTGGATCGCGTTGACGCTGACGTCGAATACCAGCCTGCGGCGGCGCAATGGCGCGCGCGCGTGGTCGACGTGTTGAAAGCCCGTGCGCCAGCCGCGGCTCCGACCCAGGCCGCGGCAAGCGGGGCGGTGAATGACATTCACTCCAGCCCGTATACCAAAGAAGCGCCGCTGACGGCGACGCTGGCGGTGAATCAGAAAATCACCGGCCGCGATTCTGAAAAAGATGTGCGCCATATTGAAATCGACCTCGCTGACTCCGGTCTGCGTTACCAGCCTGGCGATGCGCTGGGCGTCTGGTATCAGAACGATCCTGAGCTGGTGAAAGAGCTGGTTGAACTGCTGTGGCTGAAGGGTGACGAGTCGGTAACCGTCGAGGGCAAAACCCTGCCGCTGGCAGAAGCTCTGCAGTGGCATTTTGAACTCACGGTCAACACCGCCACTATCGTCGAAAACTATGCCACCCTGACCCGTAGCGAGACGCTGCTGCCGCTGGTGGGCGACAAAGCCCAGTTGCAACAGTATGCCGCCAACACCCCAATCGTCGATATGGTGCGTTTCTCTCCGGCGCAACTGGATGCTGACACCTTAATCGGTCTGCTGCGTCCGCTGACGCCGCGTCTCTACTCCATTGCTTCATCGCAGGCGGAAGTCGAAAGCGAAGTCCATATCACCGTTGGCGCCGTTCGCTACGACATCGAAGGCCGCGCCCGCGCTGGCGGTGCGTCCAGCTTCCTGGCCGATCGCCTGGAAGAAGAGGGTGAAGTTCGCGTCTTCATCGAACACAACGACAACTTCCGTCTGCCTGCCAACCCGCAGACGCCGGTGATTATGATTGGCCCGGGGACCGGTATTGCACCGTTCCGTGCCTTCATGCAGCAGCGTGCGGCGGATGGTGCGGAAGGCAAGAACTGGCTGTTCTTCGGCAACCCGCACTTTACGGAAGATTTCCTCTATCAGGTGGAATGGCAGCGCTACGTCAAAGAAGGCGTGCTGAGCCGTATCGACCTGGCCTGGTCCCGCGATCAACAACAAAAAGTCTATGTTCAGGACAAGCTGCGCGAGCAGGGGGCCGAACTGTGGCGCTGGATTAATGACGGTGCCCATATTTATGTCTGCGGCGATGCCAATCGTATGGCGAAAGACGTTGAGCAGACGTTGCTGGAAGTGATTGCCGAATACGGCGCGATGGACGCCGAAGCGGCGGACGAATTTTTAAGTGAGCTGCGCGTTGAGCGCCGTTATCAGCGAGATGTCTACTAATGAGCGAAAAACATCCAGGACCTCTGGTGGTCGAAGGTAAACTGACCGACGCCGAGCGTATGAAGGTAGAGAGCAACTACCTGCGCGGCACGATCGCAGAAGACTTAAACGACCCCCTCACCGGTGGCTTTAAAGGCGACAACTTTCTGCTGATTCGCTTTCATGGCATGTATCAGCAGGATGACCGTGATATCCGCGCCGAGCGCGCGGCACAGAAGCTGGAGCCGCGTCATGCGATGCTGCTGCGCTGCCGTCTGCCGGGTGGCGTTATCACCACCACGCAGTGGCAGGCGATTGATAAATTTGCCGCCGATAACACCATTTACGGCAGCATTCGTCTGACCAACCGTCAGACGTTCCAGTTCCACGGCATTCTGAAGAAGAACGTGAAGCCGGTGCATCAGATGCTGCACTCGGTTGGTCTGGACGCGCTGGCCACCGCCAACGACATGAACCGTAACGTGCTCTGTACCTCTAACCCGCACGAGTCTCAGCTGCATGCTGAAGCCTATGAGTGGGCGAAAAAGATCTCTGAGCACCTGCTGCCGCGTACCCGCGCCTATGCGGAGATCTGGCTCGATCAGAAAAAGGTCGCCACCACTGACGAAGAACCGATCCTCGGTCAGACTTATCTGCCGCGTAAGTTCAAAACCACCGTGGTGATCCCGCCGCAGAACGATATCGATCTACACGCCAACGACATGAACTTCGTGGCGATTGCCGAAAACGGCAAGCTGGTCGGCTTTAACCTGCTGGTCGGCGGCGGATTGTCTATTGAGCACGGCAACAAAAAAACCTACGCCCGTACGGCGAGCGAGTTTGGCTACCTGCCGCTGGAGCATACCCTGGCGGTCGCGGAAGCCGTTGTCACCACCCAGCGTGACTGGGGCAACCGTACCGACCGTAAAAATGCGAAAACCAAATATACGCTTGAGCGCGTCGGCGTCGAGACGTTCAAGGCCGAAGTGGAGCGCCGGGCGGGGATCAAGTTTGAACCGATCCGTCCGTATGAGTTCACCGGTCGCGGCGATCGCATCGGCTGGGTCAAAGGGATCGACAAAAAATGGCACCTGACGCTGTTTATTGAAAACGGACGTATTCTTGATTACCCAGGCCGTCCGCTGAAAACCGGTCTGCTGGAGATAGCGAAGATCCATCAGGGCGAGTTCCGGATCACGGCGAACCAGAACCTGATTATTGCCGGCGTTCCGGAGACGGAAAAGGCCCGGATTGAGAAGCTGGCGCGCGACCACGGGCTGATGAATGCCGTCACCCCGCAGCGTGAAAACTCAATGGCCTGCGTCTCCTTCCCGACCTGTCCGCTGGCGATGGCCGAAGCAGAACGCTTCCTGCCGTCGTTTATTGATAAGGTCGACGGGATCATGAGCAAGTACGGCGTGAGCGATGAGCATATCGTGACGCGCGTAACCGGCTGTCCGAACGGTTGTGGCCGTGCGATGCTGGCGGAAGTCGGGCTGGTGGGTAAAGCGCCGGGTCGCTACAACCTGCATCTCGGCGGTAACCGCAGCGGGACGCGTATTCCACGGATGTATCGCGAGAATATAACCGAGTCGGAGATTCTCGATTCAATTGACCAACTGGTAGGGCGCTGGGCGAAAGAGCGCGAAGCGGGTGAAGGCTTCGGCGACTTTACGGTGCGTGCGGGCATCATTCGCCCGGTGCTCGATCCCGCACGGGATTTCTGGGAGTAACACCCAATTGCCCGGTGGCGCTTTGCTTACCGGGTCTACGGGTTTAGTAGGCCGGGCAAACGCAGTGCCGCCCGGCAAAACAGGCTAACGAGGTCTTTATGTCCGTACTCGATCTAAACGCGCTTAACGCATTGCCAAAAGTCGAACGTATTCTGGCTCTCGCAGAAACCAACGCGCATCTCGAAACGCTGGACGCCGAAGGGCGCGTGGCGTGGGCGCTGGAAAACCTGCCGGGTGACTATGTGCTCTCGTCAAGTTTTGGTATTCAGGCGGCGGTGAGTCTGCATCTGGTCAATCAGGTACGGCCGGATATTCCGGTCATTCTGACCGATACCGGCTATCTGTTCCCGGAAACCTATCGCTTTATCGACGAGCTGACGGACAAGCTCAAGCTGAACCTGAAGGTCTATCGGGCGAAGGAGAGCGCCGCCTGGCAGGAGGCACGCTACGGTAAGCTTTGGGAGCAGGGCGTTGAAGGCATTGAAAAATACAATGAAATCAACAAAGTCGAACCGATGAACCGGGCGCTGGAAGAGCTGAACGCGCAAACCTGGTTTGCGGGACTCCGCCGGGAACAGTCCGGCAGCCGCGCCACGCTGCCGGTGCTGGCGGTACAGCGCGGCGTGTTTAAGGTGCTGCCGATCATCGACTGGGATAACCGGACGGTATACCAGTATCTGCAAAAACACGGGCTGAAATACCATCCGCTGTGGGATGAAGGCTATCTGTCGGTAGGGGATACCCACACTACCCGCAAATGGGAGCCGGGCATGGCGGAAGAAGAGACCCGTTTCTTTGGTCTTAAGCGCGAGTGCGGACTGCACGAAGGCTAAGAGACGGTTTCCTGAGACAAAGCCCTCAGTCTGAACGACGAGGGCTTTTCATATCATCGGCCAGCGGATTAGCTGTGCTTCTCTGCCTTCGCCAGCTCTTTTATCAGCGGCAGCATCACCTTGACGACATCGCGGCTGCGGCGTTCGATACGGCTCGGCAGAGCTTTATCAATATACTGCTGGTTATCGAACTGCACGTCATGCCAGCGGGTTCCTTGCGGGAAGGCGGCGGATTTGTTGCGCTGCTGATGGCCATCTTTCTTACCCGGCGACCAGTTCGTGGCCTCCACGGACAGGACCGGGATCCCCGCGCTATCAAAAATGCTGGCGTCATTACAGCAGCCGGTCCCCTGCGGAGAATCATGATTGAGGCCTGGATGGGTATAGGCGGCGATCCCTTTGCTGCGCGCAATGGCCAGCGCGCGGTCTCGGGTGAGTTTGCGAATCGAGGCGGGAGTGCTGCGCCCGCTATTAAAATAGAGCTTATCGCCAACCACCAGGTTATCGAGATTAATCACCAGCAGCGTATTTTTCTTCTCCGCATCGTTCATTCGTTTCAGGACATTTTGCGCGCCGAGATTACCTTCTTCTTCGCCGCTTGAAGCAATAAAGCGGATGCCATAGTGGGTGGGCACACTTTTCAACCGCTCGGCCAGCTCCAGCAACACGCCGACACCCATGGCATTATCGTCGATGCCCTGCAAAGTCAGACCGCCAAGGTTGCGTTCGACGTCAGCATCGCTCATCGGGGCATAGGTATCGAGATGGGCTATCACAATGATCTGCTGGCGAGCCGCGCCTTCGTGGGCGGCAATGACGGTGCTGCCGGTGACGTTTTGCCAGTTTTTCCGTTTATCCGTATTGCTGTAGATATAGCGCGCATGGAAGCTGCGGATGTCGCTTTGATAGCCCATTTGGGCAAACTGCTGACGCACATAGTCCGCTGACAGCATTTCTGCGGGTGAACCGGTCATTCTTCCGGGAAAAACAGTCGCGATATGACGAGCCTGGGTATTTGCGGTTTCGCCGATGGCGCTGAAAGCCGGGGCGGAGAAAACAAAACCTGCGCCAAGCGCCAGGGGAAGGAGGCGGCGGCACAACGCGGAAAACATAGCGGGGGTCCTTTCTCGAGGGAAATATTTAACGCCCTTAGTATGAAACTGTGACTGCGGTTAAACAATTTCATTTCCTCTTAAATAGCGGAAAAGTCGCGCGTTAAGCACTTTTTGATATTTGCTTTTTCAGGTCGTTATTCTTTTGGGTAACTACTCATTCCATTTAGTAATTTCATTTGCTCTAAACAGCACCCTATAGTCGCTCTATGACTGATTGTAAGCGGGTTGTTGCAACGTGGACTATTTGCCCTTATTTGCCGAACTGAAAGCAAAACCGGTGCTGGTTATTGGCGGCGGGGACATTGCGGCGCGCAAAATTATGTTCTTGCGGCGGGCAGGAGCCAACGTGCAGGTCGTGGCGGCAGCCTTATGCGAAGACGTCGCCGCTCTGGTTGAGCGTCAGGAGATTCAGTGGCGGGCCCACGAATTTGAAGAACCCCAGCTCGACGACGTCTTTTTAGTGATTGCCGCGACCGACGATGACGCGCTCAATCAGCGGGTTTCCGCTGCCGCCAGCGCCCGTTACCGGTTGGTGAACGTTGTCGATAATCAGCCGCTCTGCTCGGTGGTTTTTCCCTCCATCGTGGACCGCTCTCCGCTGCTGATCGCCATTTTCTCCGGCGGTTCGGCGCCGGTACTGTCCCGGCTGATTCGCGAAAAAATTGAAGCTTTACTGCCGACCAATCTCGGACGTGTTGCCGAAGCGGCAAGCTACTGGCGGCAGCATATTAAAACCCATCTGACGACCACCGCAGCGCGGCGGCGCTTCTGGGAGCGGGTCTTCAATGGCCGCTTTGCCAGTCTGATGATTGCCGGAAATAAAGCCGCCGCCGATAAGGCGCTGGAAGAAGAACTGTATCAGCCGGAAAAACGGCTGGGTGAAATTATTCTCGTCGGCGCCGGACCGGGCGATGCCGGGCTGCTGACGCTGCGCGGCCTGCAGGCGGTACAGAAGGCGGACGTGGTGTTTTATGACCATCTGGTGACGCCGGAGATCCGCGAGCTGGTGCGCCGCGACGCCGAGATGATTTGCGTGGGTAAACGCGCGGGCGAACATTCGGTGCCGCAGCATGAAACGAACCAGATGCTGGTCGATGCGGCGCGAGAAGGCAAAACGGTGGTGCGCCTGAAAGGCGGCGATCCGTTTATTTTCGGACGCGGCGGCGAAGAACTACAGGCCGCCGCCGATGCAGGGATCCCGTTTCAGGTGGTCCCGGGCGTAACGGCTGCCGCCGGGGCGACGGCCTATGCCGGCATTCCGCTGACCCATCGCGATTACGCCCAGAGCGTCACCTTCGTCACCGGTCATTACAAGGCTGACAGCGCCGCGCACGACTGGTCGCTGCTGGCGCAGAGTCGTCAGACGCTGGCTATCTATATGGGGACGATGAAAGCGGCGGAAATTAGCGCGCAGCTTATCGCCCACGGCCGGGACAGCAATACGCCGGTGGCGGTAATTTCTCGCGGCACCCGCGCCGATCAGCAAACGATAACGGGCACATTACAGCAGCTCGAAGAGCTGGCGAAAGATGCTCCGATGCCTGCTCTGCTGGTGGTGGGCGAAGTGGTGCAATTACACCAACAGCTCGCCTGGTTTCAACAAACAACTCAAGCAGATGCGTTTAACGCGTCTGTGGTGAATCTGGCTTAAGGAACGGTTATGGACCAAAAACGACTCACTCACCTGCGGCAACTGGAGGCGGAAAGCATCCATATTATTCGCGAGGTGGCCGCCGAATTCTCTAACCCGGTGATGATGTACTCCATCGGTAAAGATTCCAGCGTTATGCTGCATCTGGCGCGTAAAGCGTTTTATCCGGGAACCTTACCTTTTCCGCTGCTGCACGTTGATACCGGCTGGAAATTCCGCGAAATGTATGAATTCCGCGACCGGACTGCCAAAGCCTACGGCTGCGAACTGCTGGTGCACAAAAACCCGGAAGGGGTGGCGATGGGGATTAACCCGTTTGTTCACGGCAGCGCCAAGCACACCGACATCATGAAGACCGAAGGTCTGAAGCAGGCGCTGGACAAATACGGCTTTGACGCCGCCTTCGGCGGCGCCCGTCGCGACGAAGAAAAATCCCGCGCCAAAGAGCGTATCTACTCTTTCCGCGACCGTTTCCACCGCTGGGATCCGAAAAACCAGCGTCCGGAGCTGTGGCACAACTACAACGGCCAGATTAACAAGGGCGAAAGCATCCGCGTGTTCCCGCTCTCCAACTGGACCGAGCTGGATATCTGGCAGTACATCTATCTGGAAAATATTGAAATCGTTCCGCTGTATCTGGCGGCCGAGCGTCCGGTGCTTGAGCGCGACGGTATGCTGATGATGATTGATGACGATCGTATCGATCTGCAACCGGGCGAGATGATCAAAAAGCAGATGGTGCGCTTCCGTACTTTAGGCTGCTGGCCGCTGACCGGCGCGGTGGAATCCAACGCGCAGACGCTGCCGGAGATTATTGAAGAGATGCTGGTCTCCACCACCAGCGAGCGTCAGGGTCGTATGATTGACCGCGACCAGGCCGGCTCCATGGAGCTGAAGAAACGTCAGGGGTATTTCTAAGGAGCCGCCATGAACACGACCATTGCCCAACAAATTGCTAATGAAGGCGGCGTAGAAGCTTATCTGCACGCGCAACAGCACAAAAGCCTGCTGCGTTTCCTGACCTGCGGCAGCGTCGATGACGGGAAAAGTACCCTGATTGGCCGCCTGCTGCACGATACCCGGCAGATTTACGAAGATCAGCTCTCATCGCTGCATAATGACAGTAAGCGTCACGGTACGCAGGGTGAAAAACTGGATCTGGCGCTGCTGGTGGATGGCCTGCAGGCTGAGCGCGAGCAGGGCATCACCATCGATGTCGCCTATCGCTATTTCTCCACCGAGAAACGCAAATTTATTATCGCCGATACGCCGGGGCACGAGCAGTACACTCGCAATATGGCCACCGGCGCTTCCACCTGCGATCTGGCGATTCTGCTGATGGATGCGCGCAAAGGCGTGCTCGATCAGACCCGCCGCCACAGCTTTATCTCGACGCTGCTGGGAATTAAAAACCTGGTGGTGGCGGTGAATAAAATGGACCTGGTGGATTTTAGCGAAGAGACGTTTAATCGCATTCGCGAAGAGTATCTCTCTTTTGCGGAGCAGCTGCCGGGCGATGTTGATATTCGCTTTGTTCCGCTTTCTGCCCTCGAGGGGGACAATGTCGCAACCCAGAGCGCCAGTATGCCGTGGTACAGCGGCCCGACGCTGCTGGAAGTGCTGGAAACCGTTGAAATTCGTCGCGTGGTGGAAAGCCAGCCGCTGCGTTTCCCGGTCCAGTTTGTTAACCGGCCCAACCTCGATTTCCGCGGTTTCTCCGGTACTGTGGCTTCCGGCAGCGTGACGATCGGACAGCGCCTGAAGGTACTGCCGTCGGGCGTGGAGTCGAGCGTGGCGCGTATTGTGACGTTTGACGGCGACCTGCAGGAAGCCGGTGCCGGTGAAGCCATCACCATCGTGTTGAAAGATGAGATTGATATCAGCCGCGGCGACCTGTTGGTCGATGCGCAGGTGACGCTGCCTGCGGTGCAAAGCGCCAGCGTGGATGTGGTGTGGATGGCCGAGCAGGCGTTAGCCCCGGGTCAGAGCTATGACATCAAAATTGCCGGCAAGAAAACCCGCGCTCGCGTCGACGGGATTCGCTATCAGGTTGATATCAATAACCTGACCCAGCGTGAAGTCGAGTCGCTGCCGCTGAACGGGATTGGCCTTGTCGATTTGACCTTCGACGAGCCGCTGGTGCTGGACAAGTATCAGCATAACCCGGTCACCGGCGGGCTGATCTTCATCGATCGGCTGACCAACGTGACGGTGGGCGCCGGTATGGTGCGCGAACCGCAGGAACAACGTCAGGCGTCGGCATCCTCCTACAGCGCGTTTGAACTGGAACTGAACCAGCTGATCCGTAAACACTTCCCGCACTGGGATGCGCGCGACCTGCTGGGAGGCAAGTAATGGCCCTGCATGACGAAAACGTCGTCTGGCACGCCCATCCGGTCACCCGGCAGCAGCGCGAACATCACCACGGCCATCGCGGGGTGGTGCTGTGGTTTACCGGGCTGTCCGGCTCTGGTAAGTCTACCGTTGCCGGTGCGCTGGAAGAGGCGCTGCATCGACTGGGCGTCAGCACCTATCTGCTGGATGGCGATAACGTGCGGCACGGCCTGTGCAGCGATCTCGGTTTTAGCGATAGCGATCGTAAAGAAAATATTCGTCGCGTCGGGGAAGTGGCGAAACTGATGGTTGATGCCGGGCTGGTGGTGTTGACCGCCTTTATCTCCCCGCACCGCGCTGAACGCCAGATGGTGCGTGAGCGCCTGGGCGAAGGGACTTTTATCGAAGTGTTTGTCGATACGCCGCTGGCTATCTGCGAGGCGCGGGATCCAAAAGGGTTATACAAGAAGGCGCGTGCGGGTGAATTGCGCAACTTTACCGGGATAGATTCGGTGTACGAATCGCCAGAAAAGGCGGAAATTCATCTGGATGGTGAACAATTGGTAACAAATTTGGTGCACCAACTATTAGACCTCCTCAGACAGCAAGATATTATCAGATCCTGAAACGGCGGCGGCATTGAGATGCCGGTCGCCAGGTCAACAGGATTCGATATGCGCAATACCCAGAACATCAGTCTTATTCGTCCGGAACCGCCCGCGGTGTCCCATGACGAGACCACCTGGTCTTTGTCAGGCGCCGCCGTGGGTTTTATTTCATGGCTGCTGGCGCTGGGTATTCCCTTCCTCATGTATGGCAGTAATACGTTATTTTTCCTTCTCTACACCTGGCCCTTTTTTCTCGCCTTAATGCCGGTCGCCGTTGTGGTTGGGATTGCGCTGCACTCGCTGTTGAGCGGTAAGCTCCTGTACAGCGCATGCGCGACGATTTTGACCGTGGGGATGATGTTTGGCCTGCTGTTTCTCTGGCTGCTGGGATAGTCCTTTCTGCGTATGAATCAAGCCTGGGTATCGGCGACAGAAATGTGTTACAGTCCCCGCGTTACGCGGCATCGTCCGCGCGTCGGAGTGAAATACTCGGGCGAGTTATGGGATGATGATGCCGTTTTTCAGGGGGCAGAATGGGTAAATTAACGCTGCTACTATTGGCTTTGCTGGTCTGGCTACAGTACTCGCTGTGGTTCGGTAAAAATGGTCTGCATGACTATAGCCGGGTGAATGATGACGTCACCGCGCAGCAAGCCACTAACAGCAAATTAAAGGCGCGCAACGATCAACTCTTTGCGGAAATCGATGACCTTAACGGCGGTCAGGAAGCGATCGAAGAGCGCGCACGCAATGAACTAAGCATGACCCGCCCGGGCGAAACATTTTATCGTCTGGTCCCGGATGCGTCTAAGCGCAACCAGGGGTCGACGCAGAACAATCGATAAACAAGCCCAGGATGACGACATGGCAGCCACTTTTCCGGGTGTTTGCGCCGTGGTGCCGGCGGCCGGTTTTGGCCGCCGTATGCAAACGGAATGCCCGAAACAATATCTCTCAATCGGTAACAAAACGATTCTCGAACATGCGGTCGCCGCGCTGCTGGCGAACGCGTGCGTGCAGCGCGTGGTGATTGCCGTCAGTCCCGGCGATATCCGCTTTAGCCAACTGCCGCTGGCCACCCATCCACAAATTACCGTCGTCGACGGCGGCGCCGAGCGCGCTGACTCCGTACTGGCTGGTCTGCAGGCGTTGCCCGAAGCCGAATGGGTGCTGGTGCACGATGCCGCGCGCCCGTGCCTGCACCAGGACGACCTCCGGCGCCTGTTGGCGCTGCGCGAAACCAGTCGCGTGGGGGGCATTCTCGCCGCGCCGGTGCGCGATACCATGAAACGCGCTGAACCCGGCAAGGGGGCTATTGCGCACACCGTCGATCGCAATGACCTATGGCATGCGCTGACGCCGCAATTTTTCCCGCGTGAATTACTCCTCCAGTGCCTGACGCGCGCGCTTAATGAAAGCGCGACCATCACCGATGAAGCCTCGGCGCTGGAGTACTGCGGCTTCCATCCCGAACTGGTGGCCGGACGAGCTGATAATATTAAAGTGACGCGCCCGGAAGACCTGGCGCTGGCAGAATTTTACCTTACCCGTTCCCGACACCAGGAGAAGGCTTAATGCGAATTGGACATGGTTTTGACGTACACGCTTTTGGTGGTGAAGGCCCAATCATTATTGGTGGGGTACGCATCCCTTACGAAAAAGGGCTGTTGGCCCATTCCGATGGCGACGTGGCGCTGCACGCGCTGACCGATGCCCTGCTGGGGGCGGCGGCGCTGGGGGATATTGGCAAGCTGTTCCCGGATACCGACCCGGCCTTTAAGGGCGCCGACAGCCGCGAACTGCTGCGCGAAGCCTGGCGGCGGATTCAGGCCAAAGGCTATACCCTCGGAAACGTGGATGTCACCATCATTGCTCAGGCGCCGAAAATGCTGCCGCATATTCCACAGATGCGTGTCTTTATCGCCGAAGACCTCGGCTGCCATATGGATCAGGTCAACGTCAAAGCCACCACTACCGAGAAGCTCGGTTTCACCGGCCGCGGTGAAGGCATCGCCTGTGAAGCGGTGGCGCTGCTGCATAAGGCTCAGTCATGATCGCTTTCAATGACCTCACCTGGCTGCACGGTAAACCACAGGGGCAGGGGATACTGAAAGCCAACCCGGAAGATTTCGTGGTGGTCGAAGATCTCGGCTTTGCGCCGGATGGCGAAGGTGAGCATCTGCTGGTACGGATTCTGAAAACGGACTGCAATACGCGGTTTGTGGCTGATGCGCTGGCTAAGTTTCTTAAAATCCATGCGCGTGAAGTGAGTTTTGCCGGGCAGAAAGATAAGCATGCCGTGACCGAACAGTGGCTGTGCGCCCGACTCCCGGGCAAAGAGATGCCCGACCTGAGCAAGTTTCAGCTGGAAGGTTGCCAGGTGCTGGAATACGCGCGGCATAAACGCAAGCTGCGGCTCGGCGCGCTCAAGGGCAACCAGTTTACTCTGATTCTGCGGGAAATCAGCGATCGCGACGATGTCGAGCGGCGTCTGCAGGCTGTTGCCGCGCAGGGGGTGCCGAACTATTTCGGCGCCCAGCGCTTTGGTATTGGCGGCAGTAATCTGCTGGGCGCGCTGCGCTGGGCGGAGAGCGGCGCAGCGGTTCGCGATCGCAATAAACGCAGTTTTTGGCTGTCGGCGGCGCGTAGCGGCTTGTTTAATCAACAGGTCAGTATTAGATTAAAAAAACCGGAATTTAATCAGGTTGTTGATGGCGATGCGCTACAATTAGCGGGGCGCGGGAGCTGGTTTGTCGCCACCTCTGAGGAGCGCATGCAGCTGCAGGAGCGGGTTGATAACCGTGAACTGCTGATTACGGCGGCGTTACCGGGAAGCGGTGAGTGGGGCAGCCAACGCGAGGCGCTGGCCGCCGAGCAGGCGGCTGTTGCCGAAGAGACGCCGCTCCAGGCTCTGCTGGTGCGTGAAAAAGTCGAAGCGGCGCGCCGGGCGATGTTGCTCTATCCGCAGCAGATGAGCTGGAACTGGTGGGATGACGTAACCGTTGAACTGCATTTCTGGCTACCAGCGGGCAGCTTCGCCACCAGCGTGGTAAGGGAACTTATCAATACAACGGGTGACTATGCGAATATTGCTGAGTAACGATGACGGGATTCATGCGCCGGGCATTCAGACCCTGGCGAAGGCCTTACGGGAGTTTGCTGAGGTCCAGGTAGTTGCACCCGATCGTAACCGCAGTGGCGCATCAAATTCCCTGACCCTCGAGTCTTCGCTACGCACTTTCACTTTCGATAACGGCGATATCGCCGTCCAGATGGGGACGCCGACGGACTGTGTCTATCTCGGGGTTAACGCCCTGATGCGTCCCCGTCCGGATATCGTGGTTTCCGGCATTAATGCCGGTCCCAATCTCGGCGATGACGTTATCTACTCCGGCACTGTCGCTGCCGCAATGGAAGGTCGTCATCTCGGCTTTCCGGCCCTGGCCGTCTCCCTGAATGGCCATCAGCACTATGACACCGCGGCGGCCATCACCTGCTCTATCCTGCGGGCTTTAAGCCGCGAGCCACTGCGGACCGGCCGTATCCTCAATATCAATGTGCCCGATCTGCCTCTTGAGCAGATCAAAGGTATCCGCGTGACCCGCTGCGGTAGCCGACATCCCGCCGATCAGGTTATTCCGCAAAAAGATCCGCGCGGCAATACGCTGTACTGGATTGGCCCGCCGGGAGAGAAGCACGATGCCGGGCCGGATACCGACTTTGCCGCCGTCGACGAAGGCTATGTCTCCGTGACGCCGCTGCACGTTGATTTAACCGCCCACCAGGCTCACGGGATGGTGGCCGACTGGCTGGATCGCGTCGGAGTGGACACTCAATGGTAAGCAAACGTGTTGAAAGCCTGCTGAATCAGCTGCGTACTCAGGGCATTGTTGACGAGCGCGTGCTGGAGGCGATAGCCCAGGTACCGCGTGAAAAATTCGTTGATGAAGCCTTCGAACACAAGGCGTGGGAGAACACGGCATTACCTATCGGCCAGGGGCAAACCATCTCGCAACCCTACATGGTGGCGCGGATGACGGAGCTTCTGACGCTGACGCCGGAATCGCGGGTGCTGGAGATTGGCACCGGTTCAGGCTACCAGACGGCGATACTGGCACACCTCGTTCATCATGTGTGTTCGGTCGAACGAATTAAGAGTTTACAGTGGCAGGCGCGTCGTCGCCTGAAACAACTTGATTTACATAATGTTTCAACCCGTCATGGCGATGGATGGCAGGGTTGGAAGGCACGCGCTCCCTTTGATGCGATTATTGTCACCGCCGCACCGCCGGAAGTGCCGCCTGCGCTGCTGGCGCAGCTGGATGAGGGAGGCGTGCTGGTATTACCGGTCGGCGAGGTGCATCAGTTTCTGAAACGGATCCGTCGTCGCGGTAATGAATTTGTGATGGATACCGTTGAAGCCGTACGCTTTGTTCCCCTGGTGCAAGGGGAGCTGGCATGAGACCCGGATTAATCCAGGTTTTTTTTGCCTGACTTTAGGCGTAGGGTGGACACATTTTCAGTGTCCTGGCCGGGTGTTGTCCGGTAAGCAAGATATTGGCTGTTAACATATTCCTGGGGGATAAATGAGCGCGGGAAGCCCAAAATTTACCTTAAGCCGTATTGCGGCGTTATCATTGGTTTCACTCTGGCTGGCGGGGTGTTCAAACACCAATCATCCGCCAGCGCCGGTTAGCACGGCGGGTGGAGCCCCATCCTCGGGAACGAATTCCGGGATGCTGATCACTCCGCCGCCGACGACAGGATCCGCCATTGTTCCGCGCACACCTCAGGTACAGCCGGTTCAGACGCCAGCGCCGCAGGTTCAGCCGATGGCCCAGCAGCCGGTGCAGACCGTGAACGGTAAGATAGTCTATAACCGTAAATATGGCGATATTCCGAAAGGCAGCTATACGGGCGGCAGCACCTATACCGTGAAACGCGGCGATACGCTGTTCTATATTGCATGGGTAACAGGCAACGATTTCCGTGACCTCGCGCAACGCAACAACATCCCCGCGCCGTACGGCCTGAACGTCGGTCAGACGCTGCAGGTTGGCAACTCCGCAGGCCAGCCGATCACCGGTGATAACGCCGTTGCTGCGGCAAGCGTGCGGGCAAGTGGAGGTGCGACGGCGGCCTCAAATACTGCACAAAAATCGACCGCGGTGGTTGCGTCACAACCAACTATTACGTATTCTGAATCCTCAGGTGAACAGAATGCTAATAAGATGTTGCCGAACAATAAGCCAGCGACGACTGTCGTTGCGCCAGTGACGGCTCCCGCTGTTAGCAGCAACCAACCGACTGCAAGCAGTACGTCAACCAGTTCGCCTATCTCCACATGGCGCTGGCCGACTGATGGCAAGGTTATCGAGAACTTTAGTGGCGCAGAGGGCGGCAATAAAGGTATTGATATTGCAGGCAGTAAGGGACAGGCTATTGTCGCGACCGCTGATGGGCGCGTCGTCTATGCCGGTAACGCGCTGCGCGGTTACGGTAATCTTATTATCATCAAACACAACGATGATTACCTGAGTGCCTACGCTCATAACGATACAATGCTGGTCCGGGAACAACAGGAAGTTAAAGCGGGGCAGAAAATCGCTACCATGGGTAGCACCGGCACCAGCTCTACAAGATTGCATTTTGAAATTCGTTACAAGGGGAAATCCGTCAACCCGCTGCAGTATTTACCGCAGCGATAATTTGGCGAAGTACGGATAAGCGTCGCATCAGTTAACCGACGTCAGGCCGGTCGCAACTGCCCCTTCACCGGGGCAAAACGTCTCCGTCTGGCGTCGTTGAATGATGTATCGCGAAGGTGCTTTGCTCAGGGATCACGGGTAGGAGCCATCTTTATGAGTCAGAATACGCTGAAAGTTCATGATTTAAATGAAGACGCGGAATTTGATGAGAACGGAGTCGAGGTTTTCGATGAGAAAGCCTTAGTAGAAGAGGAACCCAGTGATAGCGATCTGGCCGAGGAAGATCTTCTGTCGCAAGGCGCCACGCAACGCGTGCTGGATGCGACGCAGCTCTATTTGGGTGAGATTGGTTATTCCCCACTGCTGACGGCCGAAGAAGAAGTTTATTTCGCCCGTCGCGCATTGCGTGGTGATGTGGCTTCACGCCGCCGGATGATTGAAAGCAACCTGCGTCTGGTGGTGAAAATTGCTCGTCGTTATAGCAATCGTGGTCTGGCGTTGCTGGATCTGATTGAAGAGGGCAATCTGGGGCTGATCCGCGCGGTTGAGAAGTTTGACCCGGAACGTGGGTTCCGTTTCTCGACCTATGCCACCTGGTGGATTCGTCAAACGATTGAACGGGCTATTATGAACCAAACCCGTACCATCCGTTTACCTATCCATATTGTCAAAGAGCTGAACGTCTATCTGCGTACCGCGCGTGAGTTGTCCCATAAGCTGGACCACGAGCCGAGTGCGGAAGAGATTGCCGAGCAGCTGGATAAGCCGGTTGATGACGTGAGCCGTATGCTGCGTCTCAATGAGCGTATTACCTCAGTGGACACGCCGCTGGGCGGCGATTCGGAAAAAGCGCTGCTGGATATTCTGGCCGATGAGAAAGACAACGGTCCGGAAGACACCACGCAGGACGATGATATGAAACAAAGCATCGTTAAATGGCTGTTCGAACTGAACGCCAAGCAGCGTGAAGTCCTGGCGCGTCGTTTTGGCCTGCTGGGCTACGAAGCCGCTACGCTTGAAGATGTTGGTCGTGAAATTGGTCTGACCCGCGAACGCGTACGTCAGATCCAGGTAGAAGGCCTGCGGCGCCTGCGGGAAATCCTGCAAGGACAGGGGCTGAACATCGAAGCGCTATTCCGCGAATAAGCCATTTTCCTCTCAAAAAGGCCCGATCGGACGATCGGGCCTTTTTCTTTGCATGCTACGCCTGTCGGGTCTCGTGTAAATGACGCCACAAAATGCGCCCTTCAGCTTTCCTGAATAAGACCGTTGACCAACGGATGGTCTCGCCCTGTTCGGGCAAACACTGCCTTTCCCGATAGCATATCACCGCGCCATCGTGCCATTCGGCGAGCGTGGCCGTGCTATCAATGGCGATGCGCAAGCCTGGACGACTGCCGCCTGAGGTAGCAAAGAAAGCGCTGAGCGCCTGATGGTTCATCACGTTTCCGCCGATACCGATCATTGAAAAATCAGGGGAAAAGCGTTCCATTAAGGCCTCTACCGCGCCTTGTTTCTGACTCAGCCAGTTTTCAATAGCCACATGGGCGTCGATCGTTTCCTGAATATACGGGTTCATGGGGTCTCCATTTTTTTGTGCAGGCGCGTGACTATCGCTATTGTTACGATCCACGCGACGGCTCACGCTCACCGAGGCGGGGTCGCTGTTCTATCATCGCGGCCTGGCGTTACTGAAAACGGCGGAAAACCTGCAGGATGAGGTGCGGGCCAGCCATAGCGGGTTGAGCGGTGAACGCCGTATCACCACGACTCCGGAGTACGGCGCCCAGGTGATTATTCCCGCACTAGCCGAATTCAGCCAGCGCTAATCTTTTGTTTCTTGAGCGATCAGCTTGTGGATGATGTGCGAGAACTGTTGGCGCTCTGCGTCGCTCAACCGTCCCAGGAACTCGTCATCGACGGCATTTCCCAGCGGTACTGAATGTGCCAGCAACGCTTCACCTTCCGCGGTTAAATAGACAAACCGGCGACGTTTATCCGCCGGATCGTGTTCGCGACGGACCAGTCCGCGGCTCTCCATACGGCTGAGCATTTCCGCCAGCGTCGCTTTCGTACTGACTGCCGCTTCCGTCAGCGTGACCTGTTCAATTCCCGGGTGCTCTGCAATCGAGCGCATCACCGCATACTGGGGCTTAGTCAGCTCTGGCAGTTCGTGCTGCCAGCGGGCGGTGTGCTGCTGGAAAAGCTGGCGCAAGAGGTGGAACGCCTCGTTTCTTAACTCCATGGGAACTCCGTAAAAACAACGTCGGCTCTATAATAGCCGTTTGCGACGCTTTTACGCATCTTTCCCGCTTTGATTAAAAATGCGGCCAACCGTGAACGCACTTGCACGCGATGGGTATCAGGCGTAGTTTTAATAAAAACGTTCGTATACGAACAATGTGCGGAGGAAATGATGAAGCTGATTGTCGGGATAACCGGTGCCACCGGTGCTCCGTTGGGTGTCGCGCTGCTTAAGGCGCTTCGCGGGATGCCGGAAGTGGAAACCCATCTGGTGATGTCGAAGTGGGCTAAGACCACGATTGAACTGGAAACGCCGTATAGCGCTCGTGAAGTGGCTGAACTGGCTGATTTCTCACATAGCCCTGCTGACCAGGCCGCCATCATCTCATCAGGCTCCTTTCGTACCGCGGGCATGATTGTCATCCCCTGCAGTATGAAAACGCTGGCCGGAATTCGTGCGGGTTATGCAGAAGGGTTGGTTGGACGTGCGGCGGATGTGGTGCTGAAAGAGGGGCGCAGGCTGGTGCTTGTCCCACGGGAAATGCCGTTGAGCACTATCCACCTGGAAAACATGCTGGCCCTGTCCCGTATGGGGGTGGCGATGGTGCCGCCGATGCCTGCTTATTACAACCATCCGGCAACGATTGAAGACGTGACTGACCACGTTGTCACGCGAGTTCTGGATCAGTTTGGTCTTGAGTACCACAAAGCGCGTCGCTGGAACGGACTACGGGCCACAGAGAATTTTTCACAGGAGGATAAATAATGGCTTTTGATGATTTGCGCAGCTTTTTACAGGCGCTGGACGACCAGGGGCAATTGCTGAAAATTTGTGAAGAAGTGAATGCCGAACCGGATCTGGCTGCCGCGGCTAACGCCACCGGGCGTATCGGCGATGGGGCACCGGCGCTGTGGTTTGACAATATTCGCGGCTTTACCGATGCCCGGGTGGCGATGAATACCATCGGTTCGTGGCAGAACCATGCTATCTCGCTGGGCCTGCCGGCTAACACGCCGGTGAGGAAACAGATTGATGAGTTTATCCGCCGCTGGGATGCATACCCGGTCACGCCGGAGCGCAGGGCTAACCCGGGGTGGGCGGAGAATACCGTCGACGGCCAGGATATTAACCTGTTTGATATTCTGCCGCTGTTTCGTCTGAACGATGGGGATGGTGGTTTTTATCTCGATAAAGCCTGCGTCGTCTCGCGCGATCCGCTCGACCCCAACCACTTTGGCAAGCAGAACGTCGGTATCTATCGCATGGAGGTGAAGGGCAAACGCAAGCTCGGCCTGCAGCCTGTCCCCATGCATGATATCGCGCTACACCTGCACAAAGCCGAAGAGCGCGGCGAAGATCTGCCAATCGCCATTACATTAGGCAATGACCCGATTATCACGCTCATGGGCGCAACGCCGCTGAAGTACGATCAGTCGGAATATGAAATGGCGGGTGCGCTGCGTGAAAGCCCGTATCCGATTGCCACCGCACCGCTGACCGGTTTTGATGTGCCCTGGGGGTCGGAGGTGATTCTTGAAGGGGTTATCGAGAGCCGCAAACGTGAAATCGAAGGCCCGTTCGGTGAATTTACCGGTCACTACTCCGGCGGGCGCAATATGACGGTGGTGCGCATCGATAAAGTTTCTTATCGCACGAGACCGATTTTTGAATCGCTGTACCTCGGTATGCCGTGGACCGAAATTGATTATCTGATGGGCCCGGCGACCTGCGTACCGCTATATCAGCAGCTCAAAGCTGAGTTCCCGGAAGTGCAGGCTGTCAATGCCATGTATACCCACGGCCTGCTGGCGATTATCTCGACCAAAAAACGCTACGGCGGTTTTGCGCGTGCGGTCGGTCTGCGAGCAATGACCACGCCGCATGGCCTGGGCTATGTGAAGATGGTGATTATGGTTGATGAGGACGTTGACCCGTTCAACCTCCCTCAGGTGATGTGGGCACTGTCTTCGAAGGTCAATCCGGCGGGGGATTTGGTACAGCTACCGAATATGTCCGTGCTGGAGCTTGACCCTGGCTCCAGCCCGGCGGGAATTACCGACAAACTGGTTATTGATGCCACCACGCCGGTTGCGCCGGATCTCCGCGGCCACTACAGCCAGCCGGTGCGGGATCTCCCTGAAACCAGAGCCTGGGTTGAAAAACTGACCGCCATGCTGGCCAACCGTAAGTAAGGAGAAAAAGATGATATGTCCACGTTGCGCCGATGCGCAGATTGACGTGCTGGCGAAGTCGCCGGTAAAAGATGTCTGGACTGTGTTCCAGTGCCAGCACTGTTTCTATACCTGGCGCGACACCGAACCGCTGCGCCGTATTAGTCGCGAGCACTACCCGGAAGCATTTCGGATGACCCAGAAAGATATTGATGAGGCGCCGATGGTGCCGAGTATTCCGCCGCTGCTGGCGGAAGATAAAGGCTAAATAAACGGGTCCGCGCAGTCGGGCCCTTTTTATATTTCTCTTTTCAATGAAAGAATCTTTATTAATTAAAATTTAAAATAACGTAAAAGATTAACGGCATATCAATATTTGCGAGTCTTCTCGCAATCTAAAATAATTCCATTCCGTTTTATTCCGGTGGAGTAATTTTGTCGACCAGGTGAGTATAGAATAACGGCGGGTGCTTGAGGCTGTCTGGCTTTGGGCATTGACAGGGTTCAGACAGACGAAAGCCCCAGGAGATATTTCTATCAACTGAGGCTGGCGTTTGAACCTAGACAATTCAGATGTTAGTCTCTTCTTTGCAGGGAGGCAAGACATGCTGACAAAATATGCCCTTGTGGCAATCATTGTACTGTGTATTACAGTGCTGGGATTTACGCTAATGGTACGCGGCTCATTGTGCGAGCTGAATATTAAAGAGCGTAGTATGGAGTTTAAAGCTGTTCTCGCTTACGAACCGAAGAAGTAGCAACCGCGCGCGGGGGCGACCCCGCGTATTGGTTGTCAGGTCGCATCCTCTCGCACCCATTTATTTTTGTAAAAGGGCAGCGCTTAGCGGGCTGCCCTTTTGTCGCTTCAGCGGAACAAGAAGGCGTTACACCAGGCTCTTCAGCCGGTAAATCCACTCCAGCGCCTGACGCGGGGTCAACGAATCCGGATCGAGGTTCTCCAGGGCTTCTACCGCCGGCGAGGTCTCCTCCGGGGCGGAGAGCAGCGACATCTGCGTACCGTCGACCTGCGTGGCGGCAACGCCTGGGGCAATGCTCTCCAGCTCGCGCAATTTCTGCCGCGCGCGCTTAATCACCTCTTTAGGCACGCCCGCCAGCGCGGCAACCGCCAGACCGTAGCTTTTGCTGGCGGCGCCATCCTGGACGCTGTGCATGAAGGCGATGGTATCGCCATGTTCCAGCGCATCAAGATGGACGTTCGCCACGCCTTCCATTTTCTCCGGCAGCTGGGTCAGTTCGAAGTAGTGGGTGGCAAAAAGGGTCAGTGCCTTAATCTTATTGGCCAGACTTTCCGCACAGGCCCACGCCAGCGACAGGCCATCGTAGGTAGAGGTTCCGCGGCCGATTTCATCCATCAGTACCAGGCTGTGTTCGGTGGCGTTGTGCAGAATATTGGCGGTTTCGGTCATTTCGACCATGAAAGTGGAACGGCCGCTTGCCAGGTCATCGGCCGCGCCGACGCGGGTAAAGATGCGATCGATGGGGCCGATTTCAACTTTTTCCGCCGGGACGTAGCTGCCTATCCAGGCCAGCAGCGCAATCAGCGCAGTCTGACGCATATAGGTACTTTTACCGCCCATATTCGGGCCGGTAATAATCAGCATCCGCCGCTGCGGGACCAGATTTAATGGGTTGGCGATAAAAGGTTCTTTCAAAACCTGCTCAACCACAGGGTGGCGGCCTTCGCTGATGCGGATACCCGGTTTATCGCTAAAGGTCGGGCAGCAGTAGTTCAGGGTTTCCGCACGCTCGGCGAGGTTTACCAGCACATCCAGCTCCGCCAGCGCGCTGGCGCTTTGCTGAAGGTCGGCAAGGTGCGGCAGCAGCATATCGAACAGCTGCTCGTAGAGCTGTTTCTCCAGCGCCAACGCTTTCCCTTTCGACGTCAGTACTTTGTCTTCATACTCCTTGAGTTCCGGAATAATGTAACGCTCGGCGTTTTTCAGCGTCTGGCGACGGACGTAGTGAATCGGGGCGTGCTGGCTTTGGCCGCGGCTGATCTGGATGTAGTAACCGTGAACGGCATTGTAACCGACCTTCAGCGTGTCCAGCCCTAGCCTTTCGCGTTCGCGAATTTCCAGCTTATCGAGATAATCGGTGGCGCCATCCGCCAGCGCGCGCCATTCATCGAGTTCTTCATGGTAGCCGGGGGCAATAACGCCACCGTCGCGCACCAGCACCGGCGGCGCATCGATAATCGCGCGTTCGAGCAGTTCGCGCAGTTCGCTGAACTCGCCCATTTTATCGCGCAACTTCTGGACCGGCGCGCAGCCGACGTCGGCCAGCATCTCGCGCAGGGTCGGCAACTGCTGGAACGCATGACGCATGCGGGCAAGATCGCGCGGACGCGCGGTGCGCAGCGCCAGTCGCGCCAGAATACGTTCCAGATCGCCCACCTGACGCAGCACCGGCTGCAGTTCGCTGTAACGCTCCTGCAGTGCGCCGATGGTTTGCTGACGTTCGACGAGCACCACCGTATCGCGTACCGGCATATGCAGCCAGCGTTTGAGCATCCGGCTGCCCATCGCGGTTACGGTGCAGTCGAGCACCGACGCCAGCGTATTGTCGAAACCACCGGCCAGGTTCTGGGTTATCTCAAGGTTACGGCGGGTTGCCGCGTCCATGATAATGCTGTCCTGCTGGCGCTCCATCGTGATAGAGCGAATATGCGGCAGGGAGGTGCGCTGGGTATCTTTGACGTACTGCAACAGGCAGCCGGCGGCGCAGAGACCACGCGGCGCGTTTTCGACGCCGAAACCGACCAGGTCGCGGGTGCCAAACTGTAAATTCAGCTGCTGGCGCGCGGTGTCGATTTCAAACTCCCATAGCGGACGGCGGCGCAGGCCGCGGCGGCCTTCAATCAACGCCGACTCGGCAAAATCTTCGGCATACAGCAGTTCAGCCGGGTTGGTACGCTGCAACTCGGCGGCCATGGTTTCACGGTCGGCCGGTTCGCTCAGGCGAAAACGACCGGAGCTGATATCCAGCGTCGCATAGCCAAAGCCTTTGCTGTCCTGCCAGATAGCGGCCAGCAGGTTATCCTGACGCTCCTGCAGCAGCGCTTCATCGCTGATGGTGCCGGGCGTGACGATACGCACCACCTTGCGCTCGACCGGACCTTTGGTGGTGGCCGGGTCGCCAATCTGTTCGCAAATGGCTACCGATTCGCCCTGATTGACCAGTTTGGCAAGGTAGTTTTCCACCGCATGGTGTGGGATTCCGGCCATAGGGATCGGCTCGCCCGCCGAGGCGCCGCGTTTGGTCAGCGAAATATCGAGCAGTTGCGATGCGCGTTTCGCATCGTCATAAAACAGCTCGTAAAAGTCCCCCATACGATAGAACAGCAGGATCTCCGGGTGCTGAGCTTTCAGCTTAAGATACTGCTGCATCATTGGGGTGTGCGAGTCTAAACTTTCTATTGTACTCATCGGCTTGTGATGTCCATTCTCTTAATTTTTAATGAGTTATTGGTTTTTATGGTTATCATTAGGTTTCACGTTGTCTCATCGGATATCATGAAATCCTACATTTAAATGTAGGTTAAAGTGTAGCTTGCCAACCTATAGCCTGGTAAAATATGGGCACATACAGCGCAACCTACATTTATGTTCATGACTGCATAAGGTGCATGATAACGGAGTCTTTATGGCAGGAAAATAAGAGGGAAAGCCACTTTCGTTTAAAGCGGTAGAAATGATGAAGCCAGGCGATAAAGATAAGGCTGATGTAGGCGAAAATCGTGGCTTACGTGTCTCCTGTGGTGCAACCGGGGTTAAGTCATTTTTCTACCGTTACACAAGTCCTCTGACTGGCAAGCTTGCTCAGGTTAAAATTGGTAACTTCCCGCAGACTTCTCTCGCCGCTGCACGTCTTAAACTCCACGAATTAAAGCTCCTCCGACAGGAAGGTCGGTGCCCTGCGACTGAACTCAAAAAAGATAAGATCCAGCGTGCGATTGAGGCTGAACAAGCTAAAATCCCTGAATTGACCGTACAGGGATTAGTTGAACTGTATCTTACCGAACGTATTGAGGATCGTAAAACGAAGGACGGAAAGATCATACCCGGTGCCAGAAAACCGAAAGGGCAGGCCGAAGTCCGTCGTACTCTTTATGGTGATGCCGTCAAAAGCCTAGGAACCCGGAATGCTGCTGAGATTACGCGCCAGGATGTCATTAATTTAATCAATGGCATTGTAGCCCGAGGGGCAACCGTACAGGCTGGGAATGTACTGAGGGAACTTTCACTCGCTTATGAGTTTGCAATTGGCCTTGGGCGCTTTGATGACAGCTTTGCGAATCCGGCGCTGTTAGCAAAATCCAGCTTACGACAGACCAGAATCAAGCTCACAAACGGACGTGGAACACGAGTACTGAGCGAGGACGAGCTAGCAAAATTCCTTAAATGGCTTCCGGGTTCGGCTTACACGCCAACGATCAAAAACGTGTTACGTCTGACTCTCTGGACCGGGTGTCGTACCGGTGAAGTCTGCAATATGGCATGGAAGGATGTTGATCTTGAAAAAGGCACTATTCATCTGCGAGAAACCAAAACAGGGGTAGAGCGCTACGTACAGTTATCTGATCAGGCAATCGACTTTCTCAAAGTTCTACACCTTACCTCTGACAAATATCTGTTTCCTTCGCAAGCCACTAAGAAGCCAATTCAGCAGAAGTATCTAACTGAAAACTCATGGCGTTTACGTGAAAGCGGTCAAATGCTTGATATACCTCATTGGACGCCGCACGATCTGCGTCGTACAGTACGAACGGGGTTATCTCGTTTGCAGTGTCCAAATGAGGTAGCAGAGGCCGTATTGGGGCATACACGTGGCGGCGTTGAAGGTATTTATAATTTGTATAAGTATGATGCTGAGTGCCGGAAGTGGTTGCTGGTGTGGGCGGATTATTTGGATGGCCTGATAAAATAACAAATACAGATGTATTATTAATTTATGTTGCTGCAATAGAAGGGATTATTCATGCTTAGCAATTTTAATACCGAACAGCAAACTCTAATTGAGAAATTATCATTAGTTGATGAACTAGAAACTTGGGCAACTTATACCAGATATCTTGAAAAAGAAGTCAAGAAAAGCATCTATGAGTGTGCCAGACGTTTGTGGATAAAACGTAAAATACTTGATGGTAGTTTGCTTTTACATCCTAATGTTCGAATTGATTTAATTGAGCGGGAGTATAGGCCATTATCTATTCACAAGAAAATGATCTGGGCTAGTGTATTAGTCTCTTATAAGGGTGAGGATAGTAAGGAGTATTTTAAAAGAATAAAGGGGAAGATAATTAGAAAATATGGTCTCAAATGGTGGAGAGATGTTGATAGTAGAATAAAGCCAGCTTATGCAGCGCAGCAACGTATTTTAAAGCGTGTTGGTGCTCTTGGCCCGGGAGTAAAATACTTTGCCTCACAAAGTTCGTTTGTAGGCAGCATGTTAAATGATGAACGTGATGCAGCATTAAGAATGATTCCAGAGGATTAAGAGAAAACGCAATGAAGTTACCATTTATACGTTGAACCGTTATTTGAACTCTAACTTGTTGACTGTAATGTTTAATTAATTTATATTTTTATTTGTACTTCAATTTGAAGTTGGCTCGCATTCGTAATGCGAAGGTCGGAGGTTCGACTCCTCTTATCGGCACCATAAAAATCAAAGAGTTACATCACCATCTCTTATTGAAATCTTCTCATTTTTCCTCTCGCGTACTTACTGGCGTACTTGTTTAACACGCTATGGCTATCTGTGAGCGCGTTAGCCCATGATGTGTTGTCGCGACTATGAAGATGAAATGCGGTCAGTTAATGAACCGTGGATTATGCAGATTGGGGAAATACCGCTGTGTGGTGCCTGGGTTGTACGCGGCGGCTAATGGTGCGATTAACAAAACGCGTATTTTGCTGGCATAAACATTCAGGACTGCGCGAGTACCGGCCCTTTCCGGTAAGGCGCTGTTACCCTTAAAACCTTTATGCCCTTTCCCTTTGTGGTGCAGCCAGTTTATTCAGAAATGTGTCATGAGAATTTGCGCCAGATATATTATCGCTGTCTGATTTTGCGCCATTCATGAAAATCGTTATTCCTCTTTCCAGCGGTAGCCATAGACCTGTTTCACCCAGCGTCCGCGACCGTCGCCGTGGCCCAGATCCGTCGCGGTCAGTGCCAGGGATTCCTTTTCGCTGAATCCCTGCGCCAGATCATGGCGGATCACATCCTGTGCCCAGGCATAACGCAGGGAGTGCGGGGAAAATTCGCCCGTCAGCCCGATTTTAGTCGCCTGCTTGTGCCAGTGATCCATCGCCGTTTTGAGGTCAGGCTTGTCGATCAGTCTGCCATTATGCTGTTTTGCAACAGGTAATGCCTTTTCCAGCGCCTTTCTGACTGCGTCAGTGTCCAGAATCGTCGTATAGCGCGGACGCCCGCCTTTGGTGCCAAACACCACTTTCAGCCGGGTTTCCCCGCGCTCAATGGCTTTCAGCCATGTCTTTAGCGACTGCGAACTTTGCACCGCTTCCTGTGAACGCAGCCCCATCAGCCGCGCAATCTCCAGCGCTGTCGCCAGTCCCGCATCCTGTGCGCGGGCCTTCTCCATCACCTTTTCATAATGTTCCGGCGTGATGGCGCGGCGCGTGCCGTTGCGCGAAGCACCCGACAACCCCAGCGCCTTATTGGTCAGGCGCGGATGCTCCACCACCTGTCGGCGTCCCGCCTGTTTCAACACAGATCGCAATGCCGCCATTTCGTTTTGCAGCGTCCGTTGACCAATATCCTGCTCCAGTCGTTCCTCGATGTAGCATTCAATATGACGCACTTTGATCTGCTCCACTCGCTGGATCTGGATATTCAGCGCCCGCAGATGCTCATTTTGGCTGACAAACCGGCTCGTATTTCCTCGCGCTCAGACAGCGTCAGGTGAGCTACAGCTCGCTTGCGCTCATTGGGTTTTATACAATGTAAGTTACCTCTGATTGAAAATATACTCACTTAGCCCTGTCCATTTTTCACTGTCTTCTATCGTCATACAGCAGAATCGAAATGATCTGAGACATACATATGTGACAGAAGCGGCATTGGATTGTGATTTTTTACAAATAAATAAGCCATATTAAAAATATATCTGTGCACTTGCACAATGCGATTAACATAACAAATGGATTATATTTTTGTCATTGCATGGTGAATGATTCAAGGTGCTTATCCGATGAAAAAGAAAAAAGTAGTATTCCTGGATTACGGAACATTTCCTGGTGAAGTAAAATTAAAAAAAACTGGATATTCCCTATGACCTGGCTTGTTACATTAGAACAAATAAAGATGAAATTATTGACAGAATCAAGGATGCTGAAATCATAATTACGAATAAAGTCAAAATAACAAGTGATATCCTTGATGAAGCCAAAAAATTAGAATTCATCGCCGTTGCAGCTACTGGAACTGATGTCATCGATTTAGAAGCCTGTAAGATTAAAAAAATCCCCGTTTCAAACATTAAGAATTATGCAATTGATACTGTGCCAGAGCATACATTTGCATTAATGTTAACTTTAAGAAGAAGCATCGCTGCTTACCATCAGGCAGTTCAGAAAGGAAGATGGATCCAATCGGAGCAGTTTTGTTTTTTTGATTACCCAATCAAGAATCTTTCTGATGCAACATTAGGTATCATTGGTGACGGCGTTTTAGGTAAAAAAGTTGCCGAACTCGCTAAAGCATTCGGAATGAAAGTATTATTCTCTTCGTATAAAGGAGTCTCAAACATGGGACCTTTATACACAGACTTCGACCAAGTTATACAAGAAAGTGATATTATCACCATCCATTGCCCTCTTTTAAAATCAACCAAAGATATGATTTCAGAAAGAGAGTTTAAAATGATGAAAAAGGAAGCGCTTCTTATTAACACGGCTCGCGGCGGCATTGTTAATGAAACCGCACTCTATAATGCTCTAATGAATGGTAATATCGCCGGAGCTGCCTTTGATGTTGCTGTAAATGAACCACCAGGGAAAGATGAATTAATAATGAAATTAACTTCACTACCTAATTTCATTTTGACGCCACACATTTCGTGGGCAAGTGTTGAAGCTATTCAAACATTAGCAGATATGCTAATTGATAACATAAATTCATATCTTTCCGGATGTCCAAAAAATATCGTTAATCAATAAATCGTTGCAATTAAATATGGAGATATAAAATATGTTCTTGGGTAAAGAAATTCGTTTAAAACGCCTGTTAAATAAAAAATCTGGTCGCCTGCTTGCTATTACCATGGATCATCCTATTACTCGTGGTGTACTGCCGGGCATAGGACAAATTAACACCGTAATGGAGCAAGTTGTTGCCGGGCAACCAGACGCGATTACAATGCACAAAGGAATTATTGAAAAAGTATTCCCTCCATATGCTGCATCAGATATTTCAGTAATTATGAAGGCTACTAGTTATTCAATTCCTTACCATGAAGCTTATGATACTCCTGTGGCTGATGTAGAAGAAGCCATTCGTCTTGGTGCAGATGCAATCTCGGTAGGTTGTATCATGGGCGGTCCTGAACAAGCACAGCAATTAAGCTTCCTTGGGCAAATTACCAAAGCAGCAGGTTCAGCTGGCTTACCTGTCGTAGCGCATATTTACCCTAAAGGGCCAATGGTTGAAAATTCCTTTGATCCTAAAAATTTAGCGTATTGCGTCCGTGCTGGCGCAGAGCTTGGTGTGGATATTATTAAAACCCTTTGGTCAGGGTCGGCAGATACATTTAAAGAAGTCGTGGATTGCTGCCCTGCAATGGTAGCTCTGGCTGGTGGTGACATGGGCAAAGACTTAGTCAGTTTCCTGACTAATACTCGCCAGGCACTCGATATCGGAGTTGGTGGTGTTACTTACGGTCGATTTGTATGGCAACACGAGAACCCTACGGCTGTTATCAGAGCATTAGATGCAATGATTAACGATGATTGCAGTGTTGACGAAGCCATTGCTGTTTATAAACAAGCTGGCGGCAAATAACCATTTAGTATCATTACTGAGGATCTAATTATGAAAGCAGCAGTGCTATTTGAAGCTAATAAACTTGAAATTACCGATATTGATAAACCCGTTGCTGATGAAGGTGAGCTTGTTATTCGAGTCAAATCAGCGGCACTCTGTGGTACAGACAGCCGTATTGTGATGGGAAAAAAAACTAAAGGTGTGCGCTTTCCTTCGGTAATTGGTCATGAGTTCGCTGGTGAAGTGGTCGATGTCGGCAAAGGCGTTACTCAGTTTAAAGTTTCGGATCGCATTGCTGTTGATCCTGTTGTTCCATGCCGTTCATGCGTTTATTGTCGCAGTGGCAAAGAAAACGTTTGTAAAAACCGGCAGGCGATTGGTTATGAGTTTAATGGTGCCTTTGCAGAATACTTAAAAGTACCTGCGATTGCACTCGAAGCAGGCAATGTTTTTAAAATTCCTGATTCAGTGTCGTTTGATGCTGCTGCACTTGCGGAACCTCTTGCTTGTTGTATTAATGGACAAAAAAATGTCGGAATCGAACTTGGTGATACTGTCGTCGTTATTGGTGCCGGTCCCATTGGTTTGATGCACATTATTCTGGCGAAATTGTCAGGTGCCTCCAATGTGATTGTCAGCGAACTCAGTGAAAAGAGACGGGAAGCGGCACTTGCGATTGGGGCAGACCATGCCATCGATTCCAGTAAACAAAACCTCAAAGATTTTGTTATGTCAGAAACAGACGGTGTAGGTGCAGATGTCGTTATCATGGCAATTGGAATCCCTTCTCTTGTTAACTCCGCATTCGAGTTATTACGAAAAGGAGGGCGCGCCAATCTGTTTGCTGGTTTCTCGAAAGATGATATGTCCAGTATTGATGTAAATCTCATTCACTATAATGAACTTATCATTACCGGAGCGAGTGCACTAAGTCGAGAAGGTTACCGTACTGCCCTTTCGCTTATCTCTTCAGGGCAGGTTGATGTTGAGAAACTAATAACACACAGGCTTAGTCTGGATGAGATAAATGATGCTTTCAATTACGCTCAAAATGGCGATGCGGTAAAGGTTATTATCAATAACAAATAACTGCTTCGGATGGAGGCATTGATGATGGATAAAGCCTATTTAGGTATTGATGCAGGTAGTAGCAGTGTAAAAGTATGCGCTTTTAACTTTCACGGAGAGCTGCTCGCGAAAGCATCAAGAGAAACCAAAATAATATCTAAATCCTCAGTTCATCATGAATTGGATCTTGATGAATACTGGGAGCATGTAGTTGATGCTATCAAAGATGTAACAGCAAAAGTCGATAACATCGTTTCAATTGGTCTGTCAGTAGCGTGTCCAACATTGGTTTTGCTTGATGCTGATAAGAAACCTGTTTGCAATGCGATTACATATCTTGATGGTCGCTCCGAAGGCTTTATCCATCAAACTTTAGGTGCGGAGAAAGAATTTGTTAGTTCTTTAACACACAACAGCCCTAGCCCCTCCGCATGTTGGGTTGGAACTCTCGGATGGTTACAGCAGCAGCAGCCTGAGTTAATGAAAAGAGTGTATAAAGTCACACTCTTTAATGGTTACCTGGCATTGCGTCTTGGTGCGAACAAAATTGGCATCGATCCGACTCAGGCATCCTATTCTGGTGCAGTTGCTTTGGCTTCATCACCAAAATGGTCAAAAGAATTATTAAAGTTTTGGAAATTTGATTACAATATTTTACCGCCTATTTATCAGTGTATCTCTGTGGTGGGGAAAATAAATTATGTAATAAGTGAAATTACGGGATTGAAAGAAGGAACGCCCATTGTACTTGGTTCTGCTGATACTGCCGCATCAGCGTTTGCAGTAGGACTTATTGATGGCGGTACTGCATTTGAATCTACCGGAACCTCTGGAGTTATTACTTTTTGCCTTGAAAACCCGATTTTCGATTGCAGATTTATGAACCGATATCATGTGGTACCTAACCAGTGGCTGGCTCATGGTGCTATGTCAACCGCAGGTGGAACATTTGGGTGGTTAAGTGAGTCAGTGTGGCCAGAGATTAATAATCTTAATGAGCTGGAAAAGTTTGCAGAAAAATCGGTTCCTGGGGCTAATGGATTAATTTATCTACCCTATCTTGCTGGAGAAAGAAGTCCAATTTGGGATGCAAAAGCCTCTGGCGCTTGGTTGGGAATGAGATTGTCTCATAATCGTAATGATTTAATCAGAGCCGCAATGGAAGGCACCGCGTATGGTATGAAGCAAATACTTAAAATCGCATATGAAAGATGGGGGTTTAAACTTGATGAGCTATTAAGTGTTGGGGGAGGGTCGCGAAACTTGTTATGGACTCAGATTAAGGCAGATATCCTTGACGTAGAATATAACGTCGCAAAAACGAGCGATGCAGCTGCATTTGGTGCTGCAATGATAGGTGCCACAGGGTCTGGTTTCTTCTGTGGTATAAATGACCCGGACTTACCTATCTTAAGAACCGAAGATTTAAGTTTTAAACCAAGTCAGGATAAAAAAACAAAAGCACTTTATGATCAAAACTATCATATATATGAGAGTTTATATCCCGTTCTGAAAAATACGATGCACTCCTTATTCGGTAGAAAATAGAATATATGAGAACCAACACTTGGTAGCCATTTATTTTATATGGCTACCTTAAGTGAAAGTGACGTTAATAAAAAGGAACACCATAAAGCAATATTATCTTTTACCCTACAAAAGAGAATACACCATGAAAGCTATGGAATTAAATTTGGCAAAGCCAAAAACCAATTATAGATGGGTTGTATTGGCATTGATTTTTGCTGTATATGCTGTTAATTATGCAGATCGTTCAAACATAGGTGCAGTTCTTCCATTTATAACAGAGGAGTTTCACCTTAGTAACTTCGAAGCGGGTCAAATAGCAAGTATGTTCTTCCTTGGATATGCTCTTTGCCAAATTCCAGCTGGCTTTTTAATGGCAAAAAGAGGTGTGCGAGGCATCGTAACGCTATCAATCCTTGGTTTTTCAGCATTCACATGGTTGATTGGTACCGCGTCGTCTGCATTTGCTATTAAATGGATGAGACTAGGACTTGGTATTACAGAAGGCCCTACTCCAGTAGGTTTAACATCGATAATTAACAACTGGTTCCCACCAAAAGAAAAAGCAACTGCGACAGGCATTTATATTGCATCAACAATGTTTTCCCCTATCCTTGTACCGCCACTTGTTGTTTGGATTTCTTTAACTTATGGATGGCGTTGGGTATTTTTTAGCTTTGCGATTCCGGGTCTTTTCTTGGCACTGATATGGTATCTGTTTGTTAAATCCAGACCAGAAGATAGCCGTTATGTATCACAAAGTGAACTTGAATACATTCGTTCAACTGAGGGCAGCAACAATACTGAAGAAAAAACCGGCAATATAATTATCGATAGCAAATTCAATAAATTAGATAAGTTCATTAAAGTTAAAGATTTGAAACCTATCGATACCGCATCAAAGATCTTTGTATCAAAAAACATCATAGGCAATGCAGTTGCATACTTTATGATGGTTAGTATCCTATATGGAATATTGACATGGATTCCATCATATTTAGTGAATGAGAAAGGTTTCTCTTTCGTAAAAATGGGATTTGTTGCCGCGATGCCATTCGTTGGCGGATTTATTGGATCAATCTTCGGTGGTTGGATATCAGATAATATTTTTGGGAGACGTCGCAAACCAACAATGTTATTTACTGCCGTAGCGACCATTGTTATGATGATTATCATGATTAATGTACCTCAGAACACTGTACTGGTTGGTACTGCATTGTTCTTCGTAGGTTTTCTTCTTAACATTGGTTGGCCTGCTTTCACTGCATATCCAATGGGGGTAGTCGACAGAAAGAATTATCCAATTGCTATTTCTGTGGTAAACAGCGGGGGGAATTTGGGTGGTTTTGTTTCACCAATGGCAGCTGGATTCTTGCTGGATCAGACCGGGCACTTTACCTCTGTATTTACCTACTTTGGGGTGTGCGCAGTAATTGGTCTGATTATGATTTTGATAATTGACGAACCAAAATAATAGTCTATAAATAGCTGATGGGTTCTCGGCGTATTTAATTTTATTTTAAGGATTTCTATGAAAATTGTCATCGCTCCAGATTCTTTCAAAGAGAGCTTATCAGCTTTAAATGTAGCAAATGCTATAGAAAAAGGCTTCAAAGAAATATTTCCTGAAGCTGAGTGTATTAAATGCCCAATGGCTGATGGAGGAGAAGGAAGCCTCATCACAATGGTAGAAGCTAGCGGTGGAAGTATTATTTCAACTGAGGTAACAAACCCTAATGGGGAAAGAATACAGTCATACTTTGGCTTATCACTCGATAAGAAAACTGCCTTCATAGAGATGGCTACTGCAAGTGGATTAGAATTAATATCACAAGAAAAAAGAAATCCACTTTATGCGACTTCTTTTGGCACTGGTGAACTTATAAGGAAAGCATTAGATTATGGTGCCACGCACTTTATTATTGGCATAGGAGGTAGTGCAACAAACGATGGTGGTGCAGGCATGTTGCAAGCACTTGGTGTAGATCTACTTGATATCGATGGAAAATCAATTCCACGTGGAGGTTGTGGTCTGGCATCTTTAAAATATATAGATATTTCTCATTTTGACCCTCGGATAAGTAAATGTTCTTTTCAAATAGCATGTGATGTAACAAATCCCTTACTCGGTAGAAATGGGGCGTCTTATATATTTGGTCCACAAAAAGGCGCTACTTCTGAAATGGTAATAAAACTTGATAAAAATTTGCAGAATTTTTCAAAAGTTATCTATGAAAAGTTCAATGTCGACGTGAGTGGTGTTGCTGGGGGGGGAGCTGCAGGTGGTTTAGGCGCTGCCTTTTTAGCTTTTTTTAATGCCGAATTAAAGCCTGGATTTAGCTTGATTTCAGAAAGTTTAAATATCGAGAGCAAGATAAAGGATGCGCATCTTGTTATTACGGGAGAAGGTCGGATCGATAGTCAGACTGTAAATGGTAAAGTACCGACTGGTGTTGCTAGGATAGCAAAAAAATATGACGTACCTGTAATTGCAATCTCAGGTGTTTATGGCGAAGGGTTCGAAATGGTTTATTCCTGCGGGATTGATGCTGTCTTTAGCATCCTAAATAAAGTTGAACCTCTTGATGTTATTTTAAAAAATGCCGAAAAAAACATTTACAACAACTCCAGAAACTTAGCCGCATTAATGAAGGTTTCTTTCAGCCTCAAGGGTAATTTAAATATTTAAAAGAACGGACATTAATTATACCACAGGTAGGGTTTTCCGCAACCAACACAATCGCATTAATGTTGGTTTTCAAAATCCTACCTCATAAAAAATGATAAAAGTGCATGTGATTAACTTGTATTATACTTTTTCTGAAGTCAATGTAAAAAAGCAAAGCAACCTACTTATATTATCCTTATATCAATGGATTGTTTTTTTAAGAGAAACCAATCCATTGATAGTTTTCATTAATTCCTGGGGATATTACATGTCAATCATTGATAATCAATCAGCTGAACAGACTGAGGCTTTATCATTATCCAAAAATGAGTACACAGCAAGTATAATATCGCTTAATGATTTAGTTAACCGGGTAAAAATAGCTCAAGCCGAATTTGCTAAATTCCCTCAAGAGAAGGTAGACAAAATTTTCCGCGCCGCCGCTCTGGCTGCTGCTGGTGCTCGCATACCGCTCGCAAAAATGGCCGTTGCCGAGTCCGGTATGGGTATTGTAAGCACACCCGTTTTAGTTCCACACACTTTTTGAGATTTCCGGTGTTTCAGCCATCAGCCGGTACTCTTCCGGCGTCAG